>CALFIU010000177.1 GCA_937877455.1 uncultured Bacteroidales bacterium
GTCAGGCCCGCTGCGGTACAACCAATTGTTATGTGGACGCCCGCACTGAGGCGCGTGGGAGAAAAATGGGAGATTATGAGTCGGATAATTCAAGGCTGACGCCCTACCTTTTCATAGTTGAGATTGATGGAATCCAGACGATGAGGTTCCAGAAATGCGAGGGACTGGAAGCAGAGACAGAGGTCTTTGAATATCAAGAAGGCGGCGGAGCAGTACACAAGTTCAAGGGAAGGACACGGTTTCCGAACTTGATCTTAGAAAAAGGCATTGTAGACAATGATGTTCTGTGGAAATGGTACAAGAAAACCAATGAGGGCAAAGTTGAGCGAAAGTCTGGTTCTGTCGTACTTTGCAACCTGCAGGGAGAGGAAGTAAAGCGATGGAACTTTTTCAGGGCTTTTCCCTGCCGCTGGATTGGTCCAGCCCTCTGCGGAAGTGACAGAAGGACATATGCAGTTGAGAAGATTGAGATTGCTTACGAATGGCTTGAGCCTTACGCTGACAATGAGGATGAAGTAGAGGGAAATCCTCAGCCTATAGAACTTAAGTCTATTGTTGAGGAAAAGAAAAAAAGTAAACTTCCTTTGTTTGCTATTCTTGCATTGTTACTAATTGGAATTGGGGTTGCAATCTATTGGAAAACGCGTCCAAAAGAAAGTAAAAACAATGAAAATACAGAAAATACCGTTCAACAAAACGAAAATCAACAACATAGCGTTGACGCAAATGAGCCATCAGTTACGCCTCAACAACCTACTGAGCCTGAAAAAACACAGGAAGAAATAGAACGAGAAAATGCTCTTAATCAGTTAATTAAAAATGGAGAAGCCGCATACAAAGAAAAAAACATGGCTCGTGCAAAACAATTGCTCGATTCGGCAGCAAAACTCGCACCAGATAATCAAAACATAAAAAAACAACTCGAAGAGTGCAATAAGATAATAAATAATTCGCTTTTGCACGAGTTGAAACCGCAAAAAGGTGAAAATGGAAAACTTGGTTTTGTTGATGCCGATGGCAATGTTGTAATTGATTATCTTTATGATTACACCAACGGTAACAATACTAACGACGTAACCAAAGGAGATCATTTTCAACATCCAACTGCGGATCTTCTTGTCGTTAGAAAAGATGGAAAATGGGGTGTGATTGATGATGATACCAAGCTGCCAATTACAGAGTTTAAATATGGTTGTGTAATTTGGATGGGAAATAATGGCGTTTGGTTATATCGACAAAACAAGGTAACAGTTGGAACTCGTGATAGAGTTTATTTTAAAGACAGCGAGGGCGGTCTTATTTATGAACGCAATATAAAAAATTTGTAATAATTTGTTTATCAATGAGATAAATGGCTGTCCCAAAAAATGCGGGCAGCCTTTTTTATAAAACAATAAATAAAAAACTTGTAGAAAATAAGTTTTTGATTAACTTGCAGACAAAACTTTTTATAATGAAAAAATTTGTAAATTTATTAGTATTTATCGGTATTTCTATAATATACATTGGTTGTGGCGCAAGTAAAAAAAATGCTGTTCCAACCAAGCAATTATCGGCTATTGCAATAGGCTCAGCAAATCTCGCTCAAATATACAATCCTGTGAGTACGACAATACATCCAAATATTTTTATTCGTAAAAATAATTCTCAAGATATTGATTTATATGTAGTTATTAACGATAACGAATTACTATTTTCTAAGGCAAATGCTCAAAATCAGTCGATGGCCAAGGTTAGAGTATTTTATAAAATGATTGATAGCTACGAAAATAATACACTGATAGACAGTAGTTTAAAGGTTATTACAATAAAAAAATCGTCAAGTTCAAAGACTTTAGCCATAAAAATAAAACTAAAACCCATTCAAGAAGAAAAATTTGTTCTCCAAACCACAGTTACCGACCTCAATCGTGGCAAAATGAATATCAGTTTTATTGATGTGGACAAAAATAATAGTTATTGTTACGACAATTTTTCCAAGTTAAAAATAGACAATTCACAGCCATATACAGATAATTTTATACATATTGGCGATACTGTAAATATAAATTTTTATAATACCAATTATTCAAAAATCTTAAAATCATATTTGCCAACAAGCGAATATCTACCAGAAACACCTTATTTTTCGTACCCAGCGCAAGAGCATAAATTGCAGTGGGGTGAATTGTCAAATTTTGGTGTAAATGATAGGTTTATTGCTGAAAAATCTGGTATATATATTTTTACGGCAGATACTTCTCAAAATTATGGTCTTACATTGCCATGTTTTAGTGGAAATCACCCATACATAAACGAGCCGCACGAAATGCTTAAACTTGTTAAATATTTGACTTCCAATATAGAATTTGATACAATTATCAATAATAGTAATGTTAAACTTTCCTTAGATGATTTTTGGTATTCGTGTAGCCACGATTTAAAAAATGCCAAGGATCTTATAAAAATTTATTATAGTAGAGCAGTTTATGCTAACATCTTTTTCACCGACTATCGCCAAGGAATGTTTACCGATCGCGGCATGGTTTATATTGTTTTAGGTGCGCCAAAAAAACTTGCATTGCGTAGCGATTGTGAAATTTGGACTTACACCGACAAAAAAGGCTACGAAATAAAATTTGTGTTTAATAAAGATTTTAATTCTCAATTTGCCACTCCTGAATATTCTTTAAAACGAAGCACCGAATTAAAAACACTTTGGGACGAAGCCGTAAAAACTTGGCGAAGTGGAAAAGCTGCATCGTATTAGATTTTTGAGTATAGATAAAAAAAAATGCTAATTTTATAAATAAAATTAGCGTTTTTTTAGGTATTATAATTTATTATTCACAAATCAATTGTAATTTATATTCAATTGGCTTAGAATCAGAATCACCAACTTTTGTAGTTCTTACAATAATTGTTTTTTTGCTAACATTTCCTGCAATTTCAGGATAGACAGTCAAAAGTACAGAACCTTTTTCACCAGCCGCAACTTGTTTTGATTTAGGCATTGCGCTTACGCCTGCTGGTAGTTCAAATGACGAAAATTCAATAGCAACTGCCGATTTATTTTCTATAAAAACTTCACGACACACTGGCACTGTTTCTAATTTGCCAATATTAACCATTTGAGATTTAAAGCCGCGAGTGCTTCCAAATAGTTGAGCCTCTTCTTCTTCGCTCTGTGCAAAACTTACACTTGCAAAAAATACAAGTAGAAATGCTGTTAAAATGCTTTTTAGTTTCATAATATTTATAAAATTTAAATTAATAATTTGCTTGATTGCCAATTTCAAATGTTATAACGTTCACATTTGAAATTTATTGCAATAATATTGATTTTTTTTATAAAAAACAATTTTTTCTGTTTTTCGTCTTAAATTAAGGGGTTTTTACTCGTCAATTTCTTTTGAAATGATATATTGCGGGCGGATTTGCGTGTCCGTCTGTTTAAGTGAATTTGACGTTTTTTTTAGGTGCATTATATTTTTATGAATAAAATAATATAATTTAAAACTATAAAAATGTAAAAAAAAATATTTTTTAACCTTATTTAAATTGTCTTATAAGATAAATTTTTGTTACTTTGCAAAGTCAACATTAAAGCAAATCTTTGCCGAAAAATGTCCAAAAAAAAGAGCATATTAAAAAAAATTTTGCTTGTTTTAATTGCCACGCCTATTGTTTTATTAGCGTTGGTTACTTTAATTGCATCATCGTCTCCTGTTCAGACATTTATTACTGGATTTGCATCTGATTATCTTTCTGATAGTTATAATACAGAAGTTAAAGTTTCGAGGGTTTTTATAAATCCTTTTAATGGCAAGGTTGATTTACAAGGCGTTTTTATTCGAGATCTTAATTATGACACATTGCTCTATGCTGGCAAAATTAACACAAAACTAAAACGATTTAATTTAGCCACAATGAGATTTCGTCTTTCAAATTTAGACATCGATAGTGTTACTGCTAACTTGTTGGTTGATAGTATTGGAAATTTTAATTTTGATTTTTTGTTATCTTCTGATAGCACTCAAACCGATACCATTGAACAAAATTCTGATGATGTAAAATTTAGAATTGCTGTCGAAAAAATAAATTTAACAAACATAAACTTCAAATATTCAACAAAATACGATAGCATTGTTCCTATTGCAATGGATTTTGATAATATTATTTTAAAAAACATAAATTTGTCGGCACATGATTTTTCAATAAATCAAGATTTAGAAATTTACACGGTAATAGATTCGTTGCAAGCATGGGAACATTGTGGTTTTAAAATCAATAAATTGTCGGCAGAAACATTTGTAAGTCCTTATAATATAAAACTTTATGATTTAAATCTTATTACACCAAACACCAATTTATTAGCCGATAGTTTAAAATTTATTTACAATGGTTTTGATGCCTTTTCTTATTTTTGCGACAGCGTAAAAATAGAGTCTAACATTATTGAAAAATCTACTCTTGCATTAAAAGATTTGGCAGCTTTTGTTCCTGATGTTTATGGTTACAACATTACGCCAGTTATTTCTGGTAATATTGTTGGTGAAGTAAACAATTTAAAAATCAGAAATTTAAGTATTAATTATGCTAATGATACAAAGTTATTAGCAGATGCCGATATTTCTGGACTTCCCGACATTGATAAAACATTTTTTAACGTTAACATAAAAGATTTGTCGGCATCGCAACGAGATTTAAATTCGATACGAAAAGTTGGTGATACTTCAAGCGTTATAGACCTTCCCGAAGCGTTAAAAGATTTAGGTATAATTAATTATAACGCCAAAATAGTTGGCACAATTAATAAACTTTCTGTTGATGGTAAACTAAATTCTAATCTTGGTGAAATAGAAACAGCTGTTAAAATACTAACTGACAGCGTTTCTACAAACGTAGAAGGAATTGTTTCGGCAGGAAATCTTGATATTGGTTCGGTGTCGGGCGATAGAGATAATTTTGGAAAACTTTTTACTAACGATACAATTAATATAAAAATTTATAATTCGGGACAAATTTCGGGCAAAGCAAAAGGACGAATAGATTCTCTTGGACTTTTGGGTTACACATATTCTAATGTTGCGCTTAATGGAAAATTTTCTGAAAACGATTTTAATGGAGAAATTTTTATTAACGACCCAAATCTTAAAATGTTATTCAATGGTCTTGTAAAATTTGGAGACAAAACACCACAATTTAATTTTGATCTTAGTGTTGACCATGCCGATTTAAAAAAGATGAATATTTTAAACGACACTATTGATAAAATTAACTTTGCATTAACGGCAGATTTTGAAGGTTCTTCGCTCGACGATTTAAATGGTATGATAATCCTTACAGATAAACTTGTTTTTCAACAAAACTCCAAAAAATTAGAACTTAACCATTTGACTTTAAATGCGTTTATAGATCATTATATTTGTAATTTACCTTTAAAAAAAATAAAAATTCGTAGCGATTTTGTTGATGTTGATATGCAGGGGCTTTTTGAAAGTAGGCAACTTACAGGAATTTTATCAAATTTTGTTTATATGGTTTTTCCATCTCTTGATTACGAAGGCACGGCACCAAAACCTCCACGCCAAAGGTTAGCGCAGAAAAAAATTTCGTTCAACGACCCTGATTTTCAACGCCTTCTTGGCAACAATTTTAAGTTTCAAGCAAATTTAAAAAACTCGGAGCGGCTTACAAGTTTCTTTATGCCAGAGTTTCATATAAGCAACAATACTTCGGCATCGGGCGGTTTTGATACAAGAAAACATCATATTTGGGTTGACGCAAAAACAGATAGCATTGTTTATAATGGTGTAAAAATCGACAGCTTAAATATTAATGCGCATGCCTTAGAACGCGATTTTTATTTTGGAGTAAGGTCTGATTCAATAGCATTAAGTGATAGTTTCAAAATAAAAAAGCCAATGTTTTTTGTAAAAGCACGACGTGATAGTGCATCATACGCTTTTAATTGGCAAAACCATGAGAAAAAAAATGAAGGAGAAATAAGCGGAAATATAATTTTGCAAAAACATTATATCGATCGCCATTTTCCACTCATTATTGGAAATATAAATAAAGGAGACTTTTTTTTAATGGATTCGCCTTGGCATATTTCCGAAAGTGAGTTTTTAATAGATACTAACTCTGTGGAAATTAAGAATTTTGGTCTTAATTCTAATGGACAACTTATAGAGGCAGAGGGAACCATTTGTAGTGATCCATCAAAATCAATTTCTGCCGACATTCGAGAGCTTGATTTAAAAGTTGTAAGCGACATTTTAACTGGATTTAACATCGTTGAGGGGTTAAAAATAAGTGGTATAATGAGTGGACATACCAATATTTCAAACATTTATGGCGATATACCAGTATTTGAAACATCAGATCAAGTTTCTGATTTAAAAATAAATGATGTTTCGCTTGGAGATTTTTTTGCAGCATGCAACTTTACTCCTAATGATTCGACAATTTTGCTTGATTTTTATACTAAAAGACGCTTATCAAATGCCCAAAACGCAGAAAAAGATACCCTAAAACCGTTGCACGGATATGGAATATGTAATATTGAGAAAAAAACTATTGATTTTACATTTGATGTTAATTATTTGCCTTTAAACACATTTAAACCATATTTTCAAGATTATTTAGAAACATCAAAATATTCAATACTGTCTGGTTTTGCAAGAGTAAAAGGAAATATTGATGACCCAAAAATTATGTCAACAATGAGTCTTCATGGTGGATATTTTAAAATAAATTATCTTGGAACGCAATACGACATCAATGATTCGCTTGGTATAACACTTGATAATAATAAGATAAAACTCAGTCAAACAAAACTTTATAGCGATAGAGGAACAGGTTCGGCAATTCTTAGTGGCGAAATTAACCACAAAAATTTTGATAATCTCAACATCAACCTCAATTTAAAGTGTAACAATTTTATGTTTCTCAATGCCAAGGAATCAGATACAGCAGCCTTTTATGGTAAAGCATACGCCTCTGGAGATATAAGTTTAACAGGCAATCCCGCGCGTAGAATTAACATTGAGGCAAGGGTAAAAACCGAAAAAAACACCGTAGTTTATCTTCCTATGTATGGCGCAAGCGATGCCAGCACAGACTATGAGTTTATAACATTTAAAAGCATTGACACGGCTACCATTGCAACCAAGCGACGTGCAGCAAATTTAATGGGATTAAAAATGAATTTTAATCTCGAAGTAACTCCAGATGCCGAAGTTCAAATAATTTTAGACCCCACCACTGGCGATATTATGAAAGCATCTGCTAGCGGCAACCTTAGACTTGATATTTCTGGTAATGGCGATTTCAATATGTATGGCACGCTTCAAGTAGAAAAAGGCGAATATATGTTTACAATGCAAAATATTTTTAGTAAAAAATTTGAAGTGCAAAAAGGTGGTACTTTAAGGTGGAATGGTGCGCCAACCGACGCAATTGTTAACATTTCAGCCATTTATAAACTTCGAAAAGTAAACCTTTTTAATCTTATGCCAACCGAAGAAAGTTATAGAGATAAAAAAATACCTGTTCAATGTCTGCTCAACATGCGCGAAAATATTATGCAACCAGAAATTTCGTTTGGTATAAAACTTTATGATGCTGATGATAGAGTGCAAACACAAATTGACAATCTTGACGAGGGTAATCTAAACAAGCAAGTGGTATCGTTGCTACTTCTCAACCAATTTCAACCATTACCCGGATTGCGTTCTTCAAACCAAACTGGTATGTTTAATGCTGGCGAATTGCTTAGTAATCAGTTAAATCACTGGTTATCGGATATAAGTGATAATTTTGATTTAGGCGTAAACTATCAAATGGGAGACGAAGCAACATCATCAGAATTTGAGGTTGCCGTTTCTACCCAACTTTTCGACGATAGAGTTTCAATAAGCACAAATGTAGGTGTAGGTGGCGAAACCAAAACAAATACAGCATCAAAATCAAATAATGTGGTTGGCGAGGTAGAGGTTAACGTAAATCTTAACAAAAGTGGAAGCGTAAAACTAAAAGCATATAATAAGGCTAATGACGATGATTTTGATCAAGCTCCTTACACTCAAGGAGTAGGTATCTCATTTAGAAAAGAATTTGACAAAATAAAAGACATTTTTGCACTTAAACGAAAGAAAAAAATCAAATATTACGAACTTGACGAATTTAAAAACTAAAAATCCCTACTTGCATACGGGGTATTTTTTGTAATTTTGAGTGCTAAATGAGTTCAACAATGACACACAAAACAAATACCTCGCGTAGCGATACACCGTGGGATAGAGTTGAAAATTTACCCCCAACACAACAATTTATACGCGACAAACATAAAATGCATTACCAACAAGGGCATTCGACATTATTAGAATCAGGAGAAAAGCTCTTGATAAATTCTTATATACCAAAATCTTGCCCATTCTGCAATGGTGAAAAGTTCGTAAAAATAGGACTTGATGAATTCTTTTGTTTTCAATCAACCTGAAAATCATCTCGAAAAAGTGGAAAAACTGATAAAATTGATTTTCAAAAATCCAAAACGATTAAGATACCGAGAACAGTTTAATCAAAAGTAGGTTTTTATACCCCGTATGCAAGTTGGGATTTAAAGAGAAAATTCTATCCACCCACATTTGGATTGGTCTTAGCGTTGTAGCCGCTGTTTTAATGGCTTTTATCATATTTGCTATGCAATACAACATCGATTTGGAAAAAAATCTTGGTAAATATAAAAACCTAAAAGAATACATTTTTAACACTGGAAAATAAAAAAATCCCCCCAACCATCAATTGCTTGGGGGGATTTTTAAAATATTTTAAAACAATAATTTAAGCAATGCAAAACATCCAGCACCAGCAAAAAATCCAAGTAGTGCCAACCAACTTATGTGTTTAAGATACCATACAAAATCTATTTTTTCCAATCCCATTGCTGCTACACCAGCTGCACTTCCAATAATTAGAATACTTCCACCTGTTCCTGCGGTGTAGGCAAGTAATTCCCAAAATACGCCGTCTTGAACAAAGTTTGATAAAAATCCGATAGAATCAGGAGCAGTAACACCGTACATTCCCATTGCACCAGCTACCAACGGAACATTATCTACTATTGACGACAACACACCAATAATAATTCCAATTCCATAAACATTGCCACCGCTAATGGTTTCTAAACTTTGCGAAAGTAATGCAAGATGTCCAGCACTTTGCAATGCGCCAACTGCAGTAAGAATACCGAGGAAAAACAAAATAGTTGGAGTGTCTACAGTGGTTAGAATGTTAGAAACAGTGAAGTCAACATGACTTGCCCCTGCCCTACGATGCCAAATTTCTGTAATAACCCAAAAAATACCAAGTACGAGCAACATACCAAGGTATGGTGGAAGATGTAAAAATGTTTTTAAAATAGGCACTGCAATAAGAGAAGCTATACCCCAATAAAGTGCAAATTTTTGGATTTTTTCTGTTATAGGAGAGTTTTTGTCCTCAAATTTAATTTCAGGACGTTCCAAATCGCCTTTTAGTTGCAAACTTAAAACAGCCAAGGGAACAATCATAGAAACCATGCTTGGCACAATAGCTACTTTAATAATGTTGGCAGCGGTGATTTGTCCGCCAATCCAAAGCATAATTGTAGTTACGTCGCCAATTGGACTCCATGCACCGCCAGCGTTGGCTGCAAGTACAATCATACCAGCATAAATCCAACGTAAATGCTTGTCTACCACAAGTTTATTAAGCAAAGTTACCATTACAATGGTTGTGGTAAGGTTGTCTAAAACTGCCGACATAAAAAAAGTTAGTATGCTCAATAGCCACAAAAGCTTTGACTTACTTTTGGTTTTTATCCTATCTGTTATAATACTAAATCCGTTGTGTTTATCTATAATTGCAACGATTGTCATGGCGCAAAGCAAGAAAAACAAAACTTCAGATGTGTCGCCAAGGTGTTCGAGGCTTTGTTCTTTAATTATAAAGTCGCTTTTTGCTTCACTTGGGTCTGCATCTTTGTGATGTAAAAGATATTCATTCCAAGCTTGATTTGAGAGTTGTCCATTTTCGTTTGTTCTATCAAGAATTGCATCTTTGCCAACTACAAATAGAACCCACATTAATGCTCCCAAAATTATTGCAGATGCGGCTTTGTCAATTTTTAAGGGGTGTTCTAAGGCTATGGCCGCATACCCAAGAACAAACACCACTACCATTAAAATAAACATTTTTTTAAGTTTTTTTATATTTTTTATGCAAATTTAAAAAGATATGGCATATTTAAACAAAATTTTTGATTTTTTTTGCAAGATTTTTGCTTAAAAAGTCATTTCAAAATCTACTCTGCCACCATAATATAGAAAATTGTTTACATTTTTAACCAACACCCAATCTGATTTATTTTTTAGCATGTTTTTTTTGAACAAAAAATCCCAGCTCACAATTTGCAAACTGGGACGACTTATATGGATAGAATATGGATTTTTATTCAAAAGGTAAAAGTTGTATGGATAACCCTGTGTCAACAACATAATCTTGTATATCGTCGCGCATATCGAGGTCTTCTTCGTGATAATACCATTTTATCTCGGCTTTACCACCATTTTTTTCAAACATCTTCAATTCATTAAGGATAGAAAGAATCCATTTTGAAGTGCTTGTATTAAAATAAGTTAGTTTAAAAATAAATTGTATATGCGAAGCGTCTTTTACATAACTTTTTATCCATTCTATTAATGGATTATAAAACCTTGCAGTTTCTTCTAAAAACGATTCGCCACTGATTTCACAAATTCCAGTTTTAGCATCAAAATGCACTGTTGGTACAATATAGACACCTTTGCTGCCTTCTATGTGAATGTCTTCCATGTTTGTTTTTTGGGTTAAGTTTTGTTAAAAAGGAATAATATTGATATTCAAGCCTGTATCAATCATGTAGTCTTCGATATCTTCTTCCATATCAGAATCGTTTTCGTCGTAGTGCCAATTAACAACTACTTCGCCACCATCTTCTTCGTAATCTTTTAGTACATTAAGTAAGTCAAGAATACAACGTGATGTACTTGTATTAAAATATGTAAGTTTTATTATAAATGCAATTGGTTTTTTAATTTTTGAAGTATATTCTTCGAGCCAATTGATTAGCGGTTGATAAAATTCCGCCGTATCTTCCAAAAAGGATTCTCCCGACAATTCGCAGATTCCTGTTTTGGCGTTAAAATTAACCGAAGGTGTAAAAAAGTTTTTGTGTGATCCTTCAATTACAATATCCTCTAATTCCATATTCTTATTCTTTATTTTTATGTTTACCTTTTTTTTAGTTTCCTTGTTCGTCTTTTTCTATCTTAACGGCAATTGAGAAGAACGATTCTTCGTCGTTTACCGGAGTAAGTTCAATATCAAGAGGGCTTTCTGCGGTTAATGCTACTTGGATAAGACCAATGTTTCCACTGTTTTTCTTACCTTCGTTTGCCAATCTCCGTTGTTCGCGACGATATTCGCGAAGGCTATCGCGATCGAGGGAATTAATTTTTTCACATTTTTCTATAACTGGTTCAATATCAGAGTTTTTTACCACATTGCCTGTAACAAATGTGTAATAATTTCCAAATTCACCAATTACCAACGTTCCCATTCCCATAACACGACCATTTCCTACATTGCATGTTTCTGCACTATATAGCCATACGTTTTGGGCAAGTTCCATAAAAACTTTAAATATTTTGCTCTTTGCTTTTGCATCGCCGCTTGAAGTTACCACTTCTATGTTTTCGCCAATTACTGACATTATTCTTTCGTCAATAGGTCCTTTGTATGATACCAATATGTTTTGTTGCAATAAGTTATGGTATTCATACAAACTAAAATCGTGTATTTCGCCTGTTTTCATATTCTATTGGCTTTTTGGTATAGCAAAATTATATATTTTTTGACATATTGTTAAAAATTCCGTTAATTTTTTAAGGAAGAGTTGGGTATTTTATTAATTGTTAACCCAGTTTCTATTGTAAAGTCCTCTACTTCTTCCAATTCTTCGTCAATGTCCTCGTCGGAATCATCGTAATACCAATTGACAGTAACTTCGCCACCATTTTTTTGGTATGTTTTTAACATATTAAGCAAATCAACAAGGCATTTTGAGCTGCTTGTATTAAAATAACTGAGCTTAAAGTTGAATGTCAGTGGTTTTTTTATAGTTTCGGTATATTCTTTTATCCATGCAAACAGTGGCGTATAAAATTTTATGGTCTCTTCCAAATATGATTCTCCTGCAAGTTCACATATTCCTGTTTCGACCTCAAAATTCACTGTTGGCACAAAATATGCCTCGTGTAAACCTTTTATATGAATGTCATTCATTTATTGTAGATTTTTTAGGTGTTTTGCATAATGTTTTTTTCTCTGACGGCTGTTCTTTATTTATACGCACATTAACGATATAAAAATATTCGTCTTCAGAGCACTTTATAAGTCCATATTCTATTGGGTTGTCGGCAGTTAGGGCAACTTGTATTAACCCGATGTTGCCACCTCCCTTTTCTCCTGCTGGCATATTGCGTTGGAGACGACGATATTCTCGTAACTTTTCGCGGCTCATGGAGTTTATGTTGTCGCATTTTTCCATTACTGGTATTATGTTTTCCATTGTTGTTTTGTTACCAGTGGAAAACTCAAAACAATCGTCGAATTCCCTAATAATCATCGTGCCAATGCCCATATCTTCGCCCGTTGCCGATTTTGCTCTTTCTAAACTATAGAGTGATATGTTTTGCGCCAATTCTATGAATATTTTAAACACTTTTTTGTTTACTTTTTCATCAGATGATAGCGTCCCTTCTATATCCTTAGCCAAAACCGACAAAACCTCGGTGTCAAACATTCCAGTGTATGAAATTGAAATGTTATCGAGCATGCTTTTTTCGTTATTTGTGTTTTCGCTCATTATCGAAGTTTTTTTGCTTTTTACTTTTTATATTCAATAATCAAACCATTTTGTAAAATTTTGAAACTTTTTTTTAAAATAGTTATTATTGTTAATAATAAGTTTTGCATGGCTTAAATTAGGCTCTGCATTTATCTATTTAACATCAAAGTTCAAATTTATTAACTTTTGTATTATTTCTGCAAATTTTTTTGATTATTTTTTTTATTATTTACATGTTTTGATTTAAAATTGTCTGTTATTCAATTTATTATAATTCTTACTAAAAATTTTTATCTTTTTAAAGATTAAATATAATAAAGTGTTTTTTTTACTATTCCTTATTTAGTACGTTAATTTCATTTGAACGGACTGACACGCAGATCCGCCCGCATTGATGTAGATTCAAATGAAATTGGTGTGGTTAATTTAGATTAATTACTTTAATTTTTAGTGTATTGTTTACAAAATTTATTTAATTTTGCGGTGTGTTTTTTGTTATGCAAAAAAACAAAAGTATAATTGATATGAAAAAAATTTTTACATTATTTCTTACATTTTGCGTAGTTACTTTTGCTATTGGTCAAAGTAATAATCTTTTGCGAGATGTTTTTGAAAAAAAAATATATATAGATTCATTAGGAACGGTTTTAAATTATCGTTTTTTAACTCCCAAAAACTATAATGATACAACGTTTTATCCTCTTGTGTTGTTTTTACATGGAGCTGGCGAACGTGGACACGACAATGAGTCGCAACTTAACTATGTTGATAAGGTGTTTGGTTCGGAAGTTTTTCGCGAAAAATTTCCTTGTTATGTTGTTTTGCCTCAATGCGATTCGGCTTTTAGATGGTGCGAAACCAATTGGAGTCTTCTTCGTCATAATATACCTAAAAATCCATCTGTTTATCTTTCGGCAACCAACCAACTTGTTGATAGTTTGATTGATTGCCTAAATGTTGATATATCGAGATTGTATATTACTGGTATGTCGATGGGTGGTTTTGGAACTTGGGACTTAATTTCTCGCTATCCTCAAAAATTTGCGGCTGCAATTCCAATTTGTGGAGGAGCTGATGAAAATATGGCTTGTAGGCTAAAAGACATTCCAATAAGAACTTACCATGGCGCAATTGATAAATTGGTAAAAGTTAGTAGAACGCGCAACATTGTGACGGCTATTAGAAATTGTGGTGGCAAAAAAATCTATTACAAAGAATATCCAAAATCGGGTCATTTAATATGGAACAAAGTTTATGCCGAGCCAGGATTGTTTGAATGGTTGTTTAGTCAAAAAAAAGATATTAACCTTGATTATAAATAATTATTATGAAAAATTCTCTTAGCATTGTGTTTATGTTGCTAATTGTAACTGTTATTTTGACGGTTTATTCGCTTGTTAGTCCAAAACTTGAAGTGGCTGGGGTAGAAATAAAAAAATCAGAAATAGGCACATTTCTCGTTGGTGATACCACACCTATATATATTGATGCAGCCATCGAGCACGAGGTTAGCAAAAAAACGGGCATTGATAGCAGTAGCCAACGTATTTTGCTTATTGGCGATAGTATGTTGGAACAATTTAGATGGCGTTTACGTGATTATTGCGCCGAAAATGGGCACGAAATGCAATCTGTAATATGGTATAGTTCTCAAACAGAGTGGTATGGTATTTCTGATACATTGAAATATTTTATTAATAAAACAAATCCAACATATATTATTTTAATTCTTGGTGCCAATGAATTGTTTGTAAGCAACATAATTGCAAAACGTACACCTTATGTAAAACATATTCTCGAACAAATAGGCGACATACCTTTTATTTGGGTTGGACCCCCTAATTGGCGCGAAGATACAGGTATTAATACATTGATAGTCAACAATGTAGGAACAAGACGCTTTTTTCCTTCCAAAAATCTAACGTTTAAAAGATATGCCGATGGTGCGCATCCTAAACCCGAATCGGCTTTTATGTGGATGGATAGCGTTGCCACTTTTATAATGCAAAAAAGTCGCTACCCAATTTTACTTAATACGCCAACAAAAAAATATTTTGGTTCGCCAAACACAACTATCTTGCAACCGTGGAAACGTTGAATATTCAAAAAATACGATTGTTTAGATTATTTTTTAAAATTTATTTCTTAAAAAAAAATTAAACATTAACGGATTTTGATTTAAATATTTTGTTCTACATTTGGAAAAATTTTAGAACTTTAAAATGGGAAAAACAATTGTAGTTGCGTGGGATTTCTCCCAATATTCAGAATTTGCATTAAACTATGCTATTTATTTTGCCAACCACTTTAGGGCAGGAATAAAATTGGCTCATATTGCAAAAAATGATAAGGAGTTGGCAGAAACGGAACAAAAATTGCAAATAAAAATTAGAGAACTTGCTAAGATTTTCAATGGAGAAACTGGTTATCAAATAAAAACTGGAAATCTTTACACCGAAATAGGTCGTATAGCCGCCGAAAATTTTGCAATACTTGTTATAATGGGAACACCAGGAGCAAATGGTTTTCAAAAAATAACGGGTAGCAGGGCGTTAAGGGTTATTACAGGTAATGAAATTCCATTTTTGGTTATACATCGTGCCATGAAACAACAACTAAAAAGAGTTCTTTTTTTGGTTGGCGACAATAAAGAAACGTTACAAAAACTACCACAAGCAAAGTTTTTGTCTGACAATTTTTCGGGGTTGACTTTTGAAGTTTGTTATCTTGATGTTTTTGCGTTACATCCTAATATTTCGGTAGTTACAGAGTTTTTTGATAAACAAAAAATAAAATACGAAAAAAAGGTTTTAAAAGGTAAAAATTTACATGAAGCAGCAACAGAATATTTAAAAAACGGAGCTGTTTGCAACATGGCGATAACAATGACATCAAAAAATCCAAGTATCGCAGATAGGTTTTTGGGTATTGATGAAGAAAAAATTATTTTCAACGATGCAAAAATTCCTGTTATGTGCATAAATCTAAAGCAAGAAATTTTATAGTTTTAATTGCAAAATAAAAAAAAATAAATAAATTTGGCATTATAAATTTGCAATTTTATCCATTAGGCATAATATGTCAAACAATGGCGGAATAACAACGGAATACGCAGGCTCTAAGTTTCTTAATCGCTTGCCAATAATGTCAGCAATATTGTTTTCAGTATTGTTTATAGTTATTCTTGTGCAAGAATACTATATGTTTTTGCAGCAAGGAGATGGGTCTGCATTGCATTTTTTTAAATACATATTAGACATTCCATGGATGTTTATTGCCAATATCGCTTTTATTATTATTGCGATTATAGCTGTAAAACAGATGATTAAATATCGCAAAAATTTAGAATTTAGCCGAATGTATATGTTTTTTTCAAATTTGGCTAACATTCCTATTTTAGTTTTGAAAAACGATAGAACCCTATTTTGGAACAATTTAGAATCAATAAGTTTTTTAAAAAAACAAAATCCCCAAACGTTGGTTTTAAACATTTTTGAAGACAAAATTGCATGTGAAAAAATGGATGATTGTTTCAAAACTGGCAAATCTACATATTACGAAAAAACTATAAAAATCGACTCTATAAATTATTGGTTTCATATAACATTTACAAAAATAAATAATTATAAAAACAATGCCTTAGTTTCGGCAACAATGTCCGACATTTCTAACATGAAAGAGGCAAACGAAAAAATTGATAACCAACAACGAGAACTTCAGATGCAAACCGAAATGCTGTCGCTAATTACAGCACAAATGGAGGTTCAACAAGCTGGAATAAAAGAGCAAAACGAATTGTTAAGCGAACAGCATAAACAACTCGAACAACAAGCCAGAATGTTGCAAGATGCAAACGATGAACTTGAATATCGTAATAAACAAATAATAACAAAAAACAGTTACATAACCGACAGCATAAGATATGCACAAACGATACAAGAGGCTATGCTTCCTGCATCTAACCAATTGGAAAACAATTTTTTCAATAATTTTATTATCTACAAACCAAAAGATATTGTTAGCGGTGATTTTTATTGGTATTCCATAAATGAAGAATACGTTTATGCTGTACTTGGCGATTGTACAGGACATGGTGTTCCTGGTGCATTTATGAGTATGATAGGTACAAGAATTCTTGGCGAACTCATAAACGAAAACAAAATGGATAGGCCGTCAGTTATATTAGAAACCATGCACGAACGCATTGTTGCAGCACTAAAACAAGACGAAACCGAAAATAACGATGGCATGGACATTGCAATTTGTCGTATAAAAAAAGTATCCGCACAAGACCATGATTACGAACTTAAATATGCAGGAGCAAAACAACCAATTTTTATAAAACGAAAAGGGGTTGACGAAGTTGAACAAGCACCTGCCGATAGACGCGGAATTGGAGGACATTCGTACGCTAATTTTTTCTTTTTTGAAGACCGTGATTATTACCTCAATATTGGTGACAGAATTTACCTTACCACCGATGGTATAAAAGACCAAAACAATATGCTTAGAAAAAGGTTTGGTACAAAACGTCTTGAAATGATGCTTTCTATAACATCAACACTCAACATTCGCGACCAAAAAATTTTTATTGACAATATCATTAACAATTGGCAAGGTCTTGAAGAACAACGCGATGATATTTCTCTTTGGGGTATAGAACTTGGTGAGCATCAGCCCTCTCCTTATTCTAATTGAATTTTTATTTAAAGCCAACCACCTTGGCTGGTTGCATCTTAGAAATTACAAAACTTGGAAAAACAAGCATAAAACTCATAACAACCATTGTCGCAAAATCTATTGCTAAAAAGTACCAAAAATGAAGGCTTACTGGCACATGATCAACATAATAAGAAGTTGGATCAAGACCAATCAAATTGAATTTTTGTTGAATAAAAATCAAAACCAAAGCCACCACGTTACCAATTAATATGCCTTTACCAGTAATGTAGAGCGATTGAATAATAAATATTTTTCTAATTAGCCAATTACGCGCGCCAATTGATTTCATAATACCTATCATGGCTGTGCGTTCAAAAATAATTATTAGCATTGCTGTTGACATGTTTACTAATGCAACAAAAAACATTATGCTAAGCACAACCCAAACATTCATTTCGGTAAGCGTTAGCCAATCAAAAAGTTGTCGATTGGTATCTTTAACATTTTGTACACGTAGCATACTGCCATCCTCGGCAATTTGGTACCCTGCATAATCGCGTACAACCGATGTCATTTCGTCAAGTTTGCCAAAATCATCAATCATAACTTCAAAACCAGTAACTTTACCATCTTGCCAGTTGTTAAGTTTTTGAATATCAAGCAAATCTACAATACAAAAAAGTTTATCATATTCTTCGAGCCCAGTTTGGTAAATTCCCGAAACAACATATTTCCTCATTCTTGGTGGATTTTGAATAAAATATGCTGCAAGATTGTCGCCAATTTTTAGATTGAGCATATCAGCTATTTTCTTTGATATTACAACATTATTGTTTTTAATACTGTCGTTTGTTTTAAAAACCTTACCTTCAACGAGATTTTTTTCAAAAAAAGACCAATCATACTCACTACCCACACCTTTTAAAATAACACCGCATATTTCAACACCTGATTTCAATATAGCAGGTTTTGCTGCGTAACGTTGGATATGACTAATACCATCTTCGTTTTCGATTGATGGAAAAAAATTTTGGCAACCATCAACTGGAAAAGTTTCGTAGTTGGCAGCAGATTCGCGATTTACAATATTAATTGTAGAACCAAAACCAACCACTTTTTCCATAATTTCGTTTTTAAAGCCAATGATAATGGCCATGCTTATTACCATAACAGCCACGCTCAACGACACAGCAGCAACAGCAATTTTCACCACCGAACTTGATGCCGAACCAGTTTTGCTGCGTACCATACGCGAAGCCATGAAAATTTCGAGTTTCAATTTTTCTTGTGTTAAAAATTATGGTGCAAAATTAGAGTTTTTTTTCACATTAACATAATCGTAACATAAAATAAAGCCATCGTTAAAATAAAAAAAACTATTTTTGCAACGAAAAAATGTTTTAGAAAAAACTATAATTATGTATAATCTTTTAAAAGGAAAAAAAGGAATAATCTTTGGTGCGTTGGATCCACAATCCATCGCTTGGCACATAGCGGAAAAATGTTGGGAAGAAGGCGCGGAGTTTACGCTTTCAAACACACCTGTTGCTCTCCGTATGGGTACGTTGAACCAATTGGCTCAAAAAACTGGTTCTGAGGTTATTCCTGCCGATGCCACAAATGTTGAAGATTTGGAAAATGTTTTTAAGAGAACGTTGGAAAAATTTGGTGGACAAATAGACTTTGTACTTCATTCTATTGGAATGTCGCTCAATGTTAGAAAAAACCGACCCTACGACGATGTGGATTATAATTTTTACGCCAAAACAATGGATATTTCGGCTTTTTCGTTTCATAAAATTTTGCAAACTGCATATAAACTTGATGCAATAAAAGAATGGGGGTCTGTGGTTGCGCTTACGTATGTGGCTGGACAACGCACATTCTATCGTTACAACGACATGGCCGATGCAAAAGCATTACTCGAATCAATTGCTCGTAGTTTTGGTTACATATACGGTCGCGAACGTAAAGTGCGCATCAACACCATTTCGCAGTCGCCAACGATGACTACTGCTGGTAGCGGTGTAAAAGGTATTGACAATCTTATGGACTATAGCGATAGAATGTCGCCGCTTGGAAATGCCGATGCAGAAGATTGTGCAAATTATTGCATAACACTATTTTCTGATCTTACAAAAAAGGTAACTATGCAAAATCTTTACAACGATGGCGGTTTTTCAAGTATGGGTATGAGCCAAAAGGCTATGAACGTGTATAACCAAAGTCTTGAAATGGGTGGCGAGTTACTCGACTAATTTTTTACTTTCGCAAGTAATTTTGTTAGTAAATATAAGTAATAACTTACAAGAATTTATATTTTTGTAGGTAATTATTATACAAAATTACTTGCGAATTTTTTTATAATTTTCAACTATGAATTTAATTGCGGTTCTTGGTCCAACGGCTGGCGGAAAAACTTCTTTTGCGGCACATTTGGCAGCAGAATTAAAAACAGAAGTTATTAGTGCAGATTCTCGTCAGATTTATCGTGGAATGGACATTGGAACGGGAAAAGACTTACAAGATTATTTTATCGACGGCAAACAAATAAAATGTCATCTTACCGACATTGTTGATGCTGGTGTTAAATATAATCTTTTTGAATATCAAAAAGAATTTTTCAAAGTTTTTGTTGATATGCAGAACCGCAATCTTTTACCAGTTTTGTGCGGTGGCACAGGGTTGTATTTAGAATCTGTGGTGCGCAACTACAAACTTATTGATGTGCCACAAAATCCAAGTTTGAGACAAGATTTGGAGAAATATTCGCTATCTGAACTTAAAGATATGCTTCAAAAAATGAAAACGCTGCACAATAACACCGATACCGATACAAAAAAAAGGGCAATTAGAGCCATTGAAATAGAAACATTTATCAAAGAAAATCCAATGGTTGTTCCTTCTTATCCTAAAATTGAACCTCTGATTTTTGGAATAAAAAATCCTCGCGATGTTGAAAGAGAAAAAATTGCATTTCGTTTGAAAGAACGTCTTGAAAATGGGATGGTTGAAGAGATAGAAGGATTACTAAAAAATGGTGTATCGGAAGAAACCCTTATTTATTATGGTCTTGAATATAAGTTTGTTACGCTTTATATTACTGGCAAACTTAGTTATTCTGAAATGCAATCGCTACTTGAAATAGCCATCTGCCAATTTGCAAAAAGGCAGATGACATGGTTTAGACGTATGGAACGTATGGGGATAAAAATCAATTGGATTGACGGTAGATTGCCAATGGAAAAAAAGATTTCTTTTGCCAACGACATTATAAACAATTGCTTATAAAACAATATCAATAATATCAAAAAAAGCAAAAATTATTGAAGCAATACCGTTAAATGTTCCAAAAGCAACGTTTACACGCGAAAGGTCGTTTGGCTTTACAATTGAATGTTGACGAATAATTAGCATTATAAAAATTGCTGCTCCAATAGAGAAAAACATACCTGCACTTTGTAAATATCCTGCCACCAATACCAAAATACAAGACACAATATGGTCGGCAAGCGACAATCTCAATGCGCCTTTTATGCCAAATTTTTCTGGAATGGAATGTAAATTTTGCTGAGTATCAAAATTTGCATCTTGTAATGAGTATATAATATCAAAACCACTCACCCATGTTAAAACAATTAATGAATATACAACTGGTAAAACTGCAAAATGCCCTGTTACAGCGAGATACGCTCCAAGCGGTGCCAACGCAAGACCACAGCCAAGAACAAAATGACATAGCGAAGTAAATCTTTTGGTGTAACTATAAATCATAACTGTAAGTATTGCCACTGGCGACAAATAAAATACAAGCCTATTTATAAAAAAAGTTGTGGTTATAAATAGAATAATGTTTATTACAACAAAAATTAATGCGTTTTTTGCAGAAATTTTTCCAGCAGGTATTTCACGATTTTTTGTGCGAGGGTTTTTTGCATCAATATTTCTATCCAAGTATCTGTTGAATCCCATTGCGGTGTTTCTTGCAAATACCATACACAAAACAACTTGCAAAAGTAAAATCCATTTAAACTCGGTTTCCATCATTCCAAGGCAAAAGCCAATTAATGCAAATGGCATTGCAAAAACCGTATGTGCAAATCTCACTAACGAAAAATATTCTTTAACCTTTTCAAACATTTTATTATAAAGTTACTTTTTTTATAAATAAAAAAACACGCCATCGCAAATTTTGTTTTTTGCGAAACAGCGTGTTTTTCGATTCTTTTTTAATTATTCAATGGCACTTTTAACGTCGCCGTAAGGCATATCTTTTGCGTTTTTGTTGCTTACCATCTGCAAAAATCCAACTTCTGCATCGGTTAAAAATCTCCAATGACCACGAGTAAGTCCGCGTTTGTCAAGTCCTGCAAACATTACACGGTCGAGTTTCTTAACTTCATAACCCAAATGTTCAAAAATTCTACGAACAATACGATTTCTACCAGAATGTATGCGAATTCCAATTTCCGACTTGCTTTGTCCGTCAATGTAAGCTATTTCGTCCGCTTTTATAAAACCGTCTTCGAGTTCAAAACCGTCAAATATTTTTTGCATATCGGGCATACTGAGGTTTTTGTCGAGCGATACATGATAAATTTTTTGCACCTCGTTCGACGGATGAGTTAGTTTTTTTGCCAAATCGCCATCGTTGGTAAAAAGTAACACGCCTGTTGTGTTTCTATCAAGCCTTCCAACCGGGTAAATACGTTCTTTACAAGCACCTTGTATAAGCTCCATCACGGTGTTGCGCGCATGAGGATCGCGAAGTGTGGTGATATAATCTTTGGGTTTGTTTAACAATAGATAACGTTTTTTTTCTGGTTTGATAGTCTGACCATTAAATTGAACTTCATCGGTTACACCTACTTTAATTCCCATTTCGGTAACAACCTTTCCATTTACGGTAACCATGCCAGTGGCTATCATACGGTCGGCTTCGCGACGAGAACACATTCCGCTATTAGCCAAAAATTTGTTTAGTCTAATAGTTCCGTCAAAATTTATTTGGTCGTCTTCGCGTTCTGCTTGATTTTCTAATGATTTTTTCTTTCTGTCTTCATGGCTCCAATATTTACGATGGCGGAAACCATTTTCGTCAACGTAAGTATTTCCACTTCTGAAATTATCGTTCATATCATCGCCATCGTCAGAATAGCGTTTTTTATAACCGTTTGACCTATAGTTTTTTTGTTTGTGATCTTGATAGTTTCTATCGGAATTATAGTTTTTGTTATAGCGACGTTCTTGGCCATCGAAATTTCTTTTTTGAAAATCGTCATCGCCATAATTTTGTCTTTTTTCACGACGGTTGTCAAACTTGTTGTGGCTTCGGTCTGATTTATTGGCATATCCGCGTTTTTTTTCATTTTCGGTATCGCGGTAGTAATAACCACCATCATCATTGCCACGATTTTTGTTGCCATCGAAATTTTTTTTTGCAAAATTGTTTCTTTTGCCATTATCGCGGGAATTTCTATCCTGATTGTTGGAATTGCCGCGAGAAAAATTATTTCCCATTTTTTCTAAACTTATTTTTTGTAAAAACAACTTGCAAAATTATGTTTTTTTTGCATAAAATAAACAACAAAATGCTTACTTTTGCCTTAAATTTTTTCAATTAATGAAAAGTATAATTTATCAACAACTGCAAGAGCTTGATGCACTGAAACTTAACTTTGGTAACAATGGTTCAATGATTTTGAACGTGGTGTTGTGTTTTATTATGTTTGGTGTTGCATTAGGCATACGTCCGCAACAGTTTAAAACAGCAATACACCATCCAAGGTCAGTAATTGCAGGTCTTTTGTCGCAATGGGTATTGCTTCCGGCTGTTACATTTTTGTTTGTGTACTTATTAAAAAATCACTTAACGGTAACTGTTGCATTGGGTGCTATTTTGGTGGCATCGTGTCCTGGTGGTAATGTTTCAAATTTTATAAGTTCGCTTTCTCGTGGCAATATAGAATTGTCAGTAAGCCTAACTGCTATCACAACTGTATGTGCTGTTTTTATAACACCTGCCAATTTTTCTTTTTGGGGCAACCTCTTTGCAGGTACAACGGGTCTTGTTAAACCTATATACGTGCCAATAAGTTCAGTTTTAGAAACTTTGATATTAATATTGGGAATTCCGCTAGTTTTAGGTTTATTTTTTTCGTGGAAACTTCCAAACATAGCCAAAAAGATAGCAAAACCAATTCAAAAAATTTCTATTTTATGTTTTATGGCGATAGTAATCTTGGCGTTTGTTGCAAACTTTGAATATTTTGTAAAATATATAAAATTTATTTTTATAATAGTTTTGTTACAAAATGCGTTGGCATACTTAACTGGTTGGTCGGTAGCCACAATTGCAAAAACCAATAGCCGCGACCGCCGTACAATAACAATAGAAACTGGTATTCAAAATTCTGGACTTGCACTTATGTTGATTTTTAATCCATCTATTTTTCCGCCCGAAACGCCGATTGGAGGTATGGCATTTATAGCCTCATGGTGGGGCGTTTGGCATATTGTTGCAGGTTTGTGCATCGCTACATTTTGGAATTTTAAACGCGTAAAGAACTTCCGCGCATATAAAAATAGAAGTTTGGCGTATAAAAATTAAACAAATGAAACTGGCTAACGTAGAGGATTTCAATTGGTTATATGCCATTTTGAGGATTTTTCCCGGATTTGTACACAATCATATTTTTTATAAAAAGGTTTACACTTTTGGGCTTGAAAACATACCAGACGAAGGACCTGTAATTTTTGCGCCCAATCATCAAAACGCATTAATGGACGCATTGATAATAACGTCGATAAAAAATTGGCAACCAGTATTTATGGCGCGTGCCGACATATTTGCAGGTCAATTTGTAAGACAATTGCTTTTTTTTATGAAAATTCTGCCTATTTTTCGCATACGCGACGGCAAAGAATCGTTAAAACAGAACGACGCTATTTTTCAAAAAGCTGTAAAAGTTCTTAAAAAAAAGCGTTTTTTGGTTATTTATCCAGAAGCAAGTCATCAAGGCAAACGTCATTTGCGACCACTAAAAAAAGGAATAACGCGCATAGCTTTTATGGCAGAAGAAGCTACAAATTATACTCTTGGCGTAAAAATTGTGCCTGTTGGTATAAATTATCAAAATTATTTTAATTTTCGTTCCAATGCACTAATCAATTTTGGAAAGCCGATAGTTGTAAATGATTTTAGAGAATTATACAAAGAAAATCCACAAAAAGCCAACCATGAACTTATAAAATGTATTGCCGATGGTATAAGACCGTTAATAATAGATATTAACAATAGCGATTATTACGATAATTTTGAAACCGCTCGCATGATTTTTGCTCCATATATTATAAGGAAAGAGCGTAAAATTGTAAACAATTTTAAAAACACAGTCTATGCTGGCCAAAAGGTTGTTAAAATGCTTGACGAAATTAGTTGTAGTGATACACAAACTTTTAACCAACTCAATAGTCAATTGGCAGAATATCGCGAACTTTTAAAATTAGAAAACCTAAGAGATTGGGTTATACGTCGCGATGTTGGATTTTTATCGGTTTTTGCGCGCACAATGTTGCTTTTGTCAACATCGCCTATCGCATTGTTTGGTTTTATCAATAATTTTATTCCCTATTGGCTACCATGGCTTATAACAAGAAAAATTAAAGACAAAAATTTTCACACATCAATACGATTTGGTGTTTATATGATTGCATTTCCACTGGTGTTTTATCCATTAATTTTTATTTTACTTGCCAAATTTACAGAACCTTGGTGGGTAAAATATGTATATATGGCATTGCTACCAATTACTGGAATTTTTGCACATAGATACTATATAATAGCCTTAAAATTAAAGGCTACTTGGAAATATGTATTGAATAAAAGCAAAAAAAATTTTGTAAGATTACGTGAGTTACGCTCCGAAATTTTGGAAACTCTTGTAAAAAAATATCGCAAAAACAAAAACTCAAAATAATTTATGGAATTTTTTACCGAAGTGGCAATTAAGCCAAGCGAAAATAAAATTAATTATAACATGCCACTTTTATTTTTAGGTTCATGCTTTGCACAAAACATAAGTACATTTTTTGTTAATGCAAAGTTTAATTGCAATATTAATCCTTCGGGAATAGTTTATAATCCATTGGTTATAAGTAATTTGGTAAAAAAAATTGTTGAAAACAAAGTATATTGTAATAATGATTTCTTTTTTGACGGCGTTAATTATTGTTGCTATGATTTTCATGGTAGTTTTTCGCACCAAAATTTGGAAATTGCGGTAAAAAATGCAAATCAAAGTATTAAAAATGCCGCTGATTTTATTAAAAATGCCTCTTTTTGTTTTGTAACATTAGGTACAGCTTACGTTTATTTTCTCAAACAAAACTCCCAACCAGTAAGCAACTGCCACAAACAAAATACTGATATTTTTTTTCGACGTAGATTAGAAATTGAAGAGGTTTACAATAGTATTTCTTCGATGATTGAAACTTTTATAAAAGTAAATCCCAAGATTCGTTTTGTATTGACAGTAAGCCCAATAAGGCATTGGAAAGACGGTGCACATGGCAACCGTGTAAGTAAAGCAATCTTACTTTCAAGCGTAGAAAAAATTATAGAAAACTATACTTGTGCAGAGTATTTTCCAAGTTACGAAATAGTTGAAGATCAGCTTCGCGATTATCGTTTTTATGCCGAAGACATGATACACTTATCCCCCACTGCCGAAAAAATAATTTGGGAAAAACTATCGCAGACATATTTTTCACAAAAAACGCAGTTGGAAATAAAAAAAGTTGAAAAATTTATGCTTTCGGTAAAACATCGTATAATTGATTATAAATCGTTAAAAACCAAAGAATTTGCTAAAAAAAATATTGAAATAGCAAATAATTTGGAAAAAGAAATTATAGGATTAGACTTGTCGGAAGAAAAAAAATATTTTTTACAATTGCTTGAAAATTAATTGTTTAAAATAAATCAGTAATTTTTTTTCTAAAAAAATTACTGAAAAATTTGGAGAATAAAAAAAAGTATCTACCTTTGCAACGTCTTAATCAGAAAGACAATAGGATTTTTAAATGTTAAACAAAGCCCGGGTGGCGGAATTGGTAGACGCGCATGTTTGAGGGGCATGTCTTCGTAATAGGAGGTGCAAGTTCAAGTCTTGTCTCGGGCACAAAGGAGTGATGAAAAATTTTCATTACTCCTTTTGTTTTTAATATTATCTTAAGGGAAGTTCTAAAAATTAGATTTTTCAAGGCGTATGAAATCAAAAAGCGCAGTTTACTGATTGTAAATGAGTATTTTGAGATTGAAATACAACGCAGAAAAAGCAATTTTTAGAACCCCTGTCAAAGTTTTATATTCATTTTGGGTCTTTTGTTTTTCTATATTTTTCTATCAATTCCAATGCAAATTATAATTTTTTATAAAAAGCCTTTGATGAAAATTAGAAATTATTTTTTTTAATTTTTGTAGTTTACTTTTTTTTTTACCTTTGCAATGTATTAAAACTTAATCTGATAATGGATAAACCTATAGAAGAATATACTGGCGACAAAATTGTAACCCTCGAATGGCAAGAGCATATACGTCGTCGTCCTGGAATGTATATCGGAAAACTTGGCGATGGATCTTCGCCTGACGATGGCATTTATGTGTTGCTAAAAGAAACAATAGACAACTCCATTGATGAATTTATGATGGGGTTTGGAAAAAAAATTGAAGTAAAAATTGAAAACGGAAAAGTGCTTGTACGCGACTATGGACGTGGTATTCCGTTGGAAAAAGTTAAAGACGTTTCGTCAAAAATGAACACTGGAGCAAAGTACGACAGCAGTGTTTTTAAAAAATCTGTTGGACTTAATGGTGTGGGTATTAAGGCTGTTAACGCTCTTTCTAATGAGTTTACTATACGTGCTTTTCGCGAAGGCAAATTTAAAAAAGTGTCTTATTCAAAAGGTATTTGCACCGAAGATGCTCCAATTGCCGATATTGAAAATGTAAAAAATGGTACAGAAACTTCTTTTATTCCAGATGCCGAAATTTTTGGACATTATCATTTTCAAGACGATTATATAATTCCTCTGTTGAAAAATTATGTTTATCTAAATCGAGGATTAACAATAATTTACAATGGAGAATCATTTCAAAGCAAAAATGGGTTACTCGATCTGCTCACCGACAATATGAGTAGTGAGGGGCTTTATCCTATAATACATCTTACTGGTCAGGATATTGAAATAGCCATGACACATAACAAGCAGTTTGGTGAAGAATATTATAGTTTTGTAAACGGTCAACATACAACCCAAGGCGGCACACACCTTATGGCTTTTCGTGAGGCATTAACAAAAACTGTAAGAGATTTTTATAAAAAAGAGTTTGATGTTAACGACATAAAAGCATCTATAGCTGCAGCAGTAAGTATAAAAGTGGAAGAACCTGTGTTTGAGAGCCAAACAAAAACTAAGTTGGGAAGCAAAAACATGAGTCCAAATGGGGAAACAATTAGAAATTTTATGCTAAATTTTATAACCCGCGAACTTGATAACTACCTTCATAAATATCCCGAAACGGCGCAAATTCTACTCAAAAAAATACAAGATAACGAGCGTGATCGTAAAGCCATATCCGACATTCAAAAAATTGCTCGAGAACGTACAAAAAAAGTAAATCTTCACAACAGAAAACTTCGCGACTGTAACGTTCACTATAATAGCAACGACCCACGTAAAGCCGAATCAACTATTTTTATAACGGAGGGCGATTCGGCAAGCGGTAGCATTACCAAAAGCCGTGATGTAAATACACAAGCAGTTTTTTCTTTGCGTGGTAAGCCATTAAATTGTTTTGGACTTACAAAAAAAGTTGTTTACGAAAACGAAGAGTTTAATCTTTTACAAGCCGCTTTAAACATCGAAGAAGGCATTGAAAACATACGTTACAACAAAGTTGTAATAGCCACCGATGCCGATGTTGACGGAATGCACATTAGATTGTTGATGATTACGTTTTTTCTCAACTTTTTTCCAGAAGTTATAAAAACGAAACACCTTTATATATTACAAACTCCACTTTTTAGGGTTAGAAACAAGCAAAAAACTTTTTATTGTTACACCGAAGAAGAAAAACTCGCGGCTATAGCTGCTTGTGGAAAAAATCCTGAAATGACAAGGTTTAAAGGTTTGGGAGAAATTTCGCCAGACGAATTTAAAAATTTCATTGGTCCTGAAATGAGAATAGAACCAGTGTTAATAAAAAAAGAAGACCAAATACAAGAATTAATGACATTTTACATGGGAAAAAACACGCCCGATCGTCAAAATTTTATTATAGACAATCTTGTAATAGAAGAAGACCGTATTGATGTGGAAGAAGAAACACCTGAAAATGTGATTGTTGAATAATAATTTTAGGTCGAAATTTTTATGTATTTAGAAAATTTCGACCTTTTTTATAAAATTAACCTAAAATTCATAGTCAAAAATACTTTGTTAAAATAAAAATTTCCATCTTTGACATGTAATTTTAGAATTAAATGGTGTTAGAAAACAACATAAAACACATTTTAACGGAAAATGCCAATGTTTTCCGAACTATAATTATTACCATTACCCCATTCGGGGTTTAATTTTTTGTGCGTACCTACGTGGAACGCAAATTCCAAAACATAAAATCATAAACACAAAATTAAAAACGTAAGGCAAAAAAATGCAATAAAAATAGTTATGTTGAAAAACTAAAACTATATTTGCCACAAAATTTGCCTTGCAAATACAGAAAATCTAAACAAAATGAAAGTATTAAAATTTGGCGGCACATCAGTGTCGTCGGTTGAAACGGTAAAAAATATCAGTGAGATATTAAAGGAAAGTTCTGAAAACCAAATTGTTGTTTTTTCTGCACTCAGCAAAGTAACCAACATGCTGACAGAAGCAGCCGAACTTGCAGCAAAAGGCGACAATAATTTTAAGGATATTCCATCGCAGATAGAAAAAAGGCATTACGATTTTATTGATCAATTGTTGCAAAAACAAGATCAGGGAAATCTTAAAGAAAAAATTTCAGAAAACATTCGCAGCCTTGAGAAAGTTTTAGAAGCCGTATCTTTTCTTGGAGAATTATCTGAAAGAGCCTATTTTATTATTGTAAGTTTTGGCGAAAAAATGTCAAATGCTATTATGTTTCAATATCTTACAGTACATAATGGTAGCACAGGATATTTAGATTCGTCGCAAATAATAATTACTCGCTCCGTAAAGGGAAAACAGGTAGTAAATAGAAGTTTAACCTACAAAAATATAAACGAAAATTATAATCCAGCCAACAAAATAACCGTTGCACCGGGATTTATATCCAAGTCGGAAGAAGGATATGCTACAACACTTGGACGCGGCGGAAGCGACTATACTGCAGCACTTTATGCAGCAGCACTTAACGCGTCGCTGCTCGAAATTTGGACAGATGTAAGCGGAATTTACACCGCAGATCCGCGAAAAGTGTCAAGTTCATACCCATTGCCACGTGTTTCTTACAAAGAAGCATTAGAACTTAGCAATTTTGGAGCAAAAGTAATTTATGCGCCAACAATCCAGCCTGTTTTGGAAACCAACATTCCAATGGTTATAAAAAACACATTCCGTCCCAGCGACCCAGGAACATACGTAAGCAACGAAACCGAGCATACAAAAACAGCAGTAAAGGCATTTTCTACCATAGACGACATTGCAATGCTAACATTTTCTGGTACTGGACTTGTCGGTCGCACAGGAATTGCGGGAAGGTTGTTCAATACTTTGTCGGTAAATGGAATAAATATTATTATCATAACACAAGCCTCAAGTGAGCAAAGCATTTGTATTATTGTTGACTCGGCAGATGCTGCAAAAGCAGAAAATTGTATTAATGCCGAATTTGATTTTGAAATTCGCAAAGGTATAGTAAATACTACCACTGCCGAAACGGGTTATTCAGTGCTTGCAATGGTTGGCGAGGGAATGAAAAATGCCCCAGGTTTATCAGGAAAGGCATTTGCAGCACTTGGAAGAAACGGAGTTAACATTCACGCAATAGCACAAGGCTCATCAGAACTTAATATTTCCATTGTGATTAAAAAAAGCGATAGCAAAAAAGCATTAAACGTTTTGCACGAAACTTTTTTTCTTTCGGAATATAAAACAATAAATCTTTTTGTGGTTGGAATTGGTAATGTGGGCGGTGCATTAATTGGTCAAATAGCAAAACAAGAAGAATTTTTTAAAACAGAAAACAAAATAATCTTCAAACTAACAGGAATAGCAAATTCCAAAAAAATGTTGTTTGACGAAAAAGGCATCAACCTAAACGATTACCGACAGCTTCTCGAACAAAACGGTGAACAAACCAACATGGAAAAGTTTGTTGACTATATCGACAAAATGAACCTTCGCAATGGCATATTCATCGATAACACCGCTGCCGAAGATATAAGTACATATTACAAAGCAATCCTTGACGAAAACGTTTCGGTTGTAACTTGTAACAAGATAGCCGCATCGTCGCGCTATAATAATTACGAAATTTTAAAGAAAACAGCAGCATTAAAAGGTGTCTTTTTTAGATACGAAAGCAACGTTGGTGCAGGTTTACCACTTATCAACACAATAAGTCATTTGGTAAAATCGGGCGATAAAATTTTAAGTATTGAGGCAGTACTATCGGGAAGTCTTAACTACATTTTCAACCGTTTTCACGAAGGAGCAACATTTGCACAAGCTGTAAAAGAAGCGGTAGAACAAGGATTTACCGAACCAGATCCACGAGTTGACCTAAGTGGTATTGATGTAATGCGCAAAATACTTATTTTGATGCGAGAAAGTGGTGTAAAAGCAGAAATAGAAGATGTTGAGTTAAAAGATTTTATGCCAAGTGAATGTATGCAAATTTCTGACAAAGAACAATTTTTTAAATCTTTGGAGCAACATGCACAGTATTTTGAAAACCTTAAAGAAACAATAGAAAAAGGTGGCAAACGTATGCGTTATGTTGCGCGTTTTGACGAACAAGGAGCATCGGTTGGACTTGTAGGAGCCACTCCAGATTCGCCATACTACACCTTAGAAGGAAAAGATAATATAATAATCATAAAATCAAGGTATTACAATCCATCACCTTTAGTAATACGCGGAGCTGGTGCAGGAGCACAAGTTACAGCATCTGGTATTTTTTCTGATATAATATCAATTGTAAACAGTTGATTTTTTTAATGGTAATAAAAAATTATAAAAATGCAATACATAAGCACCAAAGACAAAAACCTTAAAGTTTCGTTTGAGGAAGCCGTAAAACGTGGATTAGCACCAAACCGAGGTCTCTTCATGCCCGAAACTTATGTTAAAATGCCCGAAGAATTTTGGGCTAACCTTTTTGATATGCCACTTGAAGAAATTGGCTATCAGGTTGGAAAACAATATGTTGGAGATGAAATTCCTGACTCTGATTTCAAAAAATTGTGTAGCGAGGTATTAAATTTTGATATTCCGCTTGTTAATGTAAAAGACCGAATTTATAGTTTGGAACTTTTTCACGGTCCTACATGTGCATTCAAAGATGTTGGTGCACGTTTTATGGCTCGTTGTTTGGGTTATTTCTCATCTCGAAACAATGAAAAAACCGTAATTCTTGTAGCCACGTCTGGCGATACAGGTAGCGCAGTTGCCAATGGTTTTCTTGGCGTTGACGGTGTTGAAGTGGTTATTCTCTATCCAAGCGGAAAAGTTAGCGAAATTCAAGAAAAACAACTTACTACAAATGGTAAAAACATTACAGCGTTGGAAGTTAATGGTGTATTCGACGATTGTCAAAGACTTGTAAAAACTGCCTTTGAAAAATTCGATACACAAGGTAAATTTAAACTTACATCTGCCAATTCAATCAACATTGCTCGACTTATTCCACAATCTTTCTATTATTATCACGCAGTGGCACAGTTAAAAACATTCGACAATGTAATATGCGTTCCAAGTGGAAATTTTGGTAATATTACAGGTGGAATATTTGCTTGGAAATCAGGACTTCCTGTAAAACATTTTGTTGCTGCAACCAACATCAATGATACTGTACCACAATATCTTGCATCTGGAAAATATACACCAAAACCATCAGTACAGACAATTTCAAACGCAATGGATGTTGGCGACCCAAGCAATTTTGAACGACTTGACATGATTTTTGGGCACAACAGCGAAAATTTTGGTAAAACAATTTCAAGTTATAGTTTCACCGATGAGCAAACTCGCAACAAAATGCGTAGTACGTTTGAACAATACGGCTATTTGCTTGATCCTCATGGTGCTGTTGGAATGCTTGGTTTGGAAAAATATCTCAATGGTAGCAATATTGCTGGAATATTTTTGGAAACCGCTCACCCAACAAAATTTCTTGACACTGTAAAAGAAACAGTTGGCGTATCCCCTGCCCTGCCCGATGCTTTGAAAGCTTGTCTCAATAAACAAAAAGTATCTGTAAAAATTGAAAACGATTATAACGAATTAAAAAATTTCTTGCAACAAAGATTCTTATAAACTCTAAAAAAAGTAAGTTGTAATAAAAAATTTACATACTTCAACATATAATTTTGTAAATACTTTAATAAATAACACGTCAATTTCATCTGAATTGGCGGACTCGCAGGTTCGCCAATTTGTTGGCTTGGAGATTATAAGGGAGAGCATAAGGAGTGCGGCTTAGTCGTACTCCTTATGCTCTCCCTTATCTATTATATTGAATGTAATTAAATTGCGTAGGGGCGGACTTGCGTGTCCGCCCGTCAAATTAAATTAGCATGAATAAATAAAAAAAACACGAAATTTTAATAATTTTTTCAAAAAAAAATTTTAACATCCCAACAAAAAGTTATAAATTTCGCAAAAAATTTTAAAGATAAACCGCGCAAAAAAAGCAAAATGCAGGACACAATAGAAGTTCTGAACAACGATTTGGCTTATAGTCTCTTTAAGAATATGCAGAGCGACAATCTGGAATATACTTATAGAGGTGATTTTAATTCTGCCATTGCCGAAAACATTCTTTCATTGGTTGAAACCAACTTTGGCGATGTCAATGAAAAGACTATGGTTCGCAAAAGAGTTTATTTTATAATGGTTGAATGTCTGCAAAACATTACACGACATCAAGAAGATAAACCCAAAAATGCAATTTTGCCCAGCGAGTTTGGTTTGTTTGTAGTGAGAAGAAAAAATTATGCTTATTATATAACAACTGGAAATCTTATAAAAAACGAATCTATTGAAAACATTTCTACACGTATAGAAACAATAAATTCGATGGATGGTGAAACTTTAAAAAACTATTCGCGCGAAATACTAAAAGAAGGTAATTATTCAAACAAAGGCGGTGCTGGATTGGGATTAATTGAAATGGCGCGCAAATCTGGTAGAAAATTAAAATATAATTTTCATAATCTTGGCGATGGTTACTCATATTTTTATCTTCACATGTGTGTACCTTTTGACAAAGAATTTACACCAGAAAGCGAGGCTGAATATAAACAATATTCCGAAAGTGTTACATTAAAACTTCATAAAACCCTGATATTAAACAATATAGTTTTAAATTTCAGTGGTATTCTCAATCAAGACAACCTTATAAATTTGCTTAATATACTTAGCCGACAAATCACAACATCAAAAATGCTAAAAACTAAGGTTTATGGTGTAATGATTGAGTTGTTGCAAAATGTACTTTCGCATGCCGATCAATATACTATTGGTAATTGCAAAGGTACATACGGATTATTTTACATAACAGATAAAGATAGCGAACTTATTTTGACATCTGGAAATTTTGTAAAAAATAGTAAGGTGAATCAAATGAAACAATTGCTCGAAAAAATTAACAGCACAAACAAAGAGGAGCGAGTTTCGCTTATGCACACTTCAAATCCCGAAGGAATAGGTTTTATGGCAATTAGGAACAAATCTAAAAACAAATATACTTACCATTTTACCAAAATAGATGAAGATTTTTCTTTTTTTTCTATTAATATCAAGTTAAATAAAATTGATAACATATAAATATTTTAGGTTTGATTTTTTTTTTCGGCTTAAAATAGTTTGTTGTTGTAAAAAATAAAAAAAAATTAAATACTAACTATTTGAAAATTAATTTATAATAAAAAAATAAAAAAAAAGTTCAAAAAAAATTTGGAAGTTTCAAAAATACTCCGTTACTTTGCACTCGAAATAAGGAAACAAACAAATACTTATTCAAAAGATACGGCCCCGTAGCTCAACTGAATAGAGTATTTGACTACGGATCAAAAGGTTGTGGGTTTGAATCCCGCCGGGGTCACGAAAGCGAAATCAAAAGATTTCGCTTTTTTATTTTTATAAGATTATTTCATTTACACTCAAATTAAACCAAGAAAAGAAATTTTCTAATTGATAAGTTACATTAATCTAATGTATTAAAAACTGCAACGAATTAAAATATATTAACAGAGTGGTCTAAAAATTGCTTTTTCTGCGTTGTATTTCAATCTCAAAATGCTCATTTACAATCAGTAAACTGCGCTTTTTCGATTTCATACGTCTTGAAAAATCTAATTTTTAGAACTCCCCTTAAGAAAATTCGCAAAATTAAGTTGTTAATTTTTAATTTATTGAAGTGTTTATTTGTGAGATTTATCGCAGCAATTTCATTTGAATGGGCGAGCCTATGTTTCTGCCCGCATTGATGTTGATTCAAATGAGATTGACGTGGTATTTTATTGATTTGTTCTTCGTAGAAAAATGAAATCGGCATTATGCATTATAAAAAAGATTTAAAAATTGTTTTTTTTTCAATTCTTTTGCTACCTTTGTAAACAAAAATATTCGGTATAATGGAACGCAATTCAATTATTAGAATAGGAATTATGGTTGTAATTTCAATTATAATCTTGGTATGGGGTTTGAGTTTTTTAAAAGGAGACAATCTTTTTAAAACAGAAAATGAATATTATGCAATTTATGATAAGATAGATGGTTTAATGGAATCAAACGAGGTGCAATTTAGTGGCTACAAAATTGGTTCCGTAAGCGAAGTAAATCATTTTTCCGACAGTACAATTCATTTTGGTGTTAAAATACGCATTAACAACGATTTTAAAATCCCAGTTGGTTCGGTAGCAAAAATTACAAGCCTTGACATTATGGGGTCAAAGGGTGTGGAAATTATTATGCCTGAACGAATTACTGGTTATTTAGAAAATGGTGATACTATACTTTCTAATTCTGACGCTGGACTTATTGAGCAGGTAATGAGTATGGTGATGCCAATGAAAGACCAATTTATTTCTTTTTTACAGTCCACAGATTCAGTGATGTACTCTGTTAATCAGTTACTTAACGAACAAAATCGTACTAATCTTGGAAAAAGTTTATCAGATTTGCAAGTTTTAACCACTCATTTACGCAATAATGCCAATTCAATAGACACAATGATGTCGAATATGCGTCAACTAAGTACGACACTTGGAAATAATAGTGCAAATATCGACCGTGCTATAAATAATTTTGCGACAATGAGCGATAGTTTACGAGCAGCCGACATTGCAAAAACAATTCGTGAAGCTAGAACAGCCTTAGACAATGTCAACGTTATGTTGCGACAAGTAAACGATGGAGATGGCAGTGTGTCTAAAATTATGAAAAGCGATTCTCTTTATAATAATCTTGAACGCGCAAGTACAACACTCGACAGAGTTTTGGCTGATTTTGAAAAACATCCCAAAAAATATATCAATCTTGCTGTTTTTGGTGGTAAAGATAAATCTGAAAAAAAGAAAAATAGAGAGTAATTGTCTATAAAAATGGTTTTGGAAGAAGAAATTATTTTGCTTTTGAAACAACAGCACAAATCATTTTGCACGGCAGAAAGTTGCACTGGTGGGGAAATTGCGGCACGTTTTACCAAAATCGCAGGATGTAGTGCAGTTTTTAAAGGTGGAGCTGTAACTTATTGCAACGAAGCAAAACATAATGTTTTGGGCGTTGCGACACATACTCTTGAAAAATATACAGAATTGAGCCTTCAAACTGTTAAGGAAATGGCAGAAGGAGCATTAAAACTTTACAACACCGATTTTGCAGCATCGGTTTCTGGGGTTGCTGGACCTGATGGAGGTACAATTGAAAATCCAGTTGGAACAGTTTATGTTGGTTTTGCTCAAAAAAATAAATCAACAATTACAAAAAAATATAATTTTAATTCAATCAATAGGTTAGAAAATATAAATTCAACTGTTAATACTGTTTTTGAAATTTTGAAAAGTAAACTCTTGGAGACATGTTAAACCAATCCTCTGCCCTATTCTACATATAGTCCAGCTTTGAAATATTTTGATTTTTTGTCGGATAGTTGTAAAAAACCACTTAAAATTTTTCCATCTGTAGAAATATCTGCTGTTATTGGTATATATTTTTGAAAATCAGATTGTTGAATTATTAAAAAAGATGCAGGATTTTCTAAAAGAGAGAATTTTTCAAGCATCATTGCCAACAATCCCATGCTGTGACGACAATTTATTTCTACAAATGGATTTATTTTTATATTTCCTGATTCATAATAAGTTATTCCGTCAATTCCCAAAAAACCAGAATAATTTTTGCAAAAATTAGATTCACATAGCACTTTTTTTATGTTTTCAACAAGGTTTAATGTAAATTCAACAGAAAAATCCGGAATATTATTAAATTTTTTAGCAACACTTCCGATATAAAAACCATTGTTAGAGGTTTTAAAAATTGAAACACCAATAAATTTTGGAATAGAGTTTTCAATTTTAAAATGCAACGAAAAATCATCTTTTTTGTCGAAAAGAGTTTCACACATTACAAATCCTTGCGTTCTAAAAATGTATTTAAGCCAATTTTTAAAATTATCGTCTATTTCGCGCTTTCTAAACATTTGTATGCCCCTACCGCTGCTACTCATTGGTGCTTTGAATACAACTCCGTTGCCTGTATCAAACTTAATGTTGAATAATTCTAACGCCGATCTTGTATCAAAAAGTTTTTGTGGTAATTGGTCTAAAGTTGGAAAAAAACTATTGCCATATTGTGAGATAAATTTTTTTAAAACTTCTGAGGATAAATCTCGCGAAAAAAGTTTTTTATGTTTTTCTTCGCTGTAATTTCCAATTGGCGATTGTAAAAAATCGTTGGAAAAATTTTTTTTAATTTTATTTATAAAATTAAATGCACGTGGCGAAATGCCCCATGGCAAAAATTTGTCAAATTGTTTATCTGCTATTTTGTCAATATTGTTTTTTAAAATAAATTTAGTATTATAAAAATTTTTCAAAAAATTATCAATTTCAGGCAAATTGTCAACAAGCAAATAGTCATTGGTGTTGGAAAAATACATTGGCAATACGCCAAGGTCGCTTTCAAGCAACAACGGAAATTTTGGTGGATTGTAATAACAGCAACCGTTAGCCACCTCCATTTCACAACTTGGATTAAACAATCTGAGATTCATTTTTAGGCTGTTTAGTTGTCGCGCCAAGATTGCGAACGTTTGTATTGTACGCCTTGGAACATCGACGAATTGATTGCCAACGTAAAATTGTAACTACGTAACCTTCCAAATGGTATTATGTAAAAACTTAGGTTAAAACAATGTAAATCGCGCGTTACAGAGATACGTGTTGATGTCATTTTTTTTGCGTCGAAATCATATCCAGAACTTAGGCTCATGTGCCATTTGTCGGTAAATGTTAACGAACCTGTTAAATTAAGCGTTTGAGTTATTACTGGTGCTTTGTTGTTGGTGTGCGAATAGTTGAAACCATAATCGGCACTCAAATTCCATGGTACGCTATAGTAGCCATATTCAGAATTTTCGCGTTCTTTTTTTAACTTTTCGGCTTCTTCTTTACGTCTTTTTTCAACTTCTTCTGCTGTTGCAATTATATTACCTTCGTCGTCAACTTCGGCCTCAGCTGGTTGATCTGCTGTCTTGTCTTTGTTTTTTCCAAAGGTTTTGCTATCAATAGAAAAACCTGTTGAAATTCTTGCATTTGTAAGCCTTGCCCATTGACGACCACCAGTTTCTTGCATTAGATATTTTTTGGTTCTTCGTCCTGCACTATCGAGTTGGTAGGGGTCGAATGTACCCGAAAATGTGAGGTTCATTTTGTCAAAAAGCCTTGTGCCACCGCTCATTGATATGTTGCTAAGTCGCATACTATCAGCAGCAAGATTGTAACTTCCCGAAAAATTAAGGCTTTCGAGAAGTTTTATTTTTTTGTAATCTTCGGTTGTGTCTTTACGATTAACAACCTTCATTTCAAAATTGTTGCCAAGTGAGAAATTGATGTTAGCCGATTTTCCACTGCCTGGATAGCCATACACACCATTGAGATAATAGCAATATTTTGATGTTCCTGTTGTGTCGTTTGGATTGATGTCATAAAATCCCCACGATTGCTCACTAAAATCTGGTCGCCACGACATTCCAACACTTGGTGTTAGTACATGTCTAAATGCTTTTATACGTTTAGATTTGTTGAAGTTGTACATTCCATAAAGTTTTGTACTTGCCGAAATAGAGGCTGAGAAATCGTAATTATGGCGTATGGCATCAATTGTATCTTGTGAATAATTTATTTTATCGGTTGTTTCGCCATCAAGATCATAACTATTTGACATATAACGCTGAATATAATTTGGATAAACTCTACCTGTGTAATTGATTGATGGAGAAACGTTTATGTATTTAAGCACGTTAAAAGATGTGCTAATTGGCACTGTATATTTAAAACCATAGCGCATTTTGTCGAACATTTCTTGTTTAAATAGTAACGAATCAGGAAGTTTGTCAACGCTATTGGTGAAGTTTGCGTTAATAGAAGTACCAATTTTTTCGTACCATCTTTGTTTGCCCACCTGAACACGTCTTTTAAACGGAAAGAATTTTTGCATTGATAGAGCAACCGTTGGAAAACTGAATGCCAATGTGCTGTCCGAAAGATTTTGGGTCATGTTGGCATTTGTTGACATATTAACAAACCCACCGAAAAATGATTTTTGATACGACACGCTTGAAGAAGTTGTGCTTCGTACATAGTCTTCTACGCTTGTGGCATTGTAACGGTCATAATTTTGTTTGTCATAACTTATGTTGGCGTTAAAAGAACTTGTTGGATTGGCTTTTGCATCTTGATTAAAATTAAATTTAAGCAAGTAGGAGTTTGTTGAATTATAACGTATATCGCTATTGGTTGAAGTTATAAATTCTTTTTCTCCATAAACATTTTTTGTGTATGCAAAATTTAAATTTCCAGCAAATTTATAACGCACTTTGAATTTAGAACTTACGTTTGCCCCCCAACTTCCATAGCTATATATGCTGCCCAAAACTTCCAAATCGGCGTAATCGCTTAACGCAAAATAATATCCACCATCACTGAGGTAAAAACCGCGACGACTTTCTTCTCCATAACTTGGTATAATAATGCCTGATTGTTTCTTTTTTGTGCTTGGGAAAATTCCGAATGGCAAACCAAGAATATAAACTGGAACATCAAGCAACACAAAATATGCTGGTCCAGAGATAATTTTGTCGTTTGGAATTACTTTAGCACGTGTTAGTTGTAGGTAGAAATGGGGATGGTCGTCATCGCAAGTGGTGTAACGACCGTTTTTTAGGTGAATTTCTTTGTTGGGATGCATTTTGGTGATTTCGCCACGCAAATATCCACCCGATTGTTCTGTTACTACATCGTTGACATAGCCTTTTTTGGTTTTAAAATTATACTTCATAACCCTTGAAGTAAACTCATCTTTGTTGTCTTTAAAAACAGGCATACCCGTAATTTCATGAGTAACAGAATCTTCTGTACCTTCTGCATAGATAGAATTTTGGTCAAGTTCTATGCGCATAAAGTCTGATGTAAGATCCATGCCAAGGCTTTTTACTTCGGCAGTTCCATACATATAAACTTTTTTGTCGGTTAGAGAAATTAATAAAGAATCTTTGCAAGTATAATTTATTGGATCGTCAACCACCGATTTTGGCTTACGTTTCATTTCCAAACTATCAACAGTAACAGTAGCCGAATCTGTGAGAATGCTGTCTTGAGGGTTTCGCAAAGAGTCGGACAATGCCGAGCGACGAAGTCGATTGCGACGATTATTTTTGTCATCGCTGTTGGGTTGTTCTTGGGCAAAAACCATGTTTGCCGTCAACATCAAAAATATTATAAATAATAGTTTTTTCACTTTTTAAAATTTTTTGTTCGGTCCGTTGGGTGTCCAATGGTAAAAAACAAAATTCAAGTGCCAAAACTAAAGAAAATTTTGCAAATTTGCCCGAATTTTGTGTTAATACATTGAAAAACTAATTTGAATAATTTATTAACAAACTGACAATTAGTCGATTATATTTTTTTATAATAAAAAAAAATTAACTTAGGCGATGAAAAACATCAATAAAAAGACAATTTTATGTCAATTTTTCTTAACTATTGCTATAGTTTTTGCAAGTGCGTGTAATATTTCAGCACAACAGAACCCCGATTCTGTGAAAATAGTAGTAATAGATGCAGGGCACGGTGGCAAAGATCCGGGTGCGCTTGGCAAAACTACTAAAGAAAAAAATTTGACTCTTGCCATCGCTCTCAAACTTGGCAACTATATTAAAACAAATGTCAAAGGAGTTCAAGTAATTTATACACGTGATAAAGATGAATTTGTTGCACTTGACAAACGCGCTGACATTGCCAACAAAGCCAATGCAGATCTTTTTATTTCTATACATATCAATTCGGTAAAAAGCAAAAATGTTAGAGGTGCGTCAACATACGTTACTGGATTGGCAAAAAGTAAAGAAAACCTTGAACTTGCATTGCTTGAAAACTCTGCTGCTAAAAATGAGGAAAATTATGAGGATAAATATGGCGACTTAAATAAAATTAATAGTGAAGATTATATTGTTTCTAATCTTTTTCAAAATACACATTCTAAGCAAAGTGTTCTTTTTGCGGGAAAAATTCAAAACCAATTTGAAAAACGTGCAGGACGTAAAAATCTTGGTGTTAAACAAGCCAATTTTGCTGTTTTATGGCGTACAACTATGCCTTGCGTATTGATTGAATGTGGATTTATAAGTAATGTTGATGAAGAAAATTATATGAACACTGATGATGGACAAGCAATTTTAGCTTCGGCAATTTATCGTGCGTTTAAGGAATACAAAGTTGCTGTTGAATCTGGTAAAATTGATGAGCAATTGTTGGAAATTTACGAAAAATATGGCAGCATGAGCAATGTTTCGCAAAATAGTCAATCTTCTCAAAATAAGCCAACAACCAACACTCCAACCAAAACTGACAATAAAAACACGCAAACTACTAATAATCAAGAAAATAAAACTATAGACAATAAAAAAACTGAAACTTCAAATTATTGTTTTAGGGTACAATTGAAGTCTTCGGTAGAGAAAATTCCTCTTAACAGCAAGGTTTTTAAAGGTATAGAGAATGTTGAAGAAATTAAAATAGATGGGGTTTATAAATACACTGTTGGTTGTGAAACCGATATTAAAAAGATAACGACTTTGCAAACAAAAATACGCGAAAAAATTCCAGACGCTTTTGTAATTGCAGTTAAAGATGGCAAGCGTGTTGATTTTAATCTCGCCAAAAAGGAATTGAGCAGATAAAACAAAAGGGTGGTTATTACAACTACCCTTTATTTTTTGTTATTGAAAATACTTTCAATTATTAGGCTTATAAAAATATATACGCCCATATAAACAAAAATAGTGATTAAAAAATCTTTAGGAATCCAATATTGCCGTAAAATCATTATTGCTCCAATTGAAAACACAATTCTTAATACGTGTTTTATAAAATCTTTAAACGTAAGTTTTTCTTTTTTTTTCATGTGGCAAAGATATACATTTTTGAAAAAAATGCTAACATATAGATTTTAAAATTGACAAAAATTTATCAGAATCGATGGGTTTTGTAATTACAGAGTTGCAACCAGCGGCAATAAAACGGTCGTAATCGTCGCTTGAAGCGTATGCAGTTTGTGCAATTATTTTTATTTTTTTGTTGTATTTTCTAATTATGGATGTGGCTGTAATTCCGTCCATTACAGGCATTTTAATATCCATAAGAATTAGTTTTACGTCTGGATTGGCAGCCAAAAGATCAACTGCTTCTTGTCCATTTTTTGCTTCGAGAATTTTAATTTTAAGGTTTGTTTTTTTTATAAAATTCTCCATAAAGAGAAAATTTATCTCATCGTCTTCTGCTAAAATAATTTTGTGATAATTTTGATCATCATTATTATTTTCTTGGGTATTTTTGAACGGTAATTCCAAAATAAATTCAGATCCCTCTGCTATTTTTGAGTTAAAATAAATGTCGCCACCTATAATTTTTGCGGTTTCTTTTGCAATTGTTAAGCCAAGACCAAGTCCTGAATTTTCTATTATTTTTTTTGATGCCTGTCCAAATTTTTTGAATATAAAGTCTTTGTATTTTTCGTCAATACCTGTTCCAGAATCTTTAACATAAAAACTAATTTTGTTGTTGTTTACTCTATAACCTATTTCTACAAATCCTGCCACGGTATATTTTATAGCGTTATCAACCAATTGAGACAAAATACTAACTATTTTTTTTCCATCGGAAATAAATGTTGATTTTTCGTCGGACAAAGATTTTATTAATCTAAATGAAAGTTTTTTTACTTCTGCATTAACTATAAAAATTGAGTAAACTTCCATCAATAATATATTGGCACATACATCAGACAACTTTGACTTTACTCTTTTGCTTGTAAGTCGCGATACTTCAAGTATCTCTCCTACTATTTTGTTTAGTTGATTAGAACAATTAATGATTATTTCTGTATAACGTTTTATCTCTGCATTATCTTTTAATTTTTCGTCAATTAGTCCGCTAAACCCAACAATTCCGTTTAGTGGCGTACGAACTTCATGCGCCATGCTACTAATAAACTCGTTGATAATAAGATTTGTTTGTTCCGCCATATTTTTGGCTTCAATAATATCGTTTTCATATTTTTTTTGTTCGCTTATATCATTAACAATACACATGTAGTATTCTTTTTGTTTTAGTGTAATTTTGTTTGCAACCAAAGAAGCCAAAATCATGTTTCCGTTTTTTTGTCGAAGAGAAAATTCGCAGCGACGTGCAAATTGATTTTTGGGAATTTCGAGTTGGAGATAGTTTTGAATTAATGTTCCAAAATTCAACCCGCAAAGTTCTTGTTTTGAGTATTTTGTAATGTCGCACATAGCTCTATTTGATTCTACGATAGTAAAATCAGAATCCAAAATAACTACACCTTCGTACATACGGTCGAAAATGATAAAATATTTTCGCTCTCCCTCAATCATTTTTGAGGTTATATCTGATATTTTTTTTGATTGCTCAAATTTTTCGGTCAAATCGGCAATGGCAAAGCATATATAATTGGGATTATCCAGCAATTTTCTGCTACCACATGTAACAAAAACTGTTTTTGTTTTTAAATTGTTACAAACAAGTTTTGCCGAAAAACTTTTTCCACGTAAATTTCTATCATCAAAACTTTTAATGCCAGAATTTTGGGAAATTATAAGAATATCTTTTATGTCGCAACCAATAAGTTCGTCGGCTTTAAAGCCAGTTAATTCAATAAAAGAACGATTTACATATCTAATTTTTTGGTTTGGCAACCAACCAACTAAAAAAGATTCTACCATTAAATCTGATAATATCTCAAATTTTTGATTATTAAATTCTGATTCTTCAATGGTTTGAGTCAACTTTTTGTTCAGTTCCAACATTTGGTTGGTTTTATTATTAATAAGGATAGTGTAATTTTTTAATTTTCGTTTTTGCCTAACTATTAATATGGTTGCAAAAATGAGGAATAGTATTAAAATTAATGTATAAAAAATTATTTTTATGTTTTTTGTTGTCCAAAATGTTTGATAGTTTAAAATAAAACTGTTTTTATCAACTTTGTTGGGCTTTATGCCAAATTTATGCATAACGTTGTAATTATATACCCAAGAAGATGTGCTGTCAAATACAAAATTGTAATCAGAAATTTTATTGTTACCCTTAAGTACATTAGCCACCATTTCTGCGGCAATTTTTCCTTGTTGATAATGCGACACTAAGTAACCACCAATGTTTCCATTGCCAATGGTAACATCGTAAAAATTAAAAACGGGTGCGTCTGTTAGATTGGCAACGTATTGCACAGATTCGCCAAGATTTTTATTTATACCATTTCGATCTTTGGCGGCAGATATTACCACAACTATATCAGATTTTGGAATTACTGCCAATTCTTCAGCCAACTCACTATACGACAAATTTTCGAGTCTAATATGTTGAAAGGTGATTTTGGGAAAACGAATTTCTTCCTTTGCAAACTCCATTTCGTCGCAGTTTGAAGTTAGTGTGCCATCAGAAACCACATAGATTTTGCGTGCCGATGGAAACAATGTTAGTAATTTTTGTAAATTATTGTAAACATGGAGGTTTTCAAATACACCTATTGTTAAACTATCGTCGTCAAATACATTTGTTGCGCTTAGATTATTTATTCCACAAAAAACTATTGGAATATTTTTAAAAAGAGAATCGCGATAAATTGAAACAAATTTTAATGCGTGGTCGTGGCAAACAAGCACAGCATCAAATTTATTAATATCAGGATGGTTTAATTTTAACGATTTATAAAAATTGGTATATAGAGAATCGAAAGCAATGCGTTTTGCATCCATAAATTCAAAGTCACTATTAACACTATATTTTTCAAAAACTGAAATAATACCGTTGTATTCATTTTTAAAAGATTGAAAACCAAGATGATAAGAGTTTAAGACTAATACATTTTTATTTTGAGCCAACGACTCCCAATATGATAAAAACATAACAACAAAAGTTATAATTCTCAAAATATATTTTGTTGTGGTTTTCATTTTAAGATTTACAATATTGGTTGAGTACATTGGTAACTTCACTTATTTTTATTGGTTTTTGCATTTTGCAACTACACAACGTATTAAGTTCTTCATCTATTTCATCTTGCATTGTATATGCTGTCTGCACAACAATTGGAAGGTTTTTATCAATTTGGTGTATTTTTCTTGCTGCTTCAATACCTGACATTATTGGCATTTTAATGTCCAAAAATATAAGTTTTACGTTTGGAACGGTTTGAACAAGTTCTACTGCTTCTGCCCCATTTTTTGCATGTAAAATAGAATAATCAGGACGAGAACGTCTTATCATAGTTTCAAGATACAAGAAATTAGTATCTTCGTCTTCGGCTACTATTATACTATTTCGGTTTGAAATAGGTGTACTTTTTATCTCAATATGTTCTTCTTCTGTATTATATGGTATTGAAATATAAAACGTTGTACCTTGTCCTGGCGTTGAATCTACTGTTATTTCGCCACCAATAAGTCGTGTATTTTCTTTACAAATGGCTAAGCCAAGCCCCAATCCATTGATATTGACACTAACTTCATTGGTATTTTTTGCAAACTTATTGAATATTTTATTTCTAAACTCTGGTTCAATTCCAACGCCAGTGTCGCTAACATACATTTTTATTTTTTTTCCAACAAGCACATATCCTATTTCTATGTAACCGTGGGTTGTAAATTTAAGCGAATTTTCAACAAGATTGCTAAGTATTGTTAAAATTCTGTTTCTATCAGACAAAATAATGGCTTTGTTGTCTGGCAATCTCGTATTACAATAAAACGCAAGATTAGCATTTCGAGCCTTGGGTTCGTTATCGTTGTAAATCTTTAAAAACAACTCATTAAGATCAACGTTTTCGTTTTTTGCAGTTGCATAATTGCTACTTAGTTGCGCTATTTCCATAATATTGGTTATAGTATTTAGCAACCTATTGCAACTTTCTTTTATAGCCGCGCTGTATAATTTAAATTTTGGATTAACATTTGGCAAATCGTTGTAGAGTTCTGAAAATCCAATAATTCCATTCATTGGTGTACGTAACTCGTGATCCATATTGTGAAGAAATTCACTAATAAAAATATTGCTTTCTTCGGCCTTTTCTTTAGCACGAATAAGTTCATGTTCTTTGCGTTTACGTTCAGAAATATCGTTAAAAAGCACAAGATAGAACGTTTTTCCTCCTAAAACCAACTTTGATGTTCTAAGTTCGGCAGGAAAAGTGTTACCATTTTTTTTAACAAGCGTTAATGTTTGTTTTTTTCCAACCATTGTTCTAAATCGAATTTTTTCAACAACACAATCAATTGGAGAAATGTCTAAAAATTCGTCGGCAGAATATTCCAACAAGTTGCAAGCCATATTGTTAGCATATATAAACTTGTTGTTAAGCGAAATAATAGTTATAGCCTCCGAAGCCTGTTCTGTAATGGCTTTAAATCTAACATTGGCAAATTCAAATTGGTCTTGAGCCGATTTTAATTGATTTTTTATAAGGTTTTCGTTGGTATAATCGTGAATTATGGTTAGAATACAATCGGCATTGTTGAAAAAAATGTGAGTACCAATCATTTCTACATCGCGAGCCTTGCCACCTTTAGCTTTCAACTGCTTACGAATAAAAACGTTAACATTAAAATTTAGGTTTTCGCCATAAACACCTTCTTCCACTTTATTGAATCTAACATCATAAATCGACATTTTGTAAAGTTCGTCTTCGGTGTAACCTATCATTTTGCAGTAGGCTGCGTTTATGTATATAAATTTTCCATCAGGTGCAGAAATAGAAATTGCATCTTGGCTATATTTTGCCATTGACATAAAGTTTTTTTGCCATATTTCAAGATTTTTGCCTTGCTCAACATAAATTTTGTACATTTTTTGGGCTCGACGACGTTCGCGTAATACCAATATTAATGCTGTTGCCAACAAAAATGCTATCGCTATTGCAAAAAATAAATAATGAAGATATATTTTTATTTGTTTTCCGTTATCATTCATAATCATTGCACCAGTGGGTAATTTGTTTTGGTCAATGTTAAATCTTACAAGTTGTTTGTAATTAAACAGATAAACTGTTGCCTTGTCTATTCCCGATGGAATTGCAGAAGGTTTATGACGGTTGAACAAAATATCGTACATCATTATTGCAGAATTGATGCCTTGTTCGCGTCGCAAAATTATTTTTCCACCCAAAAATCCTGAGTTATACCCCTCACCTATTACACTAAAAACTGGTACCGATGAACACGCACTTACTTTCTCGTACATATCAAGATATTCAAAATGTTTTCCGTTTTGGTCAACGTATCCAGTTAGGAAAAAAACTACCGAATTTTTTGGTAAGGTTGATAAAGTATTTTTAAGTTCTAAATAGCTTATTTTACTGAAGTTGAGTTCTTTGAATTTTAAGGTTTCAAAAATATTTTGAAACATCATAAATCTTCCCGACATTGCTACACCAGTAATTGTTGTATCGGAAATAAAGTAAATATTCTTTAGATTTGGAATAAGTTTTTGAGCAAGTTTAATATTGTCTGCTACATCAATTCGTTCTATAAAACCAGTTGTAAGGCTATCGTTGAGGTTTGCGGCAAAATTAGAATCATCAACACCACAATAAACAACAGGAATACCTCTAAAAAGAGAATCACGATATTTTTCTACAAAACGAAATACTTCGTCGTCGCAAGCAATTATTCCATCAAAAGGAGTAAGATATTTGGTTACATAATTAATATCGTTGTAAAATTTATTAACGTTTTCGTCGTAAGGAAATCTTCTGCAATCAAAAAAACGTGTTTCTAATCCAACATCACAGGTATCAAACACAGATCGCATTCCATCCATTTGAATCTCGTATGATGGATTAGTATTGTCGTAGGAATATAAAACCAATACTTTTTTTGATTGAGCAGAGCATGTACTGTCAACCAAAATTTGCAAAACGATAAAAAAAATTATCGTAATTATGCAAAAAAACTTATGGCTTTTTGCTATTTTTTTTATCATTTTAGCCTCCAGTTTTTTTGTAAATAATTATTGGTGGCTAAGATATATTATTTTTTGTATATAACGAAATTTTTTAGGTATTATTTTTACATTTTTCATTAGTAATAATCGAAAAACTAATAAATATATTTTTAATTTTTAAAAAATATGAATAATAGTTTTAATAATCACGATTTTCAATAAGGCTATGATCGTTACGAGCTTCTTTTTTGATAAGATAAAACGCCCAAATAACAATAGAAATGTAGAATAAAATAAAAAACATAAAAAGTGATCCATCGCCAGAACCGCATAGAAAATCGTAAGTACCATGTAGAATTGTTGGAATAATAAGAGAAAGGGCAAGATTTGTGTTTTTTTGAGATTCTTTGCAATAATATTTATAATGTCTTGCCCTCGACATATAAACGCCCATCACTACGCCAAAAATAGAATGACCAGCAAAAAAAGTTCTTAATACTGCCACTTCTAAGCCTCCATCAAAAACGTAAAAAATGTTTTCAAATATCGCAAAACCAAGCGATGAACTAACGCAATAAACTATTCCGTCGTAGGTGTCGTCGAAAAAACTGCTTTTCCAAATAAAAAACATTACAACGAGCCACTTGAAAAATTCTTCAACTAATGCTACTTGAAAAAAATTATCAATAAACGAATAAAAATATGTTTGATTATCAATCAACGAAGCTGTTACACTTTCTAAAGAAAGCTCAACAAAAACAGTTGGAATACACGATATTGCACCAATTAAAAAGGTTTTTAAAACAAGTTTTAAAGGTTCGTGTTTTGGATCTTTTTTATAAACATAAAACAAAACCGCCAACGAAGGCAAAAAAGTGAGTATAATAGTTAAAATTTCCATAAAAAGTTATTTAAAAGTTTAACACACAAATAATTAGTTATATAGACTAAAAAATTAAATAACTCAATTTATCAAATGTTTAACACTGAAATCACTAATTTTTGAAAAAAATGATTAATTGTAATGTACAAAATCTACATAATTAGCATTTCAATTTTTTTTACGTTTATAAGTTATGTGTTTAAGGTTAGTAAAAATAACTTGATTTTTACTAATTTGTTTTTTTTTAATTTTCGTGTATTCAGTGCCTTCCGTGTAAATAATATTACTCTTTGATTAAATTTTTAAGTTAATTAATCTATATTTAAATTATTTTTATAAATAGGTAATTATTTAAACTTGTAAAAATAAAAAAAATCTTTTCTAAAACAATAATTTAGAAAAGATTTCAATATTAAAAATTTGTGACCAAGCTGGGGCTCGAACCCAGGACCCCATCCTTAAAAGGGATGTGCTCTACCAACTGAGCTACTTAGTCTGCCATAAATTTTATTTCAAATTACCTGCCTTTGTTTAAGACGGTGCAAAAGTACAAACCATTTTTTAATTTGCAAATTTTTTTGAAAAAAAATCGCATTTTTTTTTATTATTTTTTTTAACTATTTGATACTTAGTTATATATTTTTTTTATAATTTTCCATTGATGTAATAATAATAGGCAGTTTTAACATGTTTTTATCATACCAAAAACACTTAAAAAGACTTTATCCAGATACCGAGTCCAAAATTATTGGGAAAAATTCTTGTTTTAACCAAAAAAATATTAATTTTGCCAATAGAAAAATAGATTTTATTATGACGGTAAATTTAAAAAAGAGGAGTTTTTTAAAACTCATAGATTTCACTCCCCAAGAAATTGAATATCTAATAGATTTGGCCGCCGAACTTAAGGCTGCTAAATACAACGGCACTGAAAAACAGATGCTAAAAGGAAAAAACATCGCACTTATATTTGAAAAAACATCCACACGTACTCGTTGCGCATTTGAAGTTGCTGCTGCGGATCAAGGCGCACATACAGTGTATATTACCCCCACTGGCAGTCAAATAGGGCATAAAGAAAGTGCAGAAGATTCTGCTCGCGTTTTTGGACGTATGTTTGACGCTTTAGAATATCGTGGTTTTGCCCAAAAAACAGTTGAAATTCTTGCTGAATATTCCAAAAAACCAGTTTGGAATGGACTTACAAACGAAGCACACCCTACACAAGCATTAGCAGACATTCTTACAATTAAAGAACATTGTAAAAAAGACTTAAAAGATGTTAAGTTTGCATTTCTTGGTGATATTCACAGCAACACTTGCAACTCGCTTTTGGTAATAGCCGCCAAACTTGGAATGGATTTTAGACTTGTTGGACCCAAAAAACTTGGACCAGAACAACATTTGTTGCAAAAAAGCTTGGAAATTGCAGAAGAAACTGGTGCTAAAATAACTGTAACTGATGATGTTGCACAGGGAGTGAAAGATTGCGATTTTATTTATACTGATGTTTGGGTTTCGATGGGCGAAGTTCATGATGTTTGGGCAGAAAGAATTAAATTGTTATCGCCATATCAAATTAACAAAAATGTAATGCAACTTACTGGTAATAAAGATGTTAAATTTATGCATTGTTTACCAGCTTTTCACGATTTAAATACCTCAACTGGTAAGGAAATTTATCAAAAATTTGGTATTGATTGTATGGAAGTTACCAATGAAGTGTTTGAAAGTGAGCAGTCAATTGTTTTTGACGAGGCAGAAAATAGACTTCATACCATTAAAGCAGTTATGGTTGCAACATTGGCAGAATAGCATAAATAAAATTTTTATTAAAACGAATTGTCTAAAAATTATTGACAATTCGTTTTTTTTATGGTCTTGAGGTATTAAACCATATTGTTAAAACGATGTCTAATAAATATGATTTTAAAGAATTATGATTATGTGGAAAAAAATCTCGTTATTAATATGTTTACAAGTTTATTCGTTGATTTTGTTTTCCCAAGACACACGTGTAATATATGGTAAATGCTCAACACTCAACGATTTACCTGTTTTTGGAATAAAAGTACATTCTCAAAAACTAAAAACAGAAACCACTACTGACTCTTTAGGACACTTTGCGATAGTTTGTAGTAACAAAGACCGTATTAAACTTCAAGGTAAAGTTTTTAGTAATGTTTCGGTAAAAATAAACCATAAAACCAACGACTCTATAGATGTTAATATGTCGTTTTATCCAACGCAAAAAAATGTTGAGCTTGCCATTGGATATGGATATATAACCGAAAATAACCGTACTCAGGCCATACAATATATAGATAGAAAACACGATTTTTGTAGTTATTTAAATGTCTATGACATTCTACGCAACAATTTTAATAACCTTCAAGTTAATGATAACGGTTGCGTTGTAATACGAGGTCCATCGTCGCTATTTGCTTCTAATTGTGCGCTTTACATTGTTGATGGCGTTAAAACAGAATCCATTAGTTATATTTCGCCATGTGATGTTAAAGAAATTTCGGTGTTAAAAGATGCAAGTGCCGCCATCTATGGAAGTCAAAGTGCGCCAGGCGTTATTTTGATTAACTTAAAAAATGGAAACCATTAAAAATTATATACATAAATATCTAATTATCAGCAATTTAAAATAAAACCGTAACCTTGCAATTTTTTTTGTATGGTTACGGTTTTATTTTTGTATTAATCCACTTTAATTCTACCACCGTTACTATGACATGTAAATTCGGGAGCATACATACATTGCATCGAAGCCATACCTGTTGAAAAATCTCCTGAATGTACTGCAATTATGTCATATTCAAATACATATGTTCCTTTGTTTAAATATTCAACAAAGAAATTTTCTGATGCATCTTTTGTTGATTGATAATACCATAATCCGTCTTGATAGTGATACCTTGAAATAACGTTCAAAGGTTCAAAACCTGCTGGTCTTAAATCTTTTATGTGTACATATTCCATTTGACGGTCTGATTTTATTTCAAACCTAATAGTAACAACATCTCCATGATGAATTTTTGTTTTTGGAGTTACTTTTGTAAGTTCGTTGTTACCTTGTTTATTTTGTGATTTCAAATAGAATTCTTTTTTGATTGAAACACCGTTTGAAGCCTCGTTAATGTTTTCTAATTTTTCAAAATATTGACAATAAGCTGCTCCGTATGCAATATTATCGTTGGAATTTTTTACGGAAATGTCAGCCATTTTTTTGTTAATCTGGTCTTTTGTCCAAGTCTTTTTTACGTAACCTGTACCAGCTTGAGCATTTGACATGTCAATTTTTTGTTCACCAACCTTTATTTCAATATTTTGGGCAGCATCTAAAGAAAGTTTATTTTTGCCAATTGAAAGTAAAGCGTTACATGCTTCAACTGTGGCTTTGGTGCTGTTCCAACTATTTGTCTGTTTGTTTTTTATTAGCCAAATTTTGAGTTCTTCAACAGTTTTTTTGTCATTTGAAACTTCGTTAAATGCCTCAATAATAGTTGCTTGAGTTTCTATTGGTGCATTATACCAAAACAACGACTTGACATTTGATTTATAGTACATGCCCATTTCTTCACTTTCAATAGCATTTTCTCTCAACGAATTGATTATTTGCATTGCAACTTTGTCGCCATCTGAATAACGGTTTATAATAATAGCCGACAATGCTTGCATCTGTAAGTTTTGCATTTTTAAGCCATTTTTTTTCAATTGAGAAAGATAGTAGTCGAGAACACTTTTGGCTTCGCTGCTAATTTTTTCGTCAATAAAGAAACTGCGAGCATACAAATACTGTATATCGAGATAACTTGGTGTAAAAGTTTTTAAATCTTGTTTGGTTTCTTTTAATTTTTGGTATCTAATAACACTTTCAGAATCAATATAGTTTAATGCTTTTGAAATAAGCGACCATATTTTTGAATCTGCTTTTACATCACAAATACCAAGTTTGTATAGTTTTCCAAAACCTGCAACTATATATTGTGTAACAAAAATATTTTCTTTCATTTGGCTAAACCACGGCCAACCTCCATTGGGTTTTTGACCGAGAGTTAGTTTGGTTAAAAACTTTTCGTGTTGAGTTTCAATAAATTGAGAATCAAAAAGTTTTGCAATTTTGTTATGCTGAGAGGTTTCGTTTTTACCATCGTTAACCCATGGTGTTTCTTGCAGAATAACTGATTTTAGTTCTTGATTTTTTTCAAGTGCAGAAACCAAAGCTTCTGGTTGGCTATTTTTCCAAGTGTTAAAAGTTTCTTTAATTTTTGGGTCGGAATTTACAATGTTTGCAGCCACCAAATTTGCATACAATTTAGTAAAAGTCTGTTCCATGCAATCGTGAGGATATTCTTGCATGGCAGGCAACGCCATAACAACATTCCAAATAGGATTTGAAGTAAATTCAAAAGTAAAACTATGATTTTCTGCGGTTTTAGAGTTGTTTTGTTTCCAACTTGTAAATTCAAAATCTTTTGATTGTTTTCCTCTAATGTTTATTGGCATTGATTCTGTAACCAAAATACGGTCGGTAAGCACTGGCACAATTTTTTGTTCACCATCGCTAAAACTTCCGCAAATAGCCGATACTTTGCAAACCACTGGCTGTGTGTATAATGGAACATTTAGTTCAAAATCAACGGCAACATTTCCGCCTGCTTTGACGCTGAAATTTTTGATATTTTGTTCAACTTTAAAATTATCCAAAGGTTCAAGTGTTTCGGCATCAAGAATTTCTATTTTTATACGACCGTTTTCTAAATTTTCGTCGCTAAGGTTGGCTATTTTAACAGGAATTTTTATATTGTCGTTTTCGCGGAAAAATCTTGGAAGATTTACCGATACGCTAAATTTCTTGCATGTTGTTAAATGTTTTACAATGCTTTGAAATTTCATATCGGGTGTGTGTGCAAAGCCAAGCATTTTCCAACGTGTTAAACTTTCGGGCATAGTAAATTCTAAATAAAGTTCCCCATTTTTGTCGGTTGTTACTTGCGGAACAAAAAATGCTGTTTCGGCAAAATTTTCACGAATTTTTATGTCCTTAGTATCAAAATCTTCAATAGAATTATTTTCCTGCTCAATAGATTTAGCCGCCATAGATTGACAATCCATTTCGTCTGCTAATCCGTCAGCATCCGCCGACTCTTTTGCTAAAAATGCAACAGTATTAACTCGAGCACTTTTACTTGGGCGCGCACTATAAAATACAGACTTACGACGATGAGAATAATTAATGTATTCATGTCCAAACCAATTGAGTTTGATGTAATCAATATAATAATTAGAATGAACAAAATTATTTTGGGAGAAATTCTGTCCACGTTCAACGTTAAACCCAATACTTCTAAAATTTTGGTAATTAAAATTTTTGCTGTAAATATTTAAGTTGAAGATATTTGGTACAAAATAATCTAACGATTCGTCGTAAAGGGTTGCTAAAAATTCAGATGCTATAGGTAAATCTTTGTAATCGGTAATTTTAATTTTCCATGTTTCAGATTCACCCGGTTGCAATTTATCTCTAAATGTTAAAAAATTTATTTTTAAATCTTTATAATCAAGATTTACATCTATATTATTATTAGAAGCAATAAATTCGCCATCTTTAACAAAAAAGGCGTTGACAGTAAAACCGCCATACAAACTTTCGGTAATTTCTTTTGTAAAACAATAGTTATTTTTATTTAGTTTAATAGTCTTTTTTTCTAACAAATTTCCATCTTTGTAAACATAAATAAACAATGTAACATTGTCAAACGAAGTTCCATAAACAATTTCGGCTGTATCGCCAAGTTTACAATTTTCTTTTAATGGTTCTACCCAAAAATAACGATTGATATTTTCGGTTGTTTCATTTTTGTCAATTAGAGAAAATCTATATTCCGATGTCGAAATTTTTCCACTATTGTCTTTGGCAGACAATTCTACACAATAGTTCCCTGATTTTTGGTCGTTTATAAATGAAAGATCAACATTTTTTTCTTCACCTTGATTAATTGCAAATTGCTTTATAAGTTGCTGTTTTTCAAGATATTGTATATTGTTATCCGTTTCAGAATAAACTTTTGTTCCAAAATCTACATCATATTTTTCTCGAGTATATATTGGATTTTTGCAAGTACCAAGTTTTTTGGGAAGGCGTGGTTTGTCGAACGATTTTAAAGAGTAAACCTTAATTTCAACATCGCAATCAATAGGATTATCATTAGCATTGGTACATGAAAAACCCCAATTATTTAAATTGTTGTTATTTTTAATAACAATTTCTTTTGATGATAAAGCATTTATAAACAGCGTTTTGTAACCAATACTAATATTTTGCGTTGCACTACGAGTTTCCCCATTTATGTCGGTAACATAAGCCGTAATGTTGTAAGAAAAAGTAATGTTATCATCTTCTGGAATAGTTTTGTCGGGTTTGGCAACAAACTCAACATTAAAAATTCCGTTATCATCAGTTACAACATTGGTATCTGCTACCACTTCTTCATTCAAATTCCAATACCAATATTTCCAACCTCGCCATCTTGGAACACGTTTTACTATGTAATGCACTTTTGCATTGCTAACTTTTACACCGCTATAATTTTGGGCTTCACCTGATAGTTTAACAACTTCGTTAATAGCAAATTCTGATGTTGGACTTTTTAACGTAACTTCAAATGTTGGGCGTTTGTATTCCTCTACTTGTATTCTTTTATTGTTGGAATAACCATCAACGCAAATATACATTTTGCCGTTTAATCTGTCTTGAGGAATCGAAAATTGCCCTGCCGCTGTACCAAATTCGTTGGTTGTAACTTCTAATGTGCTTATTTCTTGATAATTAACATCTCTGAAATAAATTTTTAATTTTTCGTTAGGTATAACATTTGCAGTTTTTTTGTCGGATAAACAATAGTTTAAAATTTTAAAATAAATTGTTTGTCCAGGACGATAAATAGCACGGTCGGTAAAAATATTTATATCTCTGTGGTAATTCTCACTTATGTATATTGAATTATTATAATTTTTATCAGAAATATAACTTTCAGAATCTTTTGTAACTTTTATATAAAAATGCGAATATTCTTTATAATTAAATTCTACATCACCATTTTTATTTGTTATACCTTCACATTGTGAAGTTGTTATTTTTTTTAAGAGTTGAACGTTAGCACCCTCGATTGGTTCGCCAGTTTTAAAATCAACTACTTTTATTTTATATAAATTTTTGTTATTATCTATGTCTTCAACAACAGCAAAACGCGTTATTTGAATTTTTTTGCAATTAAGGTGCAGTCCGTTTGATGCGCTAAAATCTTTGTTATCGCTAACAAAAATTAAATAAAAACCATTTTTTAATCCGTCAACTTTAAGTTCTGAAGTTAAATTTCTATGGTCGCCATTGTCTATAAGAGATTGGGAAAATTCAATTACTGCGTTTTCTTTTAGTTTAGGAATATAGTCAAAATAATTAAAAAATTCATCTTCCGAAATTTTAACAATTTTAACGAAAGCTTCTTTTACATTTTTATACTCAAGGTTTATCAAAAAAGGAGCTTCTGAAGGTTCTTCGTTGGCACATGTTATAGAAAGATGTTTTTGGTTAATTAGGTCCGATATACTTTTTAATCCTTGTGCTGCATTTTGTTTGGGATATTTTTCACAAGCTATTTTACAAATTTCGTCAGCCTTAACATAATAATCCTTATAAATTTCTGTTGTAGGATTTTGTGAATCATATTTCCTTGCTAAATCATTGTATTTAGATGCAATACCATGGTAAACCCAAGCAACTTCTGGGTTATCTGAATATTTATCTAACATTTTGTACAACTGCTGCAAATAAAGTTTATCTTTGTCGTTGCCAACATAGATATCCAACAAAATTTTAAGACGATTCAAATCTGCGTCAATAAGAGCATTAGAATTTTTTTCGCTTAAATGTGCAGAAATAATACTTTGCAGTATAGTAATTATTTGATAATTAACACATTTTTCCTTGGGTTCTTTTAGTTTAAAATTAGCAAAAATTTCCGCGTCGTCAAGTAATTCGGGGTGCGATGCTGAAAAATCATCTGAAAATTTTTCTAAATAATTACAGTTACTAAGGTAATATGTATCTATAACTCTCCATGCTAAAAAATCGTATAAAGTTGTGGTGTAATTATTGTCGTTATTAAATAACAAAATATCTTTAAAATCAGAAATAGGAGTTTGAATAAGTTTTGTGCGATTGACAATAGATTTTAAAAAATATTCTTCTGCTTTTTTTGACAGTTGCTCATTACTCCACGTAGAAATATCTTGATTTTCTGAGTTTAATACTTCACTTCTATTTCTATTTCTATATTTGTTGACTTTGCAATATGTTAAATAAAATTCGCCAACTACAGAATTTAATACCGCACTTGCAGGAAAAGACATTGTTTCAATTTCTTTTTCCATCTGTGTAAGTTCTTTATAAAACTCATTATTATCGGTAGTTTGGTTAATTAAATCGAGACTATAAATATAAGTTTTTATAAGTTGAACTTCATTTTTTTCTCTTCGAGCTTTTGAGCGAATATCGTTTACAATGTTCAATGCCGATTTGGGTTGATTTAAATCTTCGAATTTTTCAACCTCTTTCCACATTTTTTCATAATCAGTTTTTATAAAAAACATAGTATCAGAATTATTGGTTATTGTTTTGTTTGCCATAATGTTTTTTCCAACAGCAACAAAAGCCGTTAAAAACACCAAGCAAAATAAAATTAATAGTGTTAAATTTTTTTTCTGTTTCAATTTTACGTTTTTTTTATTTTAAAAAGCAAATTTATAGTTTGCAAAATAAGAACTATTATTTTTTTTACAAAAAAAATTGTTCTTTGTTTTTATCAACACAAGTTGTTAAATTTTAACAAATTCTTATTTGCGATATTTTTCAACCAAATGATTAACCACCAAACCAGCAAGCGTAAAACCAAAAATTGCAGTAATGTGCGCAAAAGTGCCGTTGGCTTGAGCTTTAAATTTGCTCCAACTTTCTTTATTTACATCATCTTCCAATGGCTCAACAATTTGATTTTCAAGCAATTCATCGCTATATACACATGTAAATTTTTTTACGGGAAAGGTTTTTAACCGTTTGAATTTTTGTCTTAATGCGCGTGCAAGCGGACAGCCTTTTACATTCCAAAATTCTGCTGTTTTTATTTTTTGTGGGTCGGATTTTAAAGCAGCACCCATACTTGAAACAAAAAAAGCATTTGTTTTACAAGCATTTTCGATAAGTAATGCTTTATCTTTTAACGAATCTATTGCGTCAATTATACAATCAAATTCGTTTAAACAAAAACTTTCTGCCGTTTCTTGATTATAAACTTGTTGTTTTGTTGTAACAATTGCATTAGGATTTATTTCCAAAAAACGTTCTTTAAGAACTTCAATTTTTGGTTTTCCTATGTTTTTTGTTGTTGCGGGCAGTTGACGATTTATGTTGGTAGCACAAACAATATCGTTATCCACAAGTGTAATGTTGCCAATTCCTGTGCGAACAAGGCTTTCTGCACACCACGAACCCACACCGCCAAGTCCAAAAATAATTATTCGAGTATTTTTAAGTTGATTTATAGTTTCTTCTCCAGTGAGTAGGGCAACACGATTGAAAATAGATTTTTCGAGGTTCATATTGTTTTACGTTTTTAGTGAAAACTTGGACATGTGTTGCATTTATTGCTTTTGCGACTTATCCAATATTTTACGCCTATGGCAAAAGATGCAACTTCTGGACTTAAATGGTTGATAGCAAACGATAAGTCGCACTTTTTTGTTATCCAATAGTTGTATTCTAATTCTCCACTCAGCCAACAAATTTTATATTGAGCCGCTCTTGATTCATAAATTTTTTCGTCAATATATCCATCAATCTCTTGCCACGACTGACGATAAAAAACTTGCGGACCAATTCCTATGTTTAACGAATGTTTATAAACTTTAAACAATCTAAAACGTAGCATTATTTGAGTGCTTCCTGCAATTTTTTCCATGCTGTCAAAACGAACATTTTGTACAAATTTTAAACTTGTAATTGGCGAGGCATAAATCTCCGCACCAAATCTTAATCCTGGTTCCAAAACTATTTTGCCGTTAGATCCTACTTTAAGTTTATAAATTTCGGCATTATCACAATCGCCAAAATCAACACCCAAACCAGTAAGTCCAACGCTAAAGTTAGATTGAGAAAAAGTTGATTTACAACATATTGCTAAAAATATAGAAAGAATAATAATTTTTAATTTCAACATTTTTTTGTGATTTATCGTTCAACATTAAAACGGAAATTTTATGGTTTCTGTTATGCTAAAACAAAAAAACTTTATTTTTTATAGTTTTTTTGCAAAAATATAAAAAAACTGCGGTGAAATTATTGCTAAAAACAAAAAAATTGTTTTCTTTGTAAAAAAATAATCAAAAAATGGCAGAAAAACCACTGATTTTAATATCTAACGACGATAGTATCTATGCCAAAGGCATCAAGGAACTTGTTAAGGCAGTAAAACCACTTGGCAACATTGTTGTAGTAGCTCCTGCACAGCCACAAAGTGGTAAATCTCATGCAGTTACACTCGATATGCCATTGACATATCGACAAACGAAACTTGACGAAGATATTTTGTCGTACAAAGTAAGCGGCACTCCAGCCGATTGTATAAAAATTGCCCTTTTTAAAATTCTTGATCGTATGCCAAACATTATTCTTTCTGGCATAAATCATGGATCGAATAGCAGCGTAAATATTTTATATTCAGGCACAATGGGTGCAGCAATGGAAGGCGCGCTTCACGGTATTCCTTCTATTGGATTTTCGCTGCTCAACTTTGCCGCCGATGCAGATTTTTCTACAGCAAGAATTTTTGTTGAAAAAATAACAAGAACTGTTTTGGCGTATAAAGGCAAAAATAATATTTGTTTAAATGTTAATATTCCTTACGACCAACCCGAAAATATCAAAGGAATAAAAGTTTGCCGACAAAGCGAAGGTGAATGGCGTGAATTTTTTTCAGAGCGTTTTCATCCCGGCAACAAACGCCCATATTATTGGCTTACAGGTAATTATAAAAACAACGAACCAGAATCATCTGATACAGATGAGTTTGCTCTTGCCCAAGGTTATGTTTCGGTTCAACCAATTACAATAGATTGCACCGACTATAAAATGCTATCGGATTTAAAAAAATGGGATTTTTAATAAAATAATGCGTTCAAAAAATTAAAATTTTCAATTTGAACGCATTATTTAACACTTAGTATGTAATTATTTTTGTGATAATTTATCTTGTTTTAGTTCTTCGACGTAACTATCAATATAAGCCAAACGTTCGGGAATATTAATATTTTGTGGGCAATGAGGTTTACATTGTTCACAACCAATACAATGCGCTGCTTGTCTTAATTTTGGAACACTCCTATCATAACCTACCAAAAATACACGTCGAGCCTTACTATAATTTTCGTCTTGTGTGCTTAGAGGAACGTTGCCTTCATTTATGCACTTATTATAATGCGTAAAAATGGCTGGAATATTTATTCCATAAGGACATGGCATACAATATTGGCAACGTGTACATGGTACGAGAGGAAATTTTACAAATTGTTGTGCTGTGTTTTCCAACAAATTTAATTCTTCGTCGGAACACGGTTTTAAAGGGCTATAAGATAATAAATTATCTTGCAAATGCTCCATATACGTCATACCACTAAGAACGGTTAAAACCATTGGATATGTGCCGCAAAATCTAAAAGACCACGATGCAATGCTGTTTTCGGGTTCTCGTTGTTTAAGACGCTCAGACAAAAAATTGGGCAAACTTGCAAGCCTTCCGCCTAAAATTGGTTCCATTATTACAGACGGAATGTTTAATTTTGTAAGTTCATTGTAGAGATATTCGGCATTGGTATTGCGGTCGTTAATTACCTTGGCATGTTTCCAATCTACATAATTCATCTGAATTTGAACAAAATCCCAATGATATTTGTCGTTTAAAGAAAGTAAATAGTCGAAAACTTCAATATCTCCGTGATAAGAAAATCCAAGATTTCTTATTCTACCCGCCTTTCGTTCAGCATCAAGAAAATCAAGAATCCCATTATCTTCGTAACGACGTTTGTATGCTTCCATACCAGAAAGCCAATTGCCATCAAGGTCTTGTGCTCCCATTCCAATGCCATGTAGCAACATATAATCGATGTAGTCTGTTTGAAGTTCTTTAAGAGAATTTTTATACATTTTTATTGACTCTTCCCTACTCCATGTTGCTGCTCCAAAGTTTGAAAGTTTTGTTGCAATATAATATTTATCACGAGGATGACGCGACAAGGCAATGCCCATACTATGTTCGCTACGACCTTTGCAATATGCTGGCGATGTGTCAAAATAATTTATTCCATGCTCCAAGGCATAGTCGGTGAGTTCGTTTACTTGTTCTTGATCTATTTCATCGTTGCTTTCACGTGCGCTTTGATTACTTTTGGTTGGCAATCGCATAAAACCATATCCAAGCAGAGAAACTTTATCACCAGTGCTTGGAGTTGTGCGATATGTCATTTTGTCGGTTGGAATTTCACGTTTTGCACTACCACCACGGTTAGTAATTTTTGTTTCGTTGTTGCCACAACCTGTTGCAGCCATTGCTACAGCAGCAGTTCCAGCGGCAGCCATTGATAAAAATTCGCGACGATTTATATTTTTGTTATTATCCATTGGTCTAAAATATTAAATTTTAATTGTTAAAGGTTATTTTTGATTAAAATTCGCTGTGTACTTTGTTGCCTTCAACGTAAATGGCACTAAATGGACGTGCTGGACATAGATTTTCGCATGCTCCACAACCAATACAACGCTCTGTATCTATCATTGGTATTTTGGGCGAGTTTGGATTTGATTGACTTTGATTTATCATTGTTATAGCACCAGTGGGACAATGTCGCGCACAATTTCCGCAACTTACACCATCTATCAATGGCAAACAATTATCTTTTATCCATACGGCATGTCCTACATGGATTGATGATTTTTGTTCAATCGTAATTTCTGTAATTGCACCCGTAGGACACACTTGCGAACATCGAGTACATTCGGGGCGGCAATACCCACGTTCAAAACTCATTTCAGGTTGCATAAGAGTTGATAGATTATTCGACGGACGAAGTACGCCATTTGGACATTCTGCAACGCAAAGTTGGCATGCTGTACAATGTTCAGAGAAATTTTTTAGGCTATGCGACCCAGCTGGTTTTATGGGGAAAAAGCGTTCAGGTATTTTTTTATCTTCAATAACAGCAAGTCCTCCGTCAACCTTTTTTTGCTGTGCTTTTACAACCGAGGTTGCAGCAAACAACGAAACAATTGATAAAAATTTTCTACGTCCGTTGTCGTTTGTTTCTGTATTTGAATTGCTTGCTTGTGTTTGTTCTGTTTTATGAGAAAAACTTATTGCGTGTTTTTTGCATTTTCCAATGCAATTGAAACAGTCAACGCATCGCGAATGATCAACACTATAGTTTTTGTAATCAATTGCTGATGCCTTGCAGTTTTTGGTACACAACGAACAACCTACACATTTATCTTTGTCGATGTTAATTTTATAATACGAAAATTTAGAAAGATAGCCCAAAACAGTACCGACAGGACAAATATTGTTGCACCAAGTGCGACCATTTTTCCATGCCAACACACAGAAAACTATCAATGTAATCAACGATACAACAAACACAGGAATACTTTTTAACCAAACATCTGTTTGATAAAAAGCATAACTTTCGTAATGTTCGGCTATGTTAGCAAAAATATTGTTAAACCATTGATATACAGGCTGAAAAATATTAGAAACTATTCTTCCGTATGCGCTATAAGGAGCAATGAGAATGGCTATCGAATTTAATCCGAAAACCATCAATAAAACAAAAATTGCCAAAACAATCAACCTTAAAATCTTGTGTTCTGGCGAATATGTAAATCTATTTTTCTTAAATTTTCCTCCAATATGTGAAATTATGTCTTGAAAAACGCCTGCTGGACATACAACAGAACAATAAATTCGTCCAAAAATAAGCGTTATTGCTATTAATGACAATATAACTACAAAATTAAGTGCTAAAACTGCAGGAAGAAATTGAATTTTAGCCATCCAGCCAAGCCAACTATGCAGACTACCCGTAAAGTCGAGAAATAGAAAAGTTACGCCTACAAAAAAAAGTATAGCTATAGCTACTCTAATTTTTTTTAACATTTTTAAATTAATTACGATTATATTATTTGCTTGTTTGTTTGGCTGCAAATATAATTTTTTTTATAAAATCCCAATATTTTCTTGCTAAAAAATTTTGTTGAAAAAACACGGCAATTTCATTTGAACAAGCGGACACGTAGATCCGCCCTTACACATTATTTTATTTGGGGTGGGATTATAGGAGTTAATGTAAAGGCGGCAAGCTGGCTTTACGCTAACTCCTATTTATAATATTGAATATCACCATATTTTGTAGGGGCGGGTCTATGTACTTGCCCACATTGATGTCGATTCAAATGAAATTGTCATGTTTTTTGATTAACAATAGATTAATGTGAGAAAAACAAAGAGATGGTTTAATTATAATTTATGCTTTGCATGTGTTATTAACGCTCAAAATAAAAAAACATTGATTTTAAAAAAAAAATATAAAAAAACGTTGTCAACGTTTTTTTGACAACGCTTTTTGTTAAAAAATAAAACAAACAATCAAACAATCAAAATTGTAGGGAAAACCTATCTTTATTTGTACGTTGCAAATTTATTTGTGTTTTTATTTTGTTGCAATACCGTTTTAAGGTGAATTTCTTAAAGTTTATCTCCCTATTTCGGGGGATTATAAAAAAAAAACGTCGGCTAAGGGGGTGTGTGAAAGGAAAGAATGCCGACGTTTTTTGCGTTAAAAATCAAACAAACAATCAAAATCGTAATAAGAAGTTCTCTTTCTTTGTACATTGCAAAGATAAGATACATTAAAAATGTCTGCAATAGCCATTAAAAGCGATTTTTTTTGTTTTTTATCCCTATTTTTGGTGAAAAATTGAGATTTTTTCTTATTTAAATTATTTTTTTATGATTTTTTATGTGTAGATATTAACGGGAGTTCTAAAAATTGCTTTTACACCTTATTATATTAAGTGTTTTTATCTTTTTAGCAAAATTATATGTATTTTTGCAATAAAAAGATAGAAAATGCAGTTTGTTGACATTCATTCGCATATAAAGCACACCGATGCAGTTCAGATTCTTGACATTGCCACCGACAAAATAAAAGCAGTGGATGCCGAATTTTTTTCAACAGGTATTCATCCAAAATTGTTTGATGTGGCTACGTTAGAAAAAGATTTTGATATAGTGGAGTTGCTTTGTGGATATAAAAATTGTGTTGCGGTGGGCGAAACGGGATTGGATAGAAGTGTTGACAATTTTGAGATGCAAACCAAAATTTTTGAACGTCAAATATCTATTGCAAAAAAATATTCTAAGCCATTGATTGTGCATTGTGTAAGAGCATATAACGATGTATTGTTTTATGTAAAAAAACATAATTTTAAAAATCCAGTGGTTTTTCATTGTTACAATGCTAACATACAAACAACACAAAGTTTGTTGAAATATCCACAATTTTATTTTTCATTTTCCGACCGATTTTTGTCTATGCCCAAAAACATTGAACAGATAAAAGCAATTTCGATAGAAAGGCTTTTTGTAGAAACCGATAATAATTCAGAAAGTTGTTTGTCATCAATAATGGACATCGTGGCGATGTTAAAAGGCTTGGAAAAGAAAAATTTGTTGACCCAAATGCACAAAAATTTTGAAAAAATAAAAAATAGTGGTCTGAATTTCTGAATAATAACATTTTTTTTTAATTTTGACCGCTCGAAAAGGTGTTGGTTTTTAGAAAAAACTAACAAAATTATAAACGCTTTTCCGCTTTTGAGACTACAGCGGTTTAACGCGGGCATATAAAGCATTATAAAAAAAGAAAATGAAAAGGACAAAAGTAATCGATTTGCTAAAAGCCACCGAATTTGGCAAAAATGTGGAAGTTAAAGGGTGGGTACGTACCAAACGCGGTAGCAAAGCCGTGAATTTTATAGCACTCAACGACGGTTCAACAATAAAAAATGTACAGATAGTGGTTGATGTTGCCAATTTTGACGAAAATGTTTTAAAACAAGTAACCACAGGAGCTTGCATAGCAGTGGAAGGTGTTTTAAAAGAAAGTCAAGGCAGCGAGCAAAGCGTTGAAATACAATGTGTAAAGATAGAAGTATTAGGTCCTGCGGGCGATGATTATCCATTGCAGAAAAAAGGTCATACAATGGAATTTCTTCGCGAACATGCCAATATACGTATGCGAACCAACACTTTTGGCGCGGTGATGCGTATTCGTCACAATATGGCGATGGCTATTCATACTTTTTTTCACGAAAATGGCTTTTTCTATCTCAATACGCCTATAATAACGGCAAGCGATGCCGAAGGAGCGGGGCAGATGTTTCAAGTAACAACGCTCGACCTCAACAATTTACCTAAAAACGAAGATGGGAAACCAGATTATTCGCAAGATTTTTTTGGTAGCCAAACCAATCTTACAGTTAGCGGTCAACTCGAAGGCGAACTTGGAGCCACAGCATTGGGTGCAATTTATACTTTTGGTCCAACATTCCGTGCCGAAAATAGCAATACTCCAAGGCATTTGGCTGAGTTTTGGATGGTTGAACCAGAAATAGCTTTCTACGACCTTAACGATTTAATGGATTTGGAAGAAAAATTTATCAAATATTGCGTTAGGTGGGCACTTGACAATTGCAAAGACGATCTTGAGTTTCTTAACAAAATGATTGATAAAACGTTAATCGAACGTCTTAATCATGTTGTTAACGAAAGTTTTGTAAGGTTGCCTTATACCGAGGGTATAAAAATATTGGAAGAAGCTATCAAAAATGGAAAAAAATTTGAATTTCCTATTTCGTGGGGTGTAGATCTTGCCAGCGAACATGAACGTTATCTTGTGGAAGAACATTTTAAAAAGCCAGTGATAATGATAGATTATCCAAAAGAAATAAAGGCTTTTTATATGAAAATGAATGCCGACAACAAAACTGTTCAGGGTACTGATGTGCTTTTCCCTGCTATTGGTGAAATAATTGGTGGTAGTGTACGTGAAGAAAGTTACCAAAAACTTGAAAATCGTATCAATGAACTTAATATCAATATTGATAGTTACAATTGGTATATGGAAACTCGCAAGTGGGGTTCTTGTCCGCATGCTGGATTTGGACTCGGATTTGAAAGGTTGATACTTTTTGTTACGGGTATGCAAAATATTAGGGACGTTATCCCATTTCCAAGAACACCAAAAAATGCAGCTTTTTAAAAAATAAAGTTGTAGAAATATAAAAAAAGGCATGAGACAATTTTGGTTTCGTGCCTTTTTGCATAATAAAAAACGTTCGTAAGTTTGTATTTTTGTTTCAAAAGTTTGTCGATTTGTAAAAAACGTTACCATGAAACATATTTATAAGGCTTTGAAACATAAAACAAAGCCAGTTTAAATGCTAATTGCTTTATTTGCATACATTTTTTTTAAAAGATAGTGTAAATTAAACATTAGATTTATTTTTGTAATTAGTAATTAAACTGAAACCGCCGGGTCTTTCCCTCCCATTTATCATCAAAACACATCTCCGGCGGCTTTTTTTAGTTGTTGAAAAAAATAAAAAAAAACGCAATGAAAAAATCTATAACATTATTATTATTGATATTGACAGTTGTTTGCAATGCGCAAAATCATAAACTTTGGTACGAAAAACCTGCCGACAATTGGCTTGAGGCTTTGCCTGTTGGTAATTCTAAACTTGGAGCTATGGTTTATGGAAAAACAAGTTGTGAAGAAATACAATTAAACGAAGAAACTTTTTGGGCAGGCTCGCCACACAATAATGTTGCGGATAGTGCGTGGTGTTACCTTGATGAGGTTAGAAATCTAATTTTTGATGCAGAGGAGCAGCAAGCGCACCAGATTTTGGAAAAAAACTTTTTTAAAGGTCCACATGGAATGAGTTTTTTGCCATTGGGAAGTGTGTTTATAGACTTTGGAGATAGCAGCAAACCAACTAATTATCGTCGTGAGCTTGATCTGTCAACAGCAGTTAATAAAACTGTTTACGAAATTGGAGATGTGTCATATACACGAACTGTTGTTGCACCTTTGTCAGAAAAAGTTGTGGCTGTGAATATAAAATGTAGTCGCAAAAAATCGCTTGGATTTAAACTATCGTTTTCAAGTCCGTTGAAATATAATTCGGTTGTAAATAACGGTGTTATTAACGCACAGGTTTTGAATACGGCACAGGAAGGTATAGAAGGAAAACTTAAAGCCGAATGTAGAGTTTGGACGCAAACCGATGGAGAAATTTCTGATATAGATGACCATTTAGAAATAAAAAATGCCACGTCAGCAACTATTTATATAACAGCAGCCACCAATTTTAAAAATTATTCCGACATAACAGCCGATGCAAAAAAAATAGTTGATGATATTGTAAATAGCATAAAGCCAAAAAGTTATAAGTCTATTTACGATTCGCATATAAAACTATATTCACAACAATATAATAGGGTAGGGTTATTTTTGCCAAGCAATTCAAATAGTAGTTTGCCAACTGATGTTAGACTATCAAACTTTATAAAATCAAACGATTATGATTTTGTGTCGTTGATGGTTCAGTATGGGAGATATTTGCTTATATCATCGTCGCAGCCTGGCGGACAACCTGCCAATTTGCAAGGAATATGGAATAGCCAAGTAAATCCTCCGTGGGATAGCAAATATACAATCAACATCAATACGGAGATGAATTATTGGCCATCAGGAGTTTGTAATCTTTCAGAAACAGAACTTCCACTTTTTGATATGTTGGCCGATTTGAGTGTAACTGGTGTTGATGCTGCCAAAAAATTATACAATTGTGGCGGTTGGACAGCGCATCATAATACCGACTTGTGGCGTATTTCTGGTCCTGTAGATGGCGTTTATTGGGGTATGTTTCCAACAGGAGGTGCATGGCTTTCTACTCATATTTGGCAACATTATTTGTTTAGTGGTGATGTTGATTTTTTAAGGAAAAACTATGGAATAATGGAAGGTGCTGCGGTTTTTTTGTTGGACTTTTTAACCAAACATCCAAAATATGGTTGCTTGGTAATAACGCCGTCGGTTTCGCCTGAACATGGTCCTGATGGTAAGACTACATCTTTAACGGCAGGAACTACAATGGATAATCAGATAGTTTTTGATGTTTTGTCTAATACTCTCGAGGCAATGAAAATATTAAAAATCACAAATTTAGACTTATCAAAAAGACTAAAAAGTGCTTTAAACAATCTTTCTGCAATGAAAATTGGCAGACATGGACAATTGCAAGAGTGGCTTGGAGATTTTGATAATCCTACCGACGAACATCGTCATGTATCGCATTTGTATGGGTTATATCCGTCAAACCAAATATCGCCATATCGAAATCCTGAGTTGTTTTGGGCAGCTCGAAATACGCTTTTGCAGCGTGGCGACATGGCAACAGGGTGGTCGTTGGGGTGGAAAATAAACTTTTGGGCGCGTATGTTGGACGGTAACCATGCTTTTAAAATTATTTCAAATATGCTTAACATTTTGCCATCTCGGTATTCTGGGTTTGGAGTGGATTCAAAATATTCCAACGGACGTATTTATCCAAATCTTTTTGATGCGCATCCACCATTTCAGATTGATGGTAACTTTGGTTTAACAGCAGGAGTTTGTGAAATGTTGTTGCAGAGCCATGATGGAGCTGTGCATCTTTTGCCAGCTTTGCCAGATGTTTGGCAAAAGGGTAGTGTGTTTGGTTTATGCGCTCGTGGTGGTTTTACTGTGGGAATGACGTGGGATAATGGTAAACTTTTGTCGGCAGAAATTGTAAGTAATAATGGTGGCGTGCTTAGACTTAGAAGTTACAGCCAATTGAAATGTAAGGGGTTAAAACCAGCTGAAGGCGTTTGTTCAAATCATTTTTTGACGATTGCTAATATAAAAAAGCCTGAAATTTCGTCTGAATTGGATATTAAGCCCGAACTCCAATTAAAAAAAGTGTATGAATATGATTTAGAAACCCAAAAAGGTTGTAAATATAAAATTTTAGCTGTTGATTAATAATTATTTATGTTTTTACGATTGGGATTTTTTTTAAATGGTTTGTTGATTATAATAAAAAAACTCACGGACAATGTAAAAACCGTGAGTTTTTTTGTTATTTTTTGTAGAAAAATTAGTCAGCGTTGCCTAATATTAGTTGAAATTTTTCAGCAAAAGCTTTTTGAGCTGCCATAAATTTAGATTCGGCAGTTTTTATTTTGTTGTCGCCTTTGGTATAAGTGTCGTTCCAAGAGTTGTGAAGTTCGGTAGTAAATTCTTCTTCAGGAATTTTGTAAATTCTTATAAGTTCGCGTACTTCGTTTTCGGCAACAGAACGGTTTTGTTCTATATAATCTAAAAACGCTTTTTTTAGTTGGTCTGCACCGTCGAAGTTTGGCATTGCTTTAACTTCTTCTTCAGCTTTAGAAAGTTGAGTTAAAAATGCAACAAGTTGGTTGTCCATTTTTTCGGCATTGTAAGTGTCGTAGGTTTTAACAAGTTCGTCGTATTGGTTAACTACTTGTTTTTGTTGAGCGATGAGCATGTTGTTAAAGTTGGCGGCATCTTCTCGCGAAGGTCCGCAACTTACTATTATTGCCGAAACAATTAATGCTAAAAATGCTAAAATGCTGTGTTTCATGTTTTAAACTTATGTTTATTGGTTTAAATTTTTACGGCGCAAATATAGCAAAAAAATTAATTGTTTTGTTTAAAATAAGCCAAAATATTAATTAGGTTTTCTGATTGTTGTGATAAAATCTCCGAATTTGTTGCTACTTCTTCAGAAATTGATGCAAATTGTTGAGTTGATAGGTTAAATCTTTGTACAGCGGTGTTTATTTGTTCGCTACCCATTGCTTGTTCTCGACAAGCTGCGGCAATTTCTCTAACGAGAGTTGCAGTGCGGTCTATTTCTGGCAACACATGAGAAAATGCTTCGCCAGTTTGTTTTGCTATGCTCTGACCTTGAGAACTCATAACGTCAATTTCTTTTGCGGCAGAGGCACATCTTTCAGCAAGTTTTCTAACTTCGGCAGCCACAACGGCAAAACCTTTGCCATGTTCACCAGCACGAGCGGCTTCAACGGCTGCGTTTAATGCAAGAATGTTGGTTTGGAAAGCAATTTCATCGATTATAGATATTTTTTCGGCAATTTCGTTCATTGCTTTTACCGATTTTTTCGCTGCATTGCTACAATTTTGGATTGTTTCTGAGGTTTTTGTTGTTATGTTGTCGGTTTCGCGAGCGTTGTCGGAGTTTTGCTGTATAGACGATGCCATTTCTTCTATTGAACTGCTTACTTCTTCTGCTGATGATGCTTGCTCGTTGGCAGAAGAACTCATCTGTTGGCTTGCACGATTCATTTCGTTGCTTGTATTGGCAATTTCGTTGGCACTATTTTTTATTGAGCGAGTTATTTCTTTAAGGTTTTCGGCGAGGTCTGCCATTGCGTTGTTTAATTGTGCAACTTCGTCGGCATCGTTGGTGTGTGTTACGTTTACAAAAATATTACCTCTTGATAGTTCTGTAGCATTGTCGATGCTTTGTTTTAGAGGTTTTATGGTTCGTTTGTTGAAGTCTTTCATGGCTACTATTAGCATTAATAATGCTAAAATGGTGCCGATAAACATTCCACGTTGCGACGAATTTACATCTTCTTCTAATTTTGCTGAAGTGGATTTTATTACTGTTGCAGCATTGGTTTGAAGGGTTGCGGCTGTTATACTTATTGTTTCGCGATATATTGCTGCAGCAGAAATGTCGCTTTGTCCATTGGCGGATATGCACGCTTGGGCGATTTGTTCAAGTTTTTGAAGGTTGTCTTTGCAAATGTTGTAATTATCTTTGATATTTTGTTCCATCTCTTCGTTTTCGATGTATTCGCCTAAGGTTTTTATTTTTTGATTTGCTATTTGTAGGTTGGATTTAATATCGGCTTTGGCTTGTTCGTTTTGATCTTTTGCGTATTGTGTAAGTGCCTTGTTGGCGGCATTTACGTCTATTACCATTGCATCAGCGGTTTGCATTACGTCAACATATTTGTCGGTGAGTTTTTCGGCGTATTCGTTAACTATTGATATTTTTATGCCAACGAAAATTATTACTGCTATCAATGGTATGATAGTGAGACTTATGCCAAACAATATCCTATTTGATAAGGTCATTTTGTTTAATTTGTTTCCTAATGCACTCATTTTTGAAATTTATATTAAAGTGTTTTATTGAGTTTTATTTTTAATATTAGCAAAAATAACACCGAAAGTGTTAAAAAAAAATAAATTAGTTAAAAAAATTAATTTTGTATTCTAAATGTTTTGTTTGATTGTTTTTTTCTGGTGTTACTTTTAAAAATTGAATTTTTGCTTGGCAGTTTTCAAGTTCTATTTCTAATTGAGAATTGGTGGTGTATTTGTTTATTTTTTTTTTGTTTACATCGTATGTTTCTATGTTTATGTTGTCTGTTGTGCTGTTTATTATTGTTATTGTTATTTTTGGTTGGATAGTATAATTTTTATAATCAATTTTTATCCAATCATAATCGTCTGATATGAGTTTACCTTTTTTGTTAACTCGTTGATGTAGAGTATGAAGTTGAGAATATTCAGGTTGTAGAAGAGTTGCAATTTCGGGCGAGAAATCGGGTTCGTATCTGTCGGGGTGTTGAGGGCGTTTTATGCTGTCGGTTTTGATGCGCCAATTTGCAGATTTTTTTTTGTTTTCAAGTGTGTATAGCATCACAGCCTTTTGCATTGGAGTAAATGTTGTTCGGCAATTTTTGTTGGGAGGATAGCTCATTATGTTGTCGGTTTGAGGCTTGTATTGGTTGCCCCAGCGATCTGTTTGTGTGCCAATATAGTGGCAATTGTTGTCAACACATTTGTTTAAATTTGGTTGTGCGTATGTGTCGGAAAGTCCATCGCCATTGATTTCGCAATTATATCCACGTATAAAAATTCCTTTTCGCATTTGAGTGCGGCTAACTGATTCTTGATGTCGTTTGCCTCTGTTGTATGATTTGTGAGGATGTTTTAAACCAAGATAGTGTCCAGTTTCGTGGCATATTCCCGATGGGTGGCATTGAGCAATGGTTATTACACTGTTAGAGAGAGTGTTGTACGAACCAGTAAAATGGTAGTTCCTGTTTTTTTTTCCTGATTTTGTCAACGATTCTACTATTGAAATGTTGAGTAATTTTTTGTTGTGATGTAATGTAGTTTTTATTGGAAAGTCGGTGTAATATCTAAATTGTGCGTACTTTTTGTTTGTAAAATATTTGATTTCGCTTACATAAAAAGTTATATGTGTGTTGTTGAGACGGTGTAGAGTGTTGAGGTTTTGTATAAGTTGTTTTATATATTTGTCGTTGGTGGTTTGGCTACTATCGCTTGATTTATATACCCATAATTTTATTGGAATGGCATACAATGGACGGTTGATTGTGTCGATGCCGTTGTTGATGATATAGTTGGTTAAAAATTGATTGTTGCCAATCCATGGTTTGTGAAAAATATGTTTGTGTTCAAAACTTTGGTTTTCAAAGTTTTGAGCCTGACAATTGGTTATTGTAATTAATAATATTGCTATTAGTTGCAAAAATCTCATTAGTTTTTTTGTTATGGGATATTAAAAGCGGCGTGGTTTTATGTTTTTTATCACGCCGCTAAATTATTTGTTATGTTTGCAAAAAGAGAGCCAAATTCTATATTGTTGCTCCATTTATGATACCACTTCCACTTTATCAATGTTTTTCATACGTTTAAATCTTTCGACAAGGCTTTTTAATGGGTTTGCACCTGCGATGTTAACAGATAATTCGGCACGAAATTTTCCACCAGGAAGTTCTGAAATGCTAAACGATCTGATATGCATTTTAAACTCGTTTATAACCATGTTGTTTATTTGCAAACCTAATCCTGGGTCGTAGTTTCCTGACAGCCTTAGCACAGAGTTATATACCTGAGCCTCAATGTCTTTTTTCCAAACAGCTTGTACCACTCGGTATGGATACTTTGTTAGTATTGATTTTGCGTTAGGGCAGTCGAACCGATGTATCTTTGTACCTTTGGTTGCTGTTACAAAAGCAAATATTTTGTCGCCTGGCAGAGGTTGACAGCATTTTGCGTATGTAAAGTCCAACGTGTTGAGGTTATCAATAATCAAAACGTCAGATTTGTCGAAGTTGCCAATAGGGACTGTGGTGTGTTGAATTGGTGTACGTTTTTCGTCCTGTAATCGGTTTTCTTCTTCACCTATTTGAACTATTGCACTTCGTATTTTTTGCGGATCTATTTTGCCATCGCCAACCGCTTGGTATAATTCCACAGTGTTTTCTTTGTGGAAAAATTTTATTAATTTGCTAACGTTTGTATCGTTTAGTTGAAGATTAAATTGTTGTAATTTTTGGCGTACAATATCTTTTCCGACATCTGCTAACCGGTTTTCTTGGCTTTGGATAATTCGTCGGATTCGGTTTTTTACGCGTTGGTTGTTGGCAATGTTAACCCATTCGTGTGCAGGTTTTTGGTTGCCTGATGTTAAAACTTTTATTGTATCTCCATTTTGCAACACGTGTGTTATTGATACAAATTTGTTGTTTACCTTTGCACCAATACATTTGCTACCTAAATCGCTGTGTATTGAGAATGCAAAATCGAGAACGGTATCGCCAGAATGCATTTTTATAAGGTCGCCGTTGGGTGTAAAGATGTAAATTTCGTCGGAGTAAAGAGCTTTTTTCTCTTCACTAATGTTTTTGGCAATGTCGGGGTTTTCGATTGCTTCGCGAATTTTTGAGAAAATATTTCCACCTTCTTGACCATCTGTACCGTTTTTGTATTTCCAATGAGCAGCGAGTCCTTTTTCTGCTATTTCGTCCATTCGCACGGTGCGTATTTGCACTTCAACCCAACGACCGCCAGGACCTATTACTGTGGTGTGTAGCGATTCGTAACCGCTTGATTTTGGCACGCTTATCCAATCTCTAAGTCGGTAAGGGTTTGGCTTGTATTTTTCGGTTATAAGCGAATAAGCGTTCCAACAATCGGCTTTTTCTTTTTGTGGGTCTGGTGCAGAATCTATTATTACTCTTATTGCAAATAAATCGTATATACCATCAACACCAATGTTTTGGTTTTTCATCTTGTTGTAGATGGAGGCGATTGATTTTGGTCGTCCTTTGATGCTAACTTTGAGATGGTGTTGCTCAAATTTTTTTCTAAGCGGGCTAATAAATTCTGCAATATATTTGTCGCGTTCAGCTTTTTTTATTTGAAGTTTGTCTGCTATATGTCTGTAAGTATCGTAGTTGAAATATTTTAGGCATATCTCCTCCATTTCGGTTTTTATTTTGTACAAACCGATTCGGTGAGCAACAGGGCTAAAGATGTATTGCACCTCGGTTGCAGTTTTAAGGGCATCTTCGGTTGTAAGTTCTTTTAGCCTTCTAATTTTTTCGAGGTGTTCCATTAGCATTATTATAATTGCTCTTACGTCTCCGCTGAGAGTTACGAGGAGTTTTATATGGTTTTCTGTTTGAGTTTTAATTTTTTCGAGGTTAAAATCAGGTATTTTCATCATCCCCGAAATAACACTTTCTATTTCTTCTGAAAAAACTTTTTGTTCAACGAGCATTGTTGCTGTTTGTTGTGGCAAAAACGCATAAACAATAATTGCAGAAATTGTTATAAAGTCGGCATTAACTTCGTCGGCGGCTATGCGAAGCATCTCACATGCTACCTTGGTTTCTATTGCCCCATGTTCTTCAACAATAGTGGCGATTTTTTTAACGTTAGCAGCTTCGTCGGTTGGCAACGTTTTCAAATAACTATCTATCTTTTCAATTATCATAGTTTTTGTTTTTTGGGGACATTTTGTTTCTTTTTTTTACAAATATCGGTTTTTTAAGGTTTACAGAAAGTTAAATTTTATTTTTTTGCAACAAAATTGGAAAAATACATAAATTTCGTATTGTTTTTGGGTGCTATAATATTAATTATAAGGAGTAAAATTCTTAGAAAAACGCTTGTAAATGTCAAGAACTAAACTTTCGTAAGTGTTGTAACACGTTGTAAATCAAATCATTCCAACTTTGTTGAATTTTTAACCAATTGATTTTCAATGACCAAATTAATAAGTAAAGTATCCTTGTAATCGTTTAATTGTGTCTTAATATTTTTAACTAAATCTCTGATAAATAGAATGATACGTTCATTTATTGTTAGTTCGAGAGTGTCTTTGGTTATTTCTTCAAACAAGCCGCCCATTGTATCATACTTTTGTTTGCGAAGTATCGTAGAGAGGATGTTGAACCGTATGAAAGAGAAAGTTATCTCCGCTATCTGAACGTCAAAATCCACTGATTGACAATTGTTTAGTAGTAAGTGCTGTTTACATTCCTTGAAGAAAACTTCTATCGACCACCGCATGGCATAGATTTCCATAGCACTTGTATTATCGAAATTTTCAACAAAGAATTTTGATATTTCTTTGAATTTTTTTGTAATTTTGTTTGGCAGCATAATTTTGTTTATTTTTAACGCTTAAATATACTGATTTTCAGTGTATTTATAAGATTTTGTTGCTTTTTTATGCACTTAAAACACTTGCGAAAGTTTAGTTAGAAATTATTTGGAGTAACAATTTTGGGGTTGGCTGGAGTAGAAGCAATATTTCAGGAGAAATAGCCAAATTAATTTTTTTTATGTTTTAATGAAAAGTTGTAAAAAAAAATAAAAAAAAATTTGGAATTGCCAAAAAAAAGTAGAAAATTTGTTAGAATCCAAAAATGCATATTATTATGGAAAAAATAGCTGACTCAGAACTCATATTAAATGGCGATGGAACGATATTTCATCTTCATTTAAAACCCGAAAATATAGCCAAAAATATTATTCTTGTTGGAGATCCAGCGCGAGTTGATGTAGTGGCAGAATGTTTTGATAATGTAACTTTTTCTACCCAAAATCGCGAGTTTAAAACAATAACAGGAACAAAAAATGGCAAACAAGTATCGGTGGTTTCAACAGGCATTGGTACAGATAATATTGATATTGTGCTTACCGAACTTGATGCTATTGTAAATGTAGATTTGCAAACACGTCTACCCAAAGAACAACACACAACGCTTAATATTATACGCATTGGCACTTGTGGGTCGCTACAAGCCGACATTCCAGTTGGTACGCCAGTGGTTACGGCTGTGGCAGGTGGGCTTGATGGTTTGTTAAATTTTTATCAAGACCGTAATAAAGTTTGTGATTTGGAACTTGAACGACAATTTGCTATTCATACTAATCGTTGTAGCCTTTTAGCGGCACCTTATTTTGTTGCGTCGTCGCAGGTGCTTTTAGATAAACTAAAAAAATATCGTCAAGGAATAACGCTTTCTGCTCCTGGATTTTATGGACCACAAGGCAGAGTAGTTAGGCTTGGTATTGTTGATAAAGATATTAATCAAAAACTCGAAACTTTTGAATATAAAGGTCTTAAAATAAACAACTATGAGATGGAAAGTAGTGCAATCAATGGTCTTGGTGCGTTATTGGGGCATAACACGGCAACGGTGTGTCTTGTAATTGCAAATAGGCGTTGCAAAGAATTTGGTGCTGATTATCGTGTGGTGATGAAATCGTTGACCGCTGAAATAGCAGATTTGTTAACAAAATGATACGACAATGAACGACAACGAATTTAACGCCGCCATAAAACTTCTTGACGACCCTGATGTTGCCGAAATTGTTGAGCAACAGATTGTAAGCCAAGGAACAAAAATTATTGGTCGCCTTAGAGAGGTGTCTCAAAAAAACTATGTCCAAAAAAACTCTGACGTTGTTATAAAAATGGACAAAATAATCGATCAAATATATTTTTCGCATATAATTGATCGGTTGAAAGGTTGGGTTGGAAATAGTTCTAATCTTTTGGAAGGGGCGTGGCTCGTGTCGCAAGTTAATTATCCAAAGATTGATTTCAAATATATTGAAAGTCAGATGTCAACGGTATATGATGCCGTTGTGGGTGAGTATTGCAAAAATTATTCTCCGTTGGAACGCATAAGGGTAATGAATTATGTATTTTATAAAAAACTCAAGTTTCATAGTAATAATTCAGAAATGTACAGTCCTTGCAGTTCGCTTATTAATAAGGTTTTTGAATACAAACAAGGTAATACCGTTACAATGGCCATTCTTTATGGTTTGATGCTGCAAAAAGTAGGTTTGCCAGTTTATTGCGTAAATATGCCAAAAAATTTTCTACTTGCTTACACTGCCGAAGAATGTGGCCATCCCGAGGAAGTAATTTTTTATATCAACCCATATAATAAAGGTATGGTGTTAAGCCGTAAAGAGATAGATTTTTTTCTAAAACTTCAGAAAATTAAGCCATCTGACGAATATATAAAACCGTGTAACAATATAACAACTATTCAGCGACTTGTCTGCGGGCTTAAGTTTGCATATAGTTGCAACGAAGATATAGGTAATTTTAAGCGCATGGAGGAAGTGGAGAAAGTTTTTCCTCAACAATTAGCGCAAGGTATAGAGTGGAATTAAAAGAATTTATATTTTTTTATGTTAAAAAATAAATCCAGCGTAAGCTTTTTCCTTGCGCTGGATTTATTTGTATTGGTACTTTGTAATTTTTAATTAGCTTATTGCTATGCCAAGCACTACAAGTGCCATAAACAAAAATGTTGCGTGGTATCTACTCATTTTAATTTCCTCCGTTAATGATGTTTGTTAAAAAATCGTTTAGTTGTTTTATATAATTACCAAAATCGCGCCAAGAATTATTATTTTTTTTAAAAATAATTTTACAAATTTGCAAAAATAAATGGCATAATATGTAACCTTTTTAAAAGGCATTGTGCGATAAAGAATTAGAACTACAAAAAAAACAAGAAAACAAAAAATAACGGCAAAAAATGTTTCATTCCAAAATAAAAAAAATAGTTTTAGCAACATTATTGCTATTTTTTAATGCCGACATCGTTTTTGGTTGCACAAATTTTTTGTTGACATCGACAATAACAGCTGGTGACGGCAATATAATTTCTTATGCGGCCGATTCTCATAGTCTTTATGGTTGTCTATACTATTTTGCTGCTAAAGATTATCAAGAAGGCGCAATGCTTGATGTATATGATTGGGATACAGGAGTTTATCGTGGAAAAATACCGCAAGTAAAACACACCTATAATGTAGTGGGAAATATTAACGAAAATCAAGTAACCATTGCCGAAACAACATACGGTGGTCTTGAACCGTTGCAAAAACAAAATGATGCTATTATAGATTACGGTAGCCTTATTTATATAACATTGCAACGTGCGACTACTGCAAGGCAGGCAATAAAAATAATGGCAGAGTTAACCGATGTGTATGGTTATGCAAGTGAGGGAGAATCATTTTCAATTGCCGACAAAAATGAGGTTTGGATAATGGAAGTTATTGGACGTGGCAATTATGGAAAAGGAATGGTATGGGTTGCGCGTCGTGTACCAGAAGGATATGTTTGTGCGCATGCTAATCAGGCGCGAATAACAACTTTTGAATATCAAAAGAAAAATCGTTGGGACGACCCTTCTGCCGAAACGTTTAATTCTTCAGATGTTATATCCTTTGCAAAAAACTATGGCTTTTATAAGGGTAACGACAAAGATTTTAGTTTTTCGGATGTTTATAATCCAGTAAACTTTGAAGGCGCAAGATTTTGCGAAATTAGAGTATGGGCATTTTTTGCAGAAGTAGCACCAGAAACATTTGCAAAGAATGTAGCATATTGGAATTATGCCAAAGGTAATGTAGAACGTAAAATGCCGATTGGAGATATTCCTCTTACAAAAGAAAACTTTGCAACCAATAGACTTCCGCTTTGGATAAAGCCAGACAAAGTTGTAAAGTTGCATCAAGTGATGAATTCTATGCGAAATCATTTAGAAAATACAGAACTTGACATGTCGAAGGATTGTGGAGCAGGCTCATTTGGTTGTCCGTATAGGATGAGGCCTTTGACGTTTGAGTCTAATGGGAAAACTTATCTTAATGAACGCGCTACAGCTACACAGCAGACAGGTTTTGTGTTTGTATCGCAAATGCGCGCCCATCTGCCAGATTATGTTGGTGGTGTTATTTGGTTTGCCCCTGATGATGCGGCAAGTGCGGTGTTTGCCCCGTTTTATTGTAGTATTACAGGAGTTCCGTATGAGTATGATCAAAAAAATGGTAGTCTTGTAGAATGGAGCGGCACTTCTGCTTTTTGGATTAATAATCTTATTTCAAATTGGGCTTACACAAGATATAATCTTATACATCCTGAGATTGAAAAAAAACAGCAGCAAACAGAGTTGCAGTATATCAATAAATCAGTTGAGATAGAAAAAAATGCTTTGCAGAAAGCAAAGTCAGGTAAAAATATAGCCATAAACTATCTTACCGATTATTCATGTAACACAGCATCGCAGTTGGTTAAAGAAAGAAAAGAATTTTTTACGTATCTATTTATGAAATTTATGGATGGAAACGTAAAGGCAGACGATGGAAACGGAAAACTCTTGCAGAGTGAAACCAATGCAGGAATACCTATAATTACGCAGCCAGGCTATGGACAGCAATGGCAGGATAGAGTAGCAAAAGAAACTGGCGATAAACTATTGTACTACGATAAATAAAATATTATGAATCCGTTGCGTTTTCCACTTTCTTGGCAGATTTTATTGGCAATGCTTATGGCTATACTTTGTGGTTATATGTTGCCGTCCATTGCCAATGCCATTGGAAATATCGGCGATTTGTATATAAAACTTTTGAGTCTTGTACTTATTCCATCGGTGGTTTCTAACGTTATAAATGGTGTGTCTTATATAACCAAGGATGGGCTATTGGGACGATTGACACTAAAAAATTTGTCGTGGTTTGTGGGTAGTCAATTTATTGCTATGGTAACAGCTGTTGTGGTTGCTAATTTGATAGGAGCAGGCAATGGCGCAGAACTTTATTATTCTCAACCAAAAGACTTTTATGGATCTGTTCATAATTTTGGTGATTTTATAATCAATATTTTTCCTGATAGTATTTTCAATGCGTTTGAGGTTAATAACGTTGTGGCTGTTTTTGTTTTTTGTACATGTTTTGGATATTTTGCATCTCGATGTAGTGATAAAACACGTATTTTTATAAAAAACATGTTCACAAGTATATCAGAAATTATGCAACAGTTTGTTGAATTTGTTGCAAAACTTGCACCTATTGGAATATTTTGTGTTTTAACACGAGTAGCAGCAGATAGTATTTTGTTTTCTACGGTACATAATTTTATGCCATTTTTGTTTGTTGTAGCGTTATCGTTGTCGGTTCATTCGTTTGTAATATTACCCTCGATGGTTAAGGTTTTAACAGGCAAGAGTGCCTACAAACTTATGAAAATGTTTGGCAGTGTACTTTATACAGCCTTTGGCGTAAGGTCATCGTATGCAGTGGTACCGCAAGTGATGTCTCGTATGAAAAAAGAACTTGGATTGTCGCCGCGAATAGCCGATTTTGTTGTACCAATGGGTGCGCTAACAAATTATAATGGAAGTGCTATATATTATTGTGCAACAGCAATTTTTGTATCACAAGCTTATGGAATAGAAATGTCTATTTTTGAGTATGTGATGTTGTTTTTGTCGGTATCATTTATTTCGTTTGGAACCTCAGATATACCGCTTGTTGGTGCGGTTGCTATATTGCCTATTCTTGATGTTATCGGTTTACCTAAGGAAGGATTTGCTATTATAATTGTTTTTGATACACTTATTTGCATGTTTACATCTTTTGTTGATGCTTGGAGTAATATTTGTGCGTCAGCTGTTATTGCAGGTAGTGAGGGCGAAAATCTTAGTAAACTTGATAAGATTGTTATCCAAAATCCAAATTATATTTAAAATTTATGTCCCTTTTTTGTGTGTTTTTGTCCCCGATTTTATGCTTTTCGCGTTAAAAATGGTGCATTTTGCTTGTTAGGCTATATTTAAGGATTTGTAAGTTAAGTTTTTAACTATTATATTTGCAGTGTAATAATTAAAGATTTTGAGTTTAGAAATGCTCTACGTTCTTTAAAATTTTTTCTTTTTTTATTCAAACAAGGTTATTTATTTTACTGCGTCTGGTTAGGAAGATTGTTTGTAATTCTCTTGTTCGTGAAGAATTTTTTGTTTTTCGGCTTTCAAATTTTGTTGAATTTTTAATTTTTAATAAATCGGACGCAGTTTTTTAGAAATCTCCCTTACTTCAATGATATAAGAACATAAAACACATTAAAAAAAACTAAATCTGCTAAGCGGATTTAGTTTTTTTTTTAAATTAATGTACATTACATATTTTGTTGTTGCAATACTTTACACAATGTTACAACAACAAAATATATTATATTTCGTCAAGGGTTTTGAATATAATATCAACAGCTTCTTCAATTTGTGGTTTTGTTATAATTAATGGAGGTGCAAATCTAAAAGCATGTTTTCTAAAAATAAATAAGTCGGTTAGTATGCCATTGTCTAAGGCATGGTGCAAAAATTTTTGCATGTCGAGGTCTTCGTCAACTTCTATGCCGTAGAACAATCCTATGCCCCAAACACGCTTTACTTTCTTGTGTTTTTTTATAAGAGTTGCAAAATATTGTCCTTTTTCGTTAACATCATCGATAAGATGGTCGTTAACAATTGTTTCGAGCGATGCTAATGCCGCTGCCGCCGAAACAGGATGTCCTCCAAACGTTGTTATATGTCCGAGGATTGGTCGGTCGCAAAAACTATCAAGGATTTTTTTGTCGGATACAAATGCGCCTATAGGCATTCCTCCTCCAAGTCCTTTTGCAAAGTTGACAATGTCTGGTACTACGCCGAAGTTTTCAAAACCGAACATTTTTCCAGTGCGACCAAAACCCATTTGTACTTCATCAAAGATAAGTATAGTTCCTGTTTGGTTGCATCTTGCACGAAGTTTTTGTAGCCAGTTGTTTTCAGGAAGGTTTAATCCGCCTTCTGATTGTATTGCTTCTGTTATAACACATGCGGTGTTTTCTGTTATTTGAGAAAGATCTTCTTCTGAATTGAAGTTGAGAAGTTTAACACCAGGCATAAGTGGTCGGTAGGCTTTTTTAAAGTATTCGTCGCCCCAAATGCTCATAGCACCCATTGTGGAGCCGTGATATGCTTTTTTAAAAGCAATAACTTCGGGTCTGCCTGTATATCTTTTTGCCAATTTTATAGAGCCATCGGTGGCTTCGCTGCCACTATTGACAAAAAAAACGGTATTTAGGTTTGGTGGCAGAAGTTCTGTAAGCTTTTGGGCAAGTTTTACCTGAGGGCTTTGAATCATTTCTCCATAAACCATTAGGTGCATATATTTTTCCGCTTGTTCTTTTACAGCTTTTACTACATTGGGGTGGCAATGTCCTATGTTGGCCACCGAAACGCCAGATACAGTGTCGATATATTTTTTCCCATCGGGCGAATACATATATATGCCTTGAGCACGTTCTATTTCAGCTGCGAGAGGAGTGTATGATGTCTGCGCAACATAACGCATAAACATTTGTCGGTTGGTTTCTATCATTTTGTATATGTTTAAAAATTTGTGCCGTGTTCTAAGTTATAACGGTTTATTATTTCTGTACTCATTGCTATACATTTTTTTAGCCAACTTAACATTAGTATGTTTTGTTGTTGAGTGTTGAGAAAAAAATCTTTTATGCCATTGGTTATGGCAGCTTGTTTTAGTGTGTATAGTACAACTGCTACTGATACTGAGAGGTTTAGGCTTTCTGTAAATCCACACATAGGTATGGTTATAAACTCATCGCTCATGTCGGCTACGTTTTTTGTTATTCCTGTTGGTTCAGACCCGAATACCACTGCACATTTGCCTTTGTTTATATCTACTTGCGATAATTTTTTGGCTTCTTTGCGTGGTAATGTTGACAAAATTCTGTAGCCTTGTTTTTTTAGGTCGGTTAGACATTCAATCGTATTGTTGGGTTTGGTGTTATATCTTTTTATGTCAACCCATTTTGTAGAACCTCTAACTATATCTTTATAAATTCCGAATTCGTTTTTGTTTTCTATAACGCACAACTTGTTTATACCCAAGCAGTCGCATGTTCTAATTACTGCACTTGCATTTTGTGGTTGTTCTATATCTTCCAAAACTGGTACTACATATTCTGTACGGTTTTTTACCACTTGTTGCATTTGGGTAAAACGGTTTGGGCTTACAAATTGCGATAGATATTGTATTAAATTTTCCATGTTAAAACTTTTGGCGCGTAAAATTGCAAAAAAGCAGTTTAACAGCCAAATACTTTCTTAACATTTTGTTTGCCGATTTTTTCGGTATAGAAGGTTGTGATTGTTGTGTTGTAATTATTAGAAATTATATGTGAAATTTGTGAGAATAAATATTTTTTTATTTGGTTTTAGTTTGGTTATTCGCGCTCTTTTCCCGAAATTTCTACTTTTAAAATAAAATAGTCGGTGGTTTGATCAACTGGTAAAAACATATATTCGAGATTACCGTCAGTTTTTCTTGCCAATTCTATTAGACCAAGTCCTGCACCTCCTTTTTCCGAAAGTGTTCCGTCTCGCAATTGTTTTTTGTACATGGCATCAAGTTCTTCTTTGGTGGCATTGTTAACGGCTTCAAGTGCTTGTGTTAATCGCATTATGTCGTGTTTACCAACTTTATTGGCTGTTAAAATGTAATAGATTCCATCTTTTTTGCCAATCATAAAAAAACCGTTCACCAAACTAAATTCGGTTTGGAATTCGGTACTATGTTTTTGCATATTTTGCAGAATTTCAACAAGGGAATGGTGTACGCGCCTTTTTATTGTTTTTTGTTCGCAGCATTGTTCCATTTCTTCCTCGTTAAGCTCAGTAAAAAGCTTAACAACTTTATGTGTAAATTTTCCGATGTAAACCACTGATATGCCGTTGTCTATTAACTCATCATATAGAGCTAATATATTGTGCATAAAGTTGATGTCCAATTCCATAGCAAAATTTTTTGCAATTTTTTTATTTTTATTTGGATTCTTTTTTCCCCCTATTTTTATAATGCAATTTGTGTGCAATTTTTGGTTTATTTGTAAATTATTTTAATCGCACACTATTTTTACACCTTATATATATGTAGTTTTACTATTTTTTGTAAAGCATTGTTGCAAATTTTTACAAACTATCTTTTAGTTCTGTAATCATATCTTTTAAATTTTTGAGCTTTTTTATTACTTCAAATTTACTTTCTGTAACGTCTTTTTTGTTTTTTAGTAAATCTTTTGCTCCTTTTATTTTCATGTTACATTCTCTTACGAGATGGTGTATTAGTTTTATGTTGTCAATGTCTTTTTGGGTATAATTTCTATCTCCTTTGTTGTTTTTTTTAGGCTTTATGTATGTAGGAAACTCTTTTTCCCAATATCTGAGAGTAGAATCCCTAAGGTCAAACATTTTTGAAACTTCACCAATGGAGTAGAATAATTTTCCGCTTTTTATTGGTTCTTCTTCTGTTTTAATTTGTTCTTCTGTTGTTTGGTTTTCTATTTCTTGCATGATTCTTTTAATGTTTTTAGTCTAAACAAAGTCCCCCATTGTTGGCCAATTTTTTGAGAGCCGTGTACATCATAGGATCGGTATCTTCAAAAAAGTAGTTAATTGGGTTGACGTTTTTGTTATTGTGTTTTATTTCATAATGAAGGTGGGCTGTTAGCGATTTGCCAGAGTTGCCCACAAATCCTATTGTTTCGTAACGTTTTATTTTTTGGTTTTTCTTAACAACAACTCCGCTTAGATGAGCATAAATTGTTGTGTAGCCGTTTTTGTGGTTTATAATTATGTACTTTCCAAGGTCGCGTTTGTCGCCAATTTCTTCCACAATACCGTCTCCTGTAGCCATAACTTCTGTTCCTTTGGGAGCGGCAAAGTCTATTCCAAGATGTATTGTTGGCGTTTTATAAATAGGGTCGAGTTTGCGACCAAATCCGTATGGAAGAAATTGCAACATATCGTTTTTGAGAGGTTGTATTGATGGAAAATTCTGAAGGTTGTTTTTAGAATTTTGCAACACATACCACAATTCGTTGGTTACAGTTTCTTCGGTTTTTAACATTTTTGTAACGCTATCACCTTTTATTTTATGTTGGCTAAGAATATATTCTGTAGTTATGGAGTCGTTGCTATAATCGGCTTTTTCCAAAATATCTTCTTTGGGAGGTTCTGTTTCAAAAATGGCTCTGTAAAGGTCTGTGTCACGTGTTTTTAGGTCTTGTAAAACAGCGTTGGCTTGATTGTAACGTTCGGTAAGCAGTTTGTATTCTTTCTGCAACATTTGGTTTTCACGTTCAGTGTTTTTTTGCCTTGGTGTTTCTATTGTGTAAGAAATGGCCAAAAATACCACCGTGCCAATTGTTATTGCAGCCAACAATTGTGTTATAATCGAAACAAAAAATTTTCGTCCTTTTTTTGTTTCGTTTCTTTTAAACGAAAGAGTATCGGGGTCGTATCTGTAATTTTCGTCGGCCATTTTGTATTTTCAAAATTTTTTTATAATTTTGACGTTTAATTGTTGGCTGCAAATATAAAAAGAACATTTGTTTTTTGCACCTTTTGTGTATTGTTTTTTTTGAAAAATACCCATTAAGAAATTTTTTTCTAAAATTTTTTTGAAAATAATTTCTATATGGAAATTATTTTGTATTTTCACCAACTAAAAAAAGGCTTGTCCTGTTGAGGGTTTTTGGCATAAAAAATGTATTTGAAACAATAAAGATTTCAACATGCCCGGCATGGCAAAAAAACTGCAACACATTGATTATTATGGAATTTAAAGTTAAAATCGATGATGTAAAAAATCGTCATCGCGAGTATGAGATTAAAGGCGAAATTTCTCTACAAAATATAGAAAATCTTGTAGAGGAAATGAAAAATTGTCTGCCGAAGTATGATGATATTACATTAAACTTGAAAGAAATAACAGGATTCGATACCGCTGCGTTTCAGTTTTTTTATTCTATAAAAAATAGTTGCATACGCGACAAGAAACGTTTGAAGGTAACTTGTGAAATAGACAATGATACGTCAAAATTATTGGAAAATTGTGGAATAACCAACCTTTCTAAAATTTTGTCGATTTCTGAAGGCGAAGTAGCCTAACAAAGAAAATTTAATTTGCGAAATTTATAAAACATATAAAGAATAATGGCAAAAACAATTCTTATTGTAGATGATTCTGAAAGCATCCGCGAAGTGGTGAATTTCACGCTTCAAAACGCAGGTTTTGATGTTATAGCGGCTGGTAATGGAAAGGAAGCTCAGGTTTTTTTGGACGGGCGCAACATCGACCTGGTAATTACAGACCTTCACATGCCCGAAATGGACGGTATAGAGCTGATAAAATACATCAGAGCCACTGCTGGATATGCACGGGTGCCGATTTTGTTTTTAACAACAGAATCGCAGTTGGCCAAAAAAATTGAAGCAAAAGACGCAGGTGCTACTGGTTGGATTATTAAACCATTTGTACCTGCAAAACTTTTGGCTGCAATTGGCAAGGTTATTAGATAGACTGCTAAAATAAAAATATCAACCCCTTATTAACTAACAAAAGAAAATTTCGACGATGGATAATTTTCAAAAAAAGTTTCTCGAAGAAGCATCTGACCTTATCAGTCGGTTGGAACAATCACTGCTTGAACTCGAGCAGAATATGAACGACCCAGATTTGGTGGATGGCGTTTTCAGGATTATGCATTCGCTAAAAGGCGGAGGGGGAATGTTCGGGTTTGAAAACGTGAGCAATTATACCCACAAACTTGAAAACCTTTATGATTTGGTGCGTCAAAAGAAATTGAAGGTTAATAGGGAAATACTCGACATTACCTTTGAATCGGCCGACCATATCACGAGCATGCTCAATGACGATGGCTCACAAACCTCGCAGATAGTTGCCAATGAGGCAATTCTTCAGAGACGTATTGACGCTATTTTGAGCGGTAAACCTTCAGAGAAAGAAGAAGTAGGTCATATTGTGGAAACTACCACAGATTCTGATGAGGTTGTGGCCACCTATTATATAAAGGTGAAGCCATTTGAGTCAATACAAAACAATGGTACTAATCCGTTTTTCCTTATTGACGAACTTGTTGGGCTTGGACCTCATAAGGTTAACGTTTTTTATAACGGAATTCCTGATTTAGAAAACTTTGTCTTTGACAAAACATATATTTCTTGGGAGATAATTCTTGCTACAGAGCAAGGAGAACAAGCTATTCAAGATGTGTTTATTTTTGTGGAAGACGATTGTGAAGTAAAAGTTGAGAAAATAGCCGATGCCGACATTTTTAAATTTGATGGAATAGAACCACTTTTACAATGTCAGCATGATTTTTCGTTTGATATTGCTAAAATAAAGTCTCTTGCAGAAACAACAATTTCTTTAGAAAAGGCAAAAAAAGAGCAGAATAAACTCGAAAATGCTGGCGATGAACACATAAAAAAATTCTCACGCGAGAGTACTATTTCGGGCATAAGAGTGGATTCCGAAAAAATAGATACGTTGATGAATCTTGTCAGTGAACTTATTACCACTCAAGCAGGGCTTAATCTATATGCCGAAAATAACAAATCGCCAGAGTTAATATCTATTGCAGAGAGTCTTGAAAATATAAGTCGTCAGTTGCGCGACACTGCATTTTCTATTACACTTATTCCAATTGATTACCTTGTTATGCGTTTTCGTCGTTTGATACGAGATCTTTCGCGTGAAGTAGGTAAAGAAATAGCTTTTGAAGCGCGTGGCGCGGAAACCGAACTTGATAAAACTCTTATTGAGGGCATAACAGAGCCACTTATGCATATTTTGCGAAATAGCATAGATCATGGTATAGAAACCGCAGAGGAACGTGTTGCCAAGGGAAAAAATCCAGAAGGAAAGATAATTTTGCAAGCATATTATTCTGGAAGTCAGGTTGTTATTGCAGTAACCGATGATGGAAAAGGTATGGATTTGGCAAAAATCCGTAAAAAAGCAATTGATAAAGGTTTAATAAAACCAGATGCTCAACTTTCTGCAAAAGAAACCACTGATTTAATTTTTGTACCAGGTTTTTCAACATCCGACAAAGTTACAAGTATTAGTGGTCGTGGTGTAGGAATGGACGTTGTTAAACGTAAAGTGTCTGACATACGCGGAACTGTATCTGTATCAACAGAGAAAGACGAGGGTACTACAATAACTATTAAATTGCCGTTAACATTATCCATAATTGACGGTATGTTAGTTAGAATTTACGATACCGACTACATTATTCCTCTATCGGTGATTGATACCATTTTTGCTGTTGAACACGAAAAAATAAAAAGTGCTTACAACAATATTATAAATATTGAGGGTGTGCAATATCCGTTCTATTATCTTCGTGAAGAGTTTGGAATTGAAGAAGATATTCCAGAAAAAGAGGAAATAATTATGGTTAAGTATGAAGATAAGCGTATTGGTATTGTGGTTGACTCTATAACTGGTGAGTATCAAGCAGTATTGAAACCGCTTGGTAAATTGTATCGCCAGCAAGATATATTCTCTGGTGCTTCAATACTTGGCGATGGTACAGTGGCTTTGGTTTTGGATACTCACAAGGTTATAAACCAATTTACTAAATATAACGAAATTTAAAACTTTAAATATAAGGAGAGGTATGGAAACAGATTCGTACATATCGTTTAAACTTGGCGAAGAATTTTTCGCAATCAGTGTCAGCAAGGTGCTGAACATCCAGCAGGTGGTTAAGATAACTAAGGTTCCCACCGCACCGGAGTATATGAAAGGCGTAATTAACCTTCGCGGTACAGTTCTGCCCATTATCGATATTCGCATGAAATTTGGTATGGAGCCTATAGAATATAAGCGCGACACAGTTATCCTTGTGCTAAACGTACAGATAAACAATGAAACTGTCGATACTGGTATTCTTGTAGATTCGGTGAAAGAAGTTTTTGAAATAACAAAGGAAGAACTTTTGCCACCACCGGGTATGGGTGCCAAATATAAAAATAAGTTTATAGAAGCAATGTACAAAACCAACGATGAACAATTTGTAATGATTCTTGACATCGACAAAGTGTTCTCTTCAGAAGATTTGGTTATATTGCAAGAAACAGCCGATAGTGAAGAAGGTGCAAAGGCAGAAAAAATAGAATAAAAACGGTTTAACCACTGCGATGGACGATAAATTGAGCAACTATATGGCCTATTACGATGCCAAACTATCGAAACAAGATTTCGATCGTTTGAGTGCGTTTATCTATGGTCAATATGGCATAAAAATGCCAGAGGCAAAACAGATAATGTTACAGAGTCGTCTTCAAAAGCGATTGAGAGCTTTGCAGATGCCATCGTTTACCCAATATGTTGATTATGTGTTTTCGCCCGCTGGCAGCGAAGAAGTGGTGCACATGATGGACATGGTAAGCACCAACAAAACTGATTTTTTTAGAGAATCGCAACATTTTGACTTTTTATCGCAGAGTGTTTTGCCAGAAATGTACGAACTCAATAGAAGGGGATTCATTAAATGTTGGAGTGCTGGGTGTAGCAGTGGGGAAGAACCTTATACATTGGCGATGGTTTTTGCCGAGTTTGCATCCAAGCATCCAGGGTTTGATTTTTCTATTCTCGGTTCAGATCTTAGTACTGTTGTTTTACAGAAAGCAGTTACTGCTATATATCCCGAAGAAAGAGTTGATATTATACCACTTGAACTAAAGAAAAAATATTTGCTTAAAAGTAAGGATCGTACAAAACCAACAGTTAGAATTGTTCCAGAATTGAGAGCAAAGGCAAGTTTTATGAGACTTAATTTTATGGATAGTTCGTACAATGTACCAGACAATTTTGATGTAATATTCTGTCGTAATGTGCTTATTTATTTCGACAGACAAACGCAGGAAGCCGTAATTAACAAACTATGTAGGCATTTGAAACCTAATGGATATTTTTTCCTTGGACATAGTGAGTCCGTTACGGGGATCAACGTACCTCTTAAACAGATAAAACCTACCGTTTTTAGATTGATTTAAAAAAAATTAAAACATGAATCAGGAATCATTAATCACCGACGAAATACTTCTTGAGGAACTCAAAAAGCGTATTGTAAGATATAAAACTGCGCTTGATGACCTCAATTCGCTTAACAAACAGCTTATAGAAGTAAACCAAAAGCTTTCGGAGTCAGAGGCGATGAAAAGCCATTTTATCTCCAACATAACCAACGAAATCATAAATCCGTTTACGTCTATTCTTGGTCTTGCTAAGAGCATAACCGAGTGTAACGATGAAAGCCCCGAACGTATGAAAAAAATGGCGGCGATGATACATCGTGAGGCGTTTAATTTGGATTTCCAGTTTAAAAATATATTTGCAGCCGCTGAAATAGAAGCAGGGCAGATTCAGCCTACTATTTCGGTTGTTAATATCGATGAATTACTTAGTGGTTTGATAGAACAATATTCTCGCGAAATACAGTTAAAAAGGCTCAAACCGATTCTTGATAAAGTTGGTGACGATGGACAACCTTTGCTTTTTAAAACAGATAGCGAAAAACTAACGGTTATATTGTCAAATTTGATTAACAATGCTATTAATTTTAATCGTGCAGACAAAACTTTAACCATAAGATACCAACGTACCGATGATAACTATTTGAAAATAAGCATAATAGACGAAGGGCTTGGTATATCGCAAGAAAATCAAAAAATAATTTACGATCGTTTCCGTCGTTTGGACAATGGTATCAACTCTATAAATCGAGGGCATGGACTTGGCTTGTCAATAAACAAGGCTTATACAGATTTGCTCGAAGGTAAGCTTGATGTAGAAAGCAAAGAAAATGTTGGTTCGTCGTTTACGGTTACGTTACCAGAAGCACAAGTTCTTAACAACGACTATTCAGAGGAAGGCAACGAGGTTTTCTTCGGCGACGAAGAGATTTTTTAACCCAAATTAAAATTAAAAGTTTATGACCAGACACTTTTTATATCCGTCCACAATGTTTGCTGCTTCGCAGCCTGCAGAGGTAACTACCATTTTGGGGTCATGTGTGGCGGTGTGCCTCTGGGACAAATATTTGGGAATTGGTGGCATCAATCATTATATGTTGCCCACTTGGAACGGTATGGAACTCGCGTCGCCTAAATATGGAAATATTGCTATAGAGCGACTTGTGGAAAAAATGTTGAGTCTCGGTTCGAAAAAAAACAACCTTGTAGCAAAGGTGTTTGGTGGGGGCGAGGTTATTTCTGCTACAACACCAGTTATGCATATTGGAGAGCGTAATATAATGGTGGCGGAGGAGATGCTTGATGAGTATAACATTCCCATTATAAGTAGAAGTACTGGAGGAAAAAACGGTAGAAAAATTATTTTCAACACTCACACGGGCGAGGTGTTGCATGGTTTTATAAAAAACAGCATGAACAAATAATAAAAACTTAATCATGACTTTCGATAACAAGATAAGAGTTTTAATCGTAGACGATTCAGCGGTGGTAAGGCAGACGTTGTCGTCAATATTGGAAACTGACCCTGAGATTGAGATTATGGGTACTGCTAATGATCCATATATAGCGGCCAAGAAAATACAGAACGAAGTACCTGATGTTATTACTCTTGATGTTGAGATGCCACGCATGGATGGTATTACATTTTTGCGCAAAATTATGACTCAGCATCCTATTCCAGTGGTAATTATTTCATCGCTTACAGAAGAAGGTAGCCAAACAGCAATCAAAGCTCTTGAGTATGGTGCTGTAGAAGTTATTGCAAAACCAAGGATGGATACACGTCAGTTTATTGAGGATTCTAAGATACGTCTTTGTGAGGCAGTTAAGGCTGCTGCTGCAGCTAAATTGCGTAAAGCAACTCCTACATCGCACATGAAAGTTGAACCAAAACTTTCGGCCGATGCTGTAATATCAAAAGCTCCAGTAGAAACCAGTATGATAAAAACAACAGAAACAGTGATTGCTGTTGGAGCTTCAACTGGTGGAACGGAGGCATTGAGGGTTTTTCTTGAGGCTATGCCTATTGATTGTCCGGGTATTGTTATTGTTCAACACATGCCAGAAAATTTTACACGTTCGTTTGCAAATAGGTTAAATGAATTGTGCAAAATATCTGTAAAGGAAGCAGAGAATGGCGATAGTGTTTTGCGTGGACATGCTCTCATAGCTCCTGGTAACAAACATACTTTACTTAAACGTAGTGGTGCAAAATATTACGTAGAGGTTAAAGATGGTCCGCTTGTAAATCGACATAGACCTTCTGTTGACGTGCTATTTAGAAGTACTGCGCGCTATGCTGGTAGTAATGCTATAGGTATTATAATGACAGGCATGGGCGACGATGGAGCCAAGGGCTTGTTGGAGATGAAAGAAGCAGGTGCCAAAACTGCAGCTCAAGATGAGGAAACATGTGTTGTTTACGGTATGCCTAAAGAGGCAGTAAAACTTGGAGCAGCAGACAAGGTTTTGCCACTTGAACAATTGGCACAATTTGCTGTAAAACCATTTTAATCTAACAAAAGTTGGTATTTAAACAGAATAAACTTTAACCAAAATATTAAGTATGGAAAAGAGAACATTTCTTATAGCCGATGATATATTTACAAATCAGTTTTTACTTGAAGCCATCTTGGAAGACGATTTAAAACTTGATTGTAATTGTCGTATGGTGCAAAATGGAAAGGCTGCGCTTGATGTGCTTAAAAGTGAGAAAGTTGATATGGTGTTTATGGACATTGAGATGCCTATTATGAATGGGTTGGAGGCAACCTCTGTAATAAAAGCAGAAGATTCTCCATATAAAAATATTCCAGTTATTGCACTTACGGCACACAACTTGGAAGAGTTTAAAGAAATGTTCGGCAATACTCCGTTTGACTCAATTTTGGAAAAACCATATTCGGTGGAAAGAATTACAGAATTATTGACGGAATTTAATTTTGTTTAAAGCCGAAAATTTATTACGTTTGTATGTTTTTTCCGAAAGGCACTTTTTGGTGGGCTTGGAAGTAAATTTTCAGCATTATGAAAAGAAAATCGCAAAATAACGTCGCTTATTCTTATTCCGTATTAGGATTTCTAATCGGGGTGGGATTGTTGGCAATTATCATATTCTTAGGAATGGTGATACAAAATCGTCCTATATCATTCGACTTATTAGTTGAAATGTTTAGGGAAAATCCTACCTTTTGGGTCAACTTGTTGATACCAACTATTTTTGCTGTGTTTGGGTATTATATCGGCAACGAGCAGTTGAAAAAAACTTCCGATTTGCAAAGTGATATTGATAGTGAACAGCGTAAGTCGAGACAGATATTTGATTTTGTAGAGAAACTTCGTGCGGGGCAAACCGATGTACAATATGAATTACAAGAGGAAGGTGACGAAATTGGCAAGGCTCTTGTAAACCTTCGTGATGAGCTTAAACGAAGCAAAGAGGAAGAAGATTCTCGTAAAAAGGAAGACGAACAGCGACATTGGATTACTGAAGGATTAGCAAAATTTGGTGCTATTTTGCGAGAAAACATTGATGACCTTGGAAAACTATCTAACGAGGTGATAATGAACCTTGTAAAATATATTGATGCTCAGCAAGCAGGTTTTTTCATACTTGTAGAAGAGAATGGAAAAAAATATTTCAATATGAGTGCTTCTTATGCTTATGGCAGAAAAAAATATCCAGACAAACAGATTGAATGGGGAGAAGGTCTTGTTGGGGCTTGTGCATTGGAGCAAAAAACCATTTTTATAAAAGAAACAAAAGAGGATTATGTAAAAATTACATCTGGTTTAGGAAAAGCAAATCCAAGAAGTTTGGTTATTGTGCCTCTTAAATCTAACGATGAAATTTATGGTGTGTTGGAAATTGCCTCATTTATAAAATATCAAGATTACCAAATTGAATTTATAGAACGTGTGGCTGAATCTATTGCCTCTACAATATCAAACGTAAATATTAATATGCGAACGGCTAAACTCCTTGAAGAATCACAACATCAGGGAGAAGTGATGGCGCGTCAAGAAGAGGATATGCGCAAAAACATGGAGGCACTAAAACACATGCAGATAGAAGCCGCTAAGCAGAGTGAACAATTTATTAGTTTTACTAACTCTGTAAATCATACCATGATTCGTGCAGAATATAATGTTGAAGGATATTTGCTTTATGCCAACTCTAAGTTTCTTAATAAACTTGGATATTCAAGTGCCGCAGAGATAGAAAACAAACATATTTCAATGTTTATCAGCGACAAAGATAAGGTTTGGTTTAATGAATTGTGGCAAAATCTTGCAGCTGGTGGTAAGCATTTTGAGGGCGACATGAAACATGTTACCAAGCAAAAAACAGATGTTTGGACAATGGCTACTTATGTTAGTGTGCGTGATCATAGCCGTAAACCAATCAAAATTTTGTTCCTTGGTATTGATATAACCGAAAGTAAGAAACAAAATCTTGACTATAAGGGACAGATAGATGCATTGAACCGTTCTACTATGAAAGCAGAATATGGACCTGATGGACGTGTGTTGGAAATGAATCATAAACTTGTAGAGATTTTGCAATTTACGCCAGAAGAACTTCATAAACGTACTATATTCAACTTTTTGACGGCTTCTGATTTGGACAATTTTAAGTTAACATGGAAAAATATTATAAAAGGGGTTCCTTTTGAAGGTCGGCACAAATGGTTTACAAAAACAGGAGAGGAACGTTGGTTTCAAGGTACTTATACTGTTGTGCATGATATGTATGGAGAACCTGCAAAAATTGTGTTCATCGGTAATGACATAACTGAACAAATACGAATTGAGGAGAAAAACCGAGAACAAAATACTATTCTTCGTGAGCAAGAACAGAAGTTATCGCAAAGTAAGGTTGAACTAAGCAAGAAACTTAAAGAAACGCGTGAAGAAATGAAGTTGCAGTTTAAAGAAATTGAAACTGTAAAGATGCTTAATGATAAAACGCTTGAAGGTATGCTTGATGCTGTTGTTACCATTAATCAAGACAATAGGATTCAACTTTTCAATCGTGCTGCCGAAGAGCTTTGGGGAATACAAAGAGAAGAAGTTATGAATCGCGAGATTTCTACGTTGTTACCAACCGAAAATGTAAACCGCAACGATAATTATCTTGGTAATTATTTCCGTGCGAAGGATGATACTTTGGTTTCAAAACGTACCGAGGTATTTATTCTTGATAAATTTGACAAAAAAATCAATGTGCTTGCTACATTATCGGAAGCATCTATTGGTGAGCGTTATACTTTAACCGCATTTATCCAAAAAATTGAAGTGGAATTGTTTTAATTTATTTTTTCTTTCTATCCAAGGGGTTGCATTTTTTGCAACCCTTTTTGGTTTTATTTAATAATATTTTATTATGTTGCTTTCTAATTTGTATATTCATTTAAAAGAACTATTGTTGGAAAAATTTTCTATGCAAGAATCAAAAATTCTTGTTGACAGAGTTTTTTTGTTAAAAAAAAATTATTCAAAAACAGATTTAGTTTTAAAATCAAACGAAAATATTACACAAATTGAATTTATTGAGTTTGAAAAAATAGTTGCTCGTTTAAAAACTGATGAACCTATTGAATATATTTTTAATAATTCTCAATTCCTTGATTTACAATTATTTGTTGATAATAGCACACTTATTCCACGTCCTGAAACTGAAGAACTTGTTTTAAAAATTTCTGATTATTTAAATTCAACTATTTCACAAAAAATAAAAATAATTGATATTGGTACAGGTAGTGGGTGTATTCCTGTTTATTTGGCATCGAAGTTTAAAGATGCTCAGGTTTTTGCTTGCGATATTTCTGTTAATGCTTTGAATGTTGCAAAAAAAAATGCAGAGCATTATAATTTGGATATTAACTTTTTTTTATTGGATGTGCTTGAATATGAAAAATTTACTATTCCTGAATATTGTTTTGATATTATTGTATCAAATCCGCCTTATGTTATGAATAGCGAAAAAAAAATGATGAAAAATAATGTTCTTGATTATGAACCTTATTCAGCTCTTTTTGTTGATGACAATAATCCTTTGATTTTTTATAAAAAAATTTGTGATTTTTCAAAGAAATACCTCGTGTGTGGCGGAAAAATTTTTTTTGAGATAAATGAAAAATTTGGTCATCAGATAGAATTGCTTATGAAAGAATTAGGTTTTAATTGTATTAAAATTTATAAAGATTATTTTCAAAAAGACCGTATTGTTGAAGCTGTTAAAATTTGATTTTTTTTGTATCGAATTTTTTTGTTTATATTTGCAAAAAAAAGAATAAGCATGGCATCAAATTTAAAAAATCTTTCAGATTTTGGTTCGGCGCAAATTCCCGACGGCAACGGCATGAAAATAGGAGTTGTTGTGGCGCAGTGGAACGAGGAAATAACTTCAGCACTCTGCAAGGGTTGCATAGATACTTTGAAAAAGTATAATGTAAACGAAAACGATATTGTAAAAGTTAATGTTCCAGGTACTTTTGAACTTACCCTTGGCGCACAGCATCTTTTGGAATATACCGATGTGGATGCGGTAATTGTTTTGGGATGTGTAATACAAGGCGATACGCGCCATTTTGATTTTATTTGCAACGGTGTTACTCAAGGCATTACGCAACTTAATATTAAATATAACCTTCCAGTTATTTTTGGTGTGCTTACAACTAACGATTTGCAACAAGCAAAAGATCGTAGTGGTGGAAAACTTGGCAATAAAGGTGATGAAGCTGCTGTTACGGCTTTGCAAATGGTGGCTTTGCAAAACAAATTAGAACAAAATTACACCAATTCTATTTAAAGCAATTTTTTGAATTTTTGCAATATAAAAAATAAAACGCTATTGTTATTTACAATGGCGTTTTATTTTTTTATAATCGTCTAATATACTAATTTCCTTTACCTACCTTTTATTTTGTTTGCCGCTATATTAAAACAATTTTTCTGCAAGTATAATAAAAAATCACCAATACTACCGTCAAACTCGAATTTTTGGGAGATTTGGTGGTAGTATCGGTGTTTATGCTGCCAATTCTATTTTTAGAGATTAGCCGATAGTATCGCGAAAGGGGTTATTCAACTTTTTTACCCCAAAAAGTGAAGTCCATTTGCTTGTGGAAACCAGCAAAAACCAATGTAGATTCTCTTTTCTTTTCCCAATCACGCTCGCGACCCACAACAAGAACTACGGATGTTTGGTTTTTATAATCGCTCGGATTGGTAAATTCGATTGTTAGATAGTTATTGGTTGGATCAAATGACCATTTACCCTCCACAGCACCTGTTACGTTGCCATCTGAGGTGAGTTCCATGTCTTGTGCCACCTGTTGAGCAGTATATTTACTGTCAACAAATCTTGTACTTGGATATCCCATCTTTATTACCTCATAATTACCTGCAATTTCATCTTTTGAGATTGCTGTTTGTGGCACATTGGCAAATCTTTCTGGTGATGCTATTGGCCAAAGGTCGTTAAGGTCGTCAGCAGTAGAAGGACACCAGAATATTTTTCTTACACCACCCATCATTACTGCATTTGGAGCATTGCCTCCTGCAGTTGATGGTAATCTTTGTTGCGACATATAAAACCAGTCTTGGGTTTCTACGTTTTGGAACACTCCGCAGTGCGAGATACCCACCCAACCATTTCCGTCCTTAAACTTATAAGGGTGTGTTACAATTGGAAATACATTATTGCCTTGTATGCCATTGGTAACTTCTACATCTCTTGAGGTGTAGTATGGACCATCAGGATTTTTTGATCTAACAACCCTTGTATTGTATTCCTCGGCGAGTCCGTCCCATGCCATAAACATATAATAGTAGCCGTCTTTTTCGTTGTAAATAATTTCTGGACCTTCTGATCCCTGCCAACGCGACCAATATCCAGAAGCAACTCTTGTCCAAATACGTTTTCCATATTTTGCTTCCAAGGCTGATTTGCTGTCCGCCCACGGAACTCCAACTGGATTTAGAGCTTTGCCTGTTTCTGGGTTGATTTGTAAAGCTGCAAATCCACTATGCCATGAGCCGTAAATTAGCCAATGTTCACCACTGGGGGTTGTAATGTATGTTGGATCAATGCCATTGTAGAAACAGTAAGTGTTGCCCCAATCGCCACTAACAATGTTTTGCCATGCATCCCTGCCTTTGTCTGATGACGAGCATGCTACAAAACCTTTGTCGTACCATACATCGTTTTCTGGGTCTGTGGATTCACACATACCGATAAATGCCCATACACAAGGAGAATTATCATCTGCGTTTTTGCCAGTTTTGATGTGGATATAATCGCAAACGATACAATAGTACATTCGTAGTTTGCCATCGACAACTCTGACTACAGGAGCCCAATAACCAAAGGCATCATTGCCGTTGTCTTTGATGTCATTATAGGTAACAGTTCCGTCTAACCCCATTTGAGCACGGAAACTATTGATAGAGTCTAATACCCATGATGGTGCAATATCGAATGGTCCGCCTACCCATCCCCAGTTTACAAGGTCTTTTGAACGTTTACCTTGAAAATGCTTGCCATGTGGTGCGCTAAGTGCAGCGTTTCCATAAGAGGCATCTGTGCCATACATATAGTAGTAGCCATTGTAATAAGCAACCGATGGGTCATGGCAATTGGCGAGATTCCAAGAATCTTTGTTAGCCCAACTTGAAATCGAGCGATAATCGTCGTTTTTAGTTTGTCCGTCAGTTCCTATTGCACCCGGAGCAACTGTAACTGAAAGTGTAGCCGATTGTTCATCTTCGTTAGTTGGTGTTCCGGTGTTGGTTGTTGTCGGCAAGGCGGTAGTACTTCCTTTTTCATCGTCCTTACAGGATGGCAATATAGCCATTGCTGCTGCCAACAAAGGTAAAATCAAATTTAATTTTTTCATATTTTTTGTTTTAAAAATTAGTAGTTATGCAAATTTGGCTCTAAATGATTGAGTATGGGTGGACAAATTAACACAAAAGTAGGACAAAAATATTTATACACCGTTAAGCAGTATTTTGCTCCGTGTATGTTGGTTAATTGCATTTACATGGTATAAAAAAACTATCTAAAAAAGTTGGCTATTTTAGGTAATTTTAGTCGCAACTTTTTTAGATAGTTTTTTGTTGTGTAAAACAACAACTTATTTTGTTGTTATAATTACATCACAATTAACGTGATTTATTGAAAATGATTTTGTAAAATCGTCAATTTGTTTTTGTGTAACGTCTATTCTGCGAGCGCGAAGCATTGTTAGGCGCATGTGAGAATGTAAATAGTCGAGACTTGCTGCGGAAATGCGTGTACCAGAACAATCAATTTCTTTTAATGTACGTACAGATTGCAATGGACGAAGTGTAACAATTTCTGTTTCAGCACAATTGATTGTTTCAAGATTTTTGGCATTTTTTAGTGGTTCAAGGTCTCTTACAGATGTTTCGCTACAATCAAAATCTGTAAGGCTTGTCAATCTGTCAACACCAGATATGCCAAAAAGAGATTGGTTTTGCGATACGTTTAGCGATGTTAGACTTTTTAACTCGCTAATCATGTTGAGGTTGTTTACAGTGCAAAAATGTACATCAAGTTTTTTGAGATTTATAAGGTTTCGTAGTGGTGCAAGGTTTTTTACCATTGTATTACCACAATTTATTTCTTTGAGGTTTGCCAATGTCTGAACAGGAATTAGACTATTTATATTGTCGTTGTTGGAGCAATTAAGGTATTCCAAATTTCTAAGTGTTTCAATACCTGTTAGCGACGAAATATTAGTGTTGCTACAATCTAAAGACTTAAGAAGTGTAAGCCTTGCAAGAGGTTTGAGGTCTTCAATTTGTTTGTTCCCAGAACAATTAAGTTCTTCTATGTTTACAATATTAGCCAATTGTTCTTCTGTTGGGTCAACATCTCTACCTTTTAGTTCTTGGTCGCGAAAAATCTTTTTCCAAGCGGGTGATAAACTATTCCACCAACTAACATTGTCTTGGCATAATGCGTTAGAGGCTATTGCCACAAACACTGCCATTGCCATTATTTTTTTTATAACTGAATTGTACATAGTTGTAATTTTTTACTTTTTTTATTCTAATTTTTTATTTTATTTATGCAAAAAACGGGTGCAAATATATAAAATGGTGTTAAATTTATTTAAAAGTTGTTGCAAAAAAAGAAAATTATTTTGTCAAAATAGAGTAGGGTAATCTTCGTCAAATTTTTTGAGGATAACTGTCATAACAGCTTCGCGCATAAATTTGGCTTTATTTTTTACTTTATATTTTTTACAATATTTTTGCAACGCTTTCATTTCAAGGTCATTAAGGTTAAAACTTTGACGGTGTTTGCGTCTAAAAACCTCTTTATCTTGGGTTGATTCCACCTTTTCTGATTTTTTTGCCATATCGCATATTGTTTTTGTTTTTTCAAAAGTAATTGTTTTTTTGATACTTGCAAAATTTATGCATTTTTTGTTTCAATTTTTTTTATTTTTATTACTAAAAAAATACAAACAACTAAACTTGCCAACGCTGCAGGCCATGTAGAATTGCTCCCAACAGTATCTATTGAGACAGATATGTTGTTGTGATTTATAAGATAAACGCCGATGATGGCGCAAAAATTGTTAAAAAAATGAGAAATTATTGGCAACCAAAGCGATTTTGACCAAACGGTTAGCCACCCAAAAAATGCGCCAAGGACAAAGCGTGGTAAAAAACCGTAAAATTGTAGGTGAAATGCGCTAAAAAAAAATGCTGTTGCCCATACTGCAAAGATGTTTGAGTTTTTACTTGAAAATATGTTTTGCATGCATCCTCTAAAAAAAAATTCTTCTCCAATGGCTGGTATCATTGCCATTATTAATATATTGACAATCAGATTGTTTAATCCATCAACATTTAGAAATTTGTTTGTGAGTTCTGCGTTGGCTTCTTCGGTTTGTTTCATCCATGTTTCCAATTGCGAAAGGCAATCGGGTAAATCCATTTGTGAATTAATATTGCTTAAAAAATTGATTAAAGGCAGACTTACTATAAGTACTAATAATGATAATAGTATGGTTTTATATTTTGGTATAACGTTGAGTTTTAGGTCTTTTGAGATGTTTTTGCCAAAAATAAGCCAATATACTATGGTTGGAATTATAAACATAAAAATGCTTAAAATGCTTTGTAAAAATTTGAGATATGCAATATTGTCGGTTGGAGCTGTTTGCTGCGAAAAAATATTTATTCCAAATAGTGGAATGCCTATTATTGCCGCTAAAAAATATCCAAATAAAAAGCATGCAATGGTCAAAAAAATGAGTATCAATGTTTTGCCAAATATGCCTATGTTTGAGGTAAAACTAAACATTTGAAAAAAAATTGTTAAAAACATTGCAAAAATAATTTTTTTTTGGATTTTTAAATTAAAAAAAATAATTTTGATAAAATTATTATGCATAATATTTGTAACTAAAAATAACAAACACCAAAAAAATGAAAAAACTATTTGCTTTTGTAGCTGTTATGTTGATATTTACAGCAAGTTATGCTCAACATGGTAGGCGGTCGAATTGGTTGACTATCGCCGTTAAGGGTGGGTATGGCAATTCTATTATGTTTTGTCCTGCAACGTCCGACACTGAGGGTTTTTCATACGATTATATGTCGCCATCTTTTTGTGCGGGTGGACGTTTAGGTATGATTTTGGCTGACTATCTTGGCATTTCTGCAGAGGTGTTGGCCTCTGGTTATCAGCAGAAATACACCTATAACGATGCAGGAAAGCAGAATATTGATGGAACTCTTAAATTTTCTACTACTGACATTTTCCTTTCTTTGCGTTATGCTGGTGATTATGGTTTTTATGCAGAACTTGGTCCAAAGATAAGTCTTGTGAGCAAGGCAGACCGTTTGGATGTTAACCCTAATGACGTAAAAGAACTTTTTGGTGACAAATTTATGTCAGTGGCTTTTGGGCTTGGCTTTATGCCTTATAATGGTGAAAAAGTGCAAGTTTCGCTTGGTTTTAGAGCAGCATATTGCCCTAAAAACTTTTTGGAAGCTCAAAAAAATCCCTATGGAATTAACGAAGTTAACACAAACACTTGGGAAATGAAACCTTTTAGCGCACAGGCTATATTGGAGGTCAACTACTTTTTTGCAACTTTTGGTAGTGCTACATGTGGTCGTCAGCGCATAATTTTCTTCCCGTAGTGAATAAAAAAATAAATAATTATGACACAAGAAGAACTTAATAGTTTGGATTTTAACGTAAAGTCGCTTGGCAAATGCCGAGTACAATCGCCGTTACACCTTTCTAAAATTATTGGTGATGACATTTACGATTATGTTAGCGACGACGATAGAATTTTATATGACGGATCGTTGAAACGTTTGAAAGAATATAAGGATACAGGACGAAATCCAGTGTCGTTTGAAAAGGCAGGACCTCGCGAATTTCTTTTTTTCGACCCAACAAAAACCAAGGTAGCTATTGTTACTTGCGGTGGTCTTTGTCCGGGACTTAACAATGTAATTCGTGGTCTTGTAATGCAACTTAACCGTCGTTACAAAGTTTTTAATGTCATTGGTATAAAGTATGGTTTTAGGGGATTTATTCCAAAATATGAATTATCTTACGAACCTCTTACTGCTGATATTGTTGACAGAATACACCTTCAAGGTGGAAGTTTTTTGGGATCATCGCGCGGTCCACAAGCAGCAGAAGATATTGTTGACATGCTTCAACAGCAAAATATCAACATTCTTTTCTGCATCGGTGGCGATGGTACGCTTAGAGCTACACAGTCTATTGCCGATGAAATTGAAAAACGTGGGCTTAAAATAGCTGTTGGCGGTATCCCTAAAACTATTGACAACGACATTAGTTTTATTGACAAGTCTTTTGGTTTTGAAACAGCATTTTCAATAGCCAGCGATATTGTTATCAACGCTCACAACGAGGCTAAGGGTGCATTTAATGGCATAGCGATGATAAAACTTATGGGTAGAGATTCTGGATTTATTGCTGCCAACACTGCCTTAGCTACAGGTGAAGCAAATTTTGTGCTTATTCCAGAGATAAAATTCGATCTTTATGGGAAAAATGGATTTATTACGTTGTTGGCAGAGAGACTTAAAAAACGCCACCATGCATTAATTATTGTTGCCGAAGGAGCAGGGCAATTTTTATTTAACACAGAGAATCAAGAGCGTGATGCCAGTGGCAATGTAAAATATCAAGACATTGGCGTTTTCCTTAAAGACAAAATTTCGGAAGAATTTAAACGTATTGGGCTTCATCACTCTATAAAATACATCGACCCAAGTTATATAATTCGTTCATCGCCAGCAAATAGCAACGATAGTAAATTTTGTAACCTTTTGGCACAAAATGCTGTTCATGCTGCAATGTCTGGAAAAACGGCTTTTGTTGTTGGACACTGGAATGGTAGTTTTACTATTTTGCCTATTCAAGCGGCTGTAAAAGAGCGTAAACGAATCAATCTTGAAAGCGAGTTGTGGTGGAATGTGCTTGAAACTACTTCGCAACCTACCAAAATGCTAAACGATCAGGATGCAGAAGCTGAAAATAATGCTTAATAAAAAATAACGGAAAACAATGATTTTCCGTTATTTTTTTTGAGAAAATTTTTGTTGTATAATTGCTAATATTTTAGTGGAGCAATTATTTTATCTGTTTTAACTTCCCAATATTTTATGCCTATTAGGTTTTCAAATTTTTACGAATCTTTTAAAAAATTTCTTATTTGGTTGCCTGTAATTGTGTCTATGTTAACACCAATACGATAATGAAAGTTGGAGTATTCTTCATCATTTTTAACCCAATCTTCTTTAGTCCTTATTTCGTAAAATGCTTCCGATTCGGGAAATATGTGTTTTAAACTTCGTACACTTGTGCAGGGGGGTATATTTGCATCTTTGGTGCAAGCATAAGATGCAAATAAAATAAAGCCTTTTAGCATCTGTTGATGTGCTATCATCTTCGTTGTCAACTGCATATACAAACTGATATGAAATTTTAAAAGTCTGCCAATTATTTCTTGGCTATGTGCAATGCGATAATATCCATCTTCTCCAAAAAATAGCCCATTTGGAGTAGTCGGTAGTTTGTGCCAATAATGCTTTGGTCAATAATGTAAAAATTATAAAAATTGGTAAGACTTTTTTCATTTTTTCTAAAACTTAATTCCAAGTATTGTAACATCATCAACTTGTGGGGCGTTTTGTTGGGCTGTCCAATCGTCGAATGCGTTTTCTAATGCAACTTGTTGTTCTTCTGCTGTAAGTGTAGCGTTGGTTACAAAAAGTTGTTTGAGTGCCTTTTTGTTGAATTTACGATTTTTTTCGCCACCAAATTGATTTTGAAATCCGTCGGTGCAAAGGTAAATGCTGTCGCCTTTTCGCACGGTGAGTTTTTCTTGGTTGAATTTTATGTCTTTTGTATATTCTCCGATGGGACATTTTGCTGGTTCAAGTTCCACAATGTTGCCATCTCTTACGATATAGAGTGGGCTATGAGCTCCTGCGTATTCTGCAGTTTTTAGTTTTTTGTCAAACACTGTTATACAAATGTCCATTCCATCTTTCAAATCAGCTTCTTTGTCTATTATTTCAGAAATTTTGGTTTCTAAATTTTGTAAAATGGTTTCGGGAGCAGTGCCATCCATTTCGCTGATTATTTGGTTGAGTGTTGTGATTGCTAATGTTGTCATAAATGCACCCGCAACACCATGTCCTGTGCAGTCGCCAACAGCAAGGATTATTTTTCCGTCTTTTTGGTTTAAGTAGCAGAAATCGCCACCAACTTCTCGCCCTGGTCGATAAATTACAAATACATCGCCAAAAATTTCTTTTAGTTTTTCTACGCTTGGCATTATGCTGCTTTGTACAGTTTTTGCGTATGATTCGCTTTGTGAAACGGCTCGTGATGCAAATTCCAACTTTTGATTTAGGGTTATATCTTCTGTTACCGAAAGTATGCCAGCTATTTGTCCATTGTTGTCTTTACAAGCGGTAATAGTGGTTGCTGTTGCGTTTTCTCCAGTTGTTTGATGTTTTATAGTTTGTCCATTTTGCATAACTTTTTCGTCGGCGGGGTTAGTCAAATTTAGTTGACTATCGGTTTTGCCAATAATGTCGGTTGGTTTTAATCCTACATTTTGGGCAAATTTTTGGTTTACGTATTGGTATTCAAGATTTTTGTTTTTGTAGTATATGCTTTGTGGCAAACTATTTATGGTTGTATTTACGATAGAACTACTGAAACTTAGTTTTTCTTTTTCGCATTTGTCTTTAACATCTTCTATTTGTTTGAGAAGCTTTTGTTCGGGAGTTTTGTCTGTTATTACAAGCAAAAATTCGCCTTTTTTTAGAGGGTGGTTAATAAATCTAATTTCATAAAGTTTTGGTTCATCGTTTTTGTCGTGTCCTGTGGTTTCAATAGGATTTGCATCTTCAACAGGAAATTCTATTATTGAGTTTATTTGGTCAATACCTGATTGGTCGATAAAATTGTATATTGAAAAATGAGATGGTTCGTCGCTTGGTTCAAATGCGAACATTTTTTGTGCGGCTGCGTTACATTCTGTTATGTCAAGATCGTTTTTGATGGTTACCAAACCACTTGAAATTGTATTTGATAAAATATTTAAATAACTTTGTTTTTGATTGTTATCTGATGTTAGTTGTTCTATTTTGGATTCGTTATCCTTTATTTTGTTGTTTAGATTTGTTATTTCAAGTTCGCAATCTTTTAGTTTTTTTGATTCGGAGTTAGCAGTGTTGAGAGCGGCGCAAATTTTTGTAAATTCGTGTGCTGTATCTGCTGGTGAATCAAATTGTGTGCTTTTTTTGTTTTCAGCTGCTTCTGCAAGTGTTTCTAATGGTTTTTTGACGTATTTTATAAGTGTTTTTATTATTAAAAATACCATTGTTACAAATAATAGCAAGAGAATTATGGCCATTACACTTGATTTTTTTGTGTGTCCAGAAAATAGGCTTGCGCGTTTTACTTGTAGATATACTAATGTTGTTCCATGAATATCGTCTAATGGTATAAGAGAACGTGTTAAATCGTTGGATTTTGCTTTGCGACGGTCTTTGGGTTGGATAAACTCTATTTCGGAGTCGAATGTTGTTCCAAGTTCGTTGATAAATTCACGATCTATTTTTTTGAAAATAGCAAATGTTCCATCTTTTGGCTCACCTTCTGATGTTTGTACACCTTCGGCAACTACATAATAAAATTCACCGTCTATTTCTGCATAGAAAGTTACATTTTCGCCGTTGCGAGTGTTGAAACATATTCCGCTAACCAAGTCTTCTGGTAGGGTAAAATTATCGGGATAGATAATGTTATTTTTTTCGTTGAAAACTACAAGGCGTTTTTTTTTGTCATCCGACATGAGAGCATTGCAGTTGATTTCAACCCATTCTTTATTTGGATTGGAAATAAATTCAACAACTTCGTCCCATTCTGAGGCTTCGTGTATTGAACCTATCAAATCAGAGTTTATGTGTTTGAACATATTGATATACAGATTGTTCAAACTTGAACTGTTTTTAACACCGATAAAAAAAGTTGAAAAATAGAATACCAATGCCATTGCTATGGCTATAACTGCAAATATGGTAATTATTTTTTTGCCTACTAATGTTTTTATTTTTTTTGCCATTTTATTTGAAAAAACTTTATGTTTTTTAACATACAAATATAGTGCAATATTTTTGGTTTTTTGCGGATTATTGTGTTTTTTATTATGTTTTTTATGCAAAAGGTATTGTAAATTTAAATACTGTACCTTGGGGTTTATTGTCTTCTACCCAAATTTTTCCACCCATTGATTTTACAAAATCTAAACAGAGCATAAGTCCGAGTCCTGTGCCTTTTTCATTTGATGTACCGATAGTGCTTTTTAGCTGTGGCGAGTTGCCAAAAATGCTTTGTTTCTGTTCTTCGGTTAACCCAACGCCTGTGTCGGCTACAGCTATTTCTGCAAAATTTTCGTCTTGAGCTGTGTTGATAGATAAGGTGATTTTTCCATCGGGTTCGGTGAATTTTATAGCGTTAACTATTAAGTTGCGTAATATTGCATTAAGGGCTTGCATATCTGCGAAAACTTCGGTGAAGTTGCCTGCAATACTTTCGAGTGTTATATTTTTTTGTTTGGCTTGAGGTAAAAGTAGTTCTATGCTGCGGTTTATAAGGTCTTCTACATCAATTATTTCGTTGTGTTTATTTTGATGTATAAATTGGCTTTTTGCCCACACTAAAAGGTTTTCGAGTATGGAGTATGTTGAACTGCTGCAATCGTTTATTATTTCGGAGTATTTTTTTACCATCGAAATGTTAGTGTCTGGTGTATCAAATTCTTGAATTTGTAGCATGCTTATGTTGCGAAGGTTGCCTACGCTGTTGCGCAAATCGTGGCTTATGAGTGAGAACATTTTGTCTCGCATTTCTACTTGGTTGTGTAGTATTTTGCTTGTGTTTTCAAGACTACGATATTTGTTGATAATCAATGTTATATCTTCGATATAAGCACAAAAATGACTATAATCACCATTGGGATTTTTTAGTGGTGTAACGTTAATTATAGACCAATACTTTTGTCCGTTTTTTGATTGTATTTGATATTCACCTCTCCATTTTATGCCGTGTTTTATATTGTCCCATAGTTCGCGGTAATTTGGGAGTATTTGGTCTTGAAAATCTTGTACACGATGCCCGATAATTTCTTGTGGAGTGTAACCTATTTTTTTGCTAAATGATTGGTTTATTTGCACAATTACGCCTTCTATGTCTGCTATAATGACGTTTGTGTCAGCTCTTTCCATTACTTGCCTATAAACGTTTTTATCGCTGTTTATTTCATCAGAATGTAGTTTTGGTGTGTCAATGGATCCTGCCCAATAAATTTTTCCTGTTTTTGGACATATACTTTTTTTTATTTTTATGGATACTGATATTAACTGGTTGCTTGGGCTTACCAATTGTCCTAATAATTCTATAATTTTGTTGTTTTCGGGCTTGTCTATCAAGCGTTTAAGTTCTATATAAGTTTCTGTACTGAGCAGACACATTATTGGCGAGTTTAGACAAAATTGTTGAGAATGTCCCGACATTGTTGTTATTTGGCTGTTGATGTATATGAAGTGTAGATTGGTGTCGAGAGCAAATAGTACAGTGCCAATGCTTGTTGAAATTGTTTCTAATATGTTTGGTGGTGGATTGTTATGTTTTTCAGTTTGCATTTTTTCTAACGAATCTGCGATGTTTTGGTTTGCTTTGCGCACGGTTCGTAGTTGAAAAAAAAAGATTATTGCCGTTAGTGTATTGGTTGCTACCAAAATTATAGTTATTATTTGCCACATTGTTTTTTGAAGTGAGTTAAAAAAAATAATAAAAAAGCCGTTATATAAAAAGGTGTAAAAATGCCACCGTAATGTTGTTGTACAGAGCGGTGGCTTTAAGTTTTATTTTGCAACAAAAATTTTGTATTCCCATGGCTTGAGAGTAAAGTTCTCAAGTGTTGAGAATTTTTTTTCTTCGTTTGTAAGGAAGTCGGTGTATTTACCCTCTAAGAGTTGGTTTTCTGCTTTAAATTCCGTTTGTTCGTGGCTTAGATTAAAAAAGGCAATCACTTTGTTTTTGTCTTTTATTCTTGCAAATACGTATGCTCGTGAGTTGTCGGAAGTGAATATTTTTGAAAAACTACCACCAAATTTTCCGTTCCAAAGTGCAGGATTGTCTTTTTTTAGCCCGTTAAGTTTTTTGTAAAAATCTTCGAGAGGGTAGTCGCCCCATTCGATGCAATCTTTTTCAAAAAAAGGTAGGCTACGGTTTAATGCGCTTTCTTGTCCGCTGTATATCAGTGGCATTGCAGGAAGACAATATGATAAAACAGCGTATGTTTTTGCACCGTTGCCATATCTTTGATATTCGCTACCGTGCCATGAGTTTTCGTCGTGGTTTGAGGTAAACACCATGCGGTATTCGCTATTTGGATAATTCCAAATTTCAGCCGAACGATAGTGGTCAAGGTCGTAAACGTTTTGTTCTCGACGTGTGATTTTAGCCATCAGTGCTTGAAGATTCCACGAGTACGACATATCGAATGCTTGGTGTATTTGAGGATCTTCCCATTCAGCGAGCCAAAACAAATCTTTTTTCTTTTTTTCAATTTCTGTACGGGCTTGTATCCAAAAATCAACAGGTACAAGTCCCGCCATGTCGCAACGATAGCCGTCGATGTCTAACTTTTCTACCCAAAATTTCAAGGCGTCTATCATAGCCTCTCTTGTGGCAGGATTGCCGTAGTTTAGATGAGCTGTATCTGTCCAATCTGCGTTTGGAGCTTTTATGTTGCCCCATTGGTCGCGTTCGTAATATTCGGGGTGTGAGGTTATCCATTCGTGATCCCAAGCGGTGTGATTGGCAACCCAGTCGAGAACAACGTGCATACCAGCTTTGTGAATTTGGTCAACTACAATTTTAAGGTCGTCTATTGTTCCGTAGTCGGGATTAACTGTTTTGTAATCGCGTATGCTGTATGCGCTACCGAGCGTTCCTTTGCGGTTAACTTGTCCTACAGGAAATATTGGCATAAGCCAAACTATGCTTACACCCATATTTTTTAGTCGGTTGATGTGAGGAACAAATGCTTTAAGAGTTCCTTCTTTTGTATATTGGCGTATATTTACTTCGTAAATATTTGCTGCCTTTGTCCATTCTGCTATTTTAAACGACATATTTTTGTGTTTTATTTGGTTTATGTTTGTATTTTTTTATTTTAGTATGCTTCATCTCTACCTGAGATGTGTAGCATAGAACGCAACATTCCATTAAAATTGGTTGCAGCCAAAAGTGTGTCTGTGCTTATGTGGCAACGGTAGCACCAATAGTGATTGCTTTCTGATGGTATATTGATGCGTTCTTCTTGTGGTTTTTCGTAACGTAACACTTCGTCCATTCCGAGTAGGTCTTGAATTGGGAATACAGCCCACATTGCAGGTGAATACAAGTGTTGGTAGATTATTTCTTTAACAACGTTGGTTTCGCAATAGTATGGAGCATCGCCATTTTGACCAAGTATTGTGTTGTAAAACCGTTTAGAACGCTCTCTATCTTCTTCCCACCAAGCGCGTATTACGGAAGTGTCGTGTGATGATGGTGTTGCTACGCTTAGGTACGGATAACTTGCTGGTCGTCCAAATTCTACTCGTGGTTCTTTTGGCATACGTTGTATTTCAAGACTTAAGATGTTAAGTTCTTTCATTACTTCTGGTACGCAAGCTGGAATCATGCCAAGGTCTTCGCCGCAGACAAGCATATCAGTACTTTCTATCAAAGCTGGAAGTTTTATTTCGGCTTGACGTTTCCATAGATTTTCGCTTCTATGGTAGTAATAATCGTTGTATATGTCGCTTATTACTTGGCGAGCATAAGGGTCGAGTTCTTTGTATGAGTATGTTTTAAACAGCGTGTGTCGTGGGTGTATCTTGTCGGGATTGTTTGGGTCTTGTATAAAAAGCACTTCACTTGAGAGATGAAGCAATTTTTGTTTCATTATCGTAAATTTGAGAAAGTCTTCGGGGCTTGTTACTCCGAGTCTCTTGAAATACGATTCTATTTTTTGCTGTGTATTGAACTCTTCTTTAAATTTGAAACATCCGTGAGTTGTTTCTTCAAAGAAACAATGTATTACGTATCCTGTATCTTCGTTAAAAAATGTACGTAGCATGTGCTCTCTAACGTATGGGGTGCAGAATCTTTCGTAGTTGAATGTTACTCCACGGTCTGTTAGTTCTTTTTTGTCAATTGGCATTACGGGGTTGAATACGCCAAGTATGCCTCGCGTTTGAGATGTGCTTATGCTCCAAATTCTGAAAAATCCGAGAATGTGGTCAATGCGATAGGCATCGAAGTATTCTGACATTTTTTTTAATCTTGCTTTCCACCACGCAAAACCGTCTTTGGCCATTTCGTCCCAATTGTATGTTGGAAATCCCCAATTTTGTCCGTCTTCAGAAAAATCATCTGGTGGTGCGCCTGCTTGTTGGTCGAGGTGATAGAGGTTTGGATTTACCCATGCATCTACGCTGTTGCGAATTATTCCAATGGGTATGTCGCCTTTTAATACAATGCCGTTTTCGCGAGCATAGTCTGATACTTTTTTTAATTGAAGATGTAGGTGATATTGAATAAAAAAATGTATGGCTATGTCGTCAAAACTTTCGCTATCTGGTTGACACAAGTTGTTGACAAATGATTGCGAAAATTTTGCATATTCTCCCCATTTAGAGAAATCTGCTGTGCTGTTGAGGTCGCGTAAATAAGAGAAAACAGCGTATGGTTTTAGCCAATCTTTGTTTTTTTCAAAAAACTTTTGATATTCTGGGTCTTGTAGAAATGCTCGTTTATTTTTATCGTAGATTACTTTAAATAATCTCGATTTAAGTGTCATAACTTGTTCGTAATCTATTTTTTCGAGTTGGTTTAGTTCTTCACTGTGTTGTTGCAGACTACTTGCGGCTTCTAGTGTTAATTCTCCCATTTCGCTTACTCTTAAATATATAGGGTGTAATGCAAACACTGATAAGCAACCGTATGGATACGAGTCTGTGTATGTGTGGGTTTGAATGGTATCGTTTACGGGGAGTAATTGTATCATTCTTAAGCCAGTGGCTTTTGCCCAGTCTATTAGTTTTATTAAATCGAGAAATTCTCCAACGCCCAAGCCTTCTTTGCTTCGTAACGAGAATACTGGCACTGCTACGCCAGCTCCTTTCCAAGGGTAACGAGGAAACTTGAAATCTTCATCGTTGAGAAAGTAGAATGCGTTGTCGCCAACTGGGGCCTGAAAATAACGTGAAAGATATTCTTCAAGTGCTACTCTGTTGGTTTGTTTGTTGCAGATGCAATATTTATATTCTGTATATTGTTCTGGTTTGTTTATGGTAAATTCTGCACTCCAAATAGGGAATAGCTCATCGTTTAGTGGTACAATGATGTTGTCTTCGGGTATTCGTCCGATGAATTTTATTGCAACATAGTTTTCTTGTTTTACTCTAACCAGAGGAATGGATGCCCTTACAGAAATTTTTCCTTCTGTTTTATTGGTAAGCCTTTCTACTTTTTGCTGATTTTTACGATTAAAAATCACAGATTTGAAAGCCGACGAATACATTGCGTTGAGGGGCGATGAGGTTGGTTTCCAAAATTCTTGTATAAAAATTTCTGGTGGTTCGTAGTTTGGAAAATGAAAATTACGCCAACCATATTCGTAAAGAGTTGTTCCGATATTGTTATCAATCATCATATATCGGTATTGAAAAGGTTGTGTAGTTGCATAATCGATTTGATGTTCCAAAATCCAATCGCCATCATTTTGTGGTGTCATGATGACAGGTGTGCTTTTGCCTGGCAGTCCTTCTATTGCTATTTGCTGTCCATAGCAGGTTCGATAATTTATCTTAAAAGTTATTTTCATTTAAATATTATTATTCCAAATCCAAATAATGTTATTTTATTTTTCAACAGGCACTTTGTTGGTTTGTTTTACAACACCCATTACAAATGTGCTATGCAAACTGCCTATGCAGGTTAATAGTCCGAGTTTATTTAGTACAAAGCTTTGATATTCATTCATGTTGTGTACATAAACCTTAATTTGATAGTCGTAGTCGCCACTAACGTTGAAACATTCGGTAACTTCGTTGTAATGAGCCATTGCTTCAACAAACTCTTGACTACATTCGCGTGTGTGTTGTTTTAGTCTTACGTTGCAGAGTACCATAAATGAATTGCCTATTTTGCTGGCATCTACCACTGCCATGTATTTTTTTATTATGCCTTCGCGTTCCATACGTTTTACGCGTTCAAAAACTGGCGTTGTGCTTAGGTTTACTCGAACAGCAAGTTCTTTTGTGGTAAGATTGGAGTTTTCCTGTAGTTGATTTAATATTTTTATATCTGTTTCGTCAATCATATTTATAATTTTTTGGGTCGTTGTGGTATTCGTTTGTATCAATAGCATAAATCTTTCTTAACGGCTCAAAGTTAAGAAACTTTTTTAGAAAATTATTCTTTTGCTAAATTTATTTTTGGGTAAATTTTAATTTTTTTTGTTAAAAGGTGGAATTATAGCAGTTATTATGTTTGGGATATACGTATTTTTCGTAAAAGCGAGGTTAAAATTTTTTAGTTTGCAAGTATTGGTATAGTTTTGCAGCGTAAAAATTAAAAAATAAAAAAGAATTTAGCTATGTCTGATATTACAAATGTTGAGGTAAATGATTTTATGGCAAAAGTTATTGCCAAAAATCCTGGTGAAACCGAATTTCATCAAGCAGTAAAAGAAGTTGTGGAATCGTTGATGGAGTTTATCGACGAAAACCCAAAATATAAAAAAGGTAAAATCCTTGAGCGTATGGTTGAACCTGAAAGAGTTATCATGTTCCGTGTTCCATGGATTGATGATAAAGGTGAGATTCAAATTAACAGGGGTTTCCGTATTCAGATGAACAGCGCAATAGGACCTTACAAAGGTGGTTTGCGTTTTCACCCAACTGTAAACCTTGGTATTTTGAAATTCCTCGCATTTGAGCAGGTATTCAAAAATAGCCTTACAACACTTCCTATGGGTGGAGGTAAAGGTGGTTCAGACTTCGATCCAAAAGGTAAATCTGACAATGAAGTAATGCGTTTTTGTCAAAGTTTTATGACCGAGCTACAACGTCATATTGGAGCTGATACCGACGTTCCTGCTGGAGATATAGGTGTTGGTGGTCGTGAAATTGGTTTCCTCTATGGTCAATATAAACGCATTCGTGATGAATTTACTGGAGTGCTTACAGGAAAAGCATTAGGTTGGGGTGGTTCTCTTATCCGTCCTGAAGCTACTGGTTATGGTGTTGTTTATTTTGCACAAGAAATGCTCGCTACCAAAGGCGATAGCATAAAAGGCAAAACAGTAACTATTTCTGGTTCTGGTAACGTTGCTCAATACGCTGTTCAAAAATGTATTCAACTTGGTGCTAAAGTTGTTACAATGTCAGATTCGTCAGGATTTGTTTACGACAAAGATGGTATTGATGAAGCTAAACTCGAATGGATTCTTGAGCTTAAGAATGTACGTCGTGGACGTATCAGCGAGTATGCAAAACAATTCCCTGGCGTAGAATATCACGAAGGTCAACGTCCTTGGGGTATAAAATGCGATGTTGCAATGCCTTGCGCAACCCAAAACGAAGTTAACGAAGAACAAGCAAAAGCTCTTGTTGCTAACGGTTGTATTTGTGTTGCTGAAGGTGCTAACATGCCTTCGCTCCCAGAAGCAATTGAAGTTTTCCAAAAAGCAAGAATCCTTTATGCACCTGGTAAAGCATCTAACGCTGGTGGTGTTTCGGTTTCTGGTTTGGAAATGACTCAAAACTCTGAACGTCTTGCTTGGACTCGCGAAGAGGTTGATGCTAAACTTCACCAAATTATGGTTAACATTCACAAAACTTGTATCCAATACGGAAAAGAAGCTGATGGTTATATCAACTATGTAAAAGGTGCTAACATCGGTGGATTTGTAAAAGTTGCTGATGCAATGCTTGCTCAAGGATTGGTATAATAGCGAATTAGTAACGCAAATTTAGATAAACACAAAACGTTCCTGTGAGTAATCTCAGGAACGTTTTTTTGTGTTTACACCTTTATATTTTGTGTAAAAATACATTTTTAAAAATGTATTTTTACATTTTTTACTGTTGTACAAGAAAAACTCCAACTATAATTTTGCAAAAAACAAAAGAAAATGAATTGTTGCGAAAACATATTAACACAATATGGAAGTCTGCCAGAAAAAGCCGTTGTTAGGGCTATGAAACGTGTATATTTAAAAATTGGTAGAAATCTCAACAATTTGTCTAAGATAAACAGCGAAATTATTAGTTCTGCCAAAAAAAACATTGCCAAATACGCCAAGTGTGAAGCCGAAGATGTTTTTTTTGTAAAATCTAAAGAAGAAGCTAATAGATTGTGTATAAATTCTTTGGCACAAAAACTCAAACATCGTGGAAATCATATTGTAATTTCGCAAGTTGAACCAAAAGAAATATTGGAAACATGCTATAGTCTTGAAAAACAAGGCTTTATAATAACTAAAATTCCAGTTGCACGGTCGGGAGGGATAGACCTAAACATCTTAGAGCGTTCGTTGACACCAAATACTATAATTGTTAGTGTAATGCATGCCAACAACGAAACAGGAGTAATGCAGCCAATGGAAAAAATTGTGGCAATGTGTAGGGCTTGTGGTGCAGTTTTACATTCTGATATATCAGTTTCGTTTGGACGTATTCCAATAAAAACCAAGGATATTGATGCTTTTTGTATTTCGTCGCATACTGTATGTGGACCACAAAATGTTGCTGCTGCCATTATCAAACATGGTTTTTCTGTTAACAATGATGAAATAAGTTTTGATAATTTTGCTGATAACCTTGCTGCAATTGCTGGATTTTCAAAATCTGTTTCTTTGGCATTTCATGGTCTTAGTCGAGAGTATAATCGTATATATGGTTTACGAGCCAAAATGATGGCAAAACTTTCACAAAGTTTTAATGGTATTTATTTTAACGGAGATGATACATGCTGTTTGCCACATATAATTAATTTTTGTGTGAAAGGACTTGAAGGACGGGCGCAAAGTATTGTAGAAGATGTAAAAAATTGTACACCAGCTTTTTCTGCAACAGCCAATTGTGTGTCGCCACAAGGTTTTTCGCATGTGCTGAAAGCTATGGGGTTGAGTGAGTTTGAAGCAGGTGGGGCAGTTAGGATAGAGTTAAATCGTTTTGCCACTGCCAAGGAAACCGACAAAATTTTCAATATTTTGGGTAATAATCTCAAAAAAAATAAAATGCTTTTTTCTTTGTTGTAGGTGTTTTTTTTAACTTTGTAAAAAAACATGATAGATTTGCTCGTTAATATAACCCTTGTGGTTATAATGGTAGGTATTGGAATGTCGTTGACATTCAACGATTTTAGAAAAGTTTTTGTATATCCAAAATCAATAATTACAGGCATAGGAAGTCAAGCACTATTGTTGCCAGCCACATCTTTTCTGTTGGCATGGCTTGTGCCAGCCGATGGTTACATAAAACTTGGTATAGTGCTTATTGCACTTTGTCCCGTTGGAACAACGAGTAATATTCTTGTGCATATTTTTAAGGGAAACACAGCTCTTTCTATTTCTATGACAATTGTCAATAGTCTGCTAAGTCCGTTGACAATACCATTTTTTATAACGTTAGCAGCCGCTTTTTTTATCAATGTTGGAACAACTGACAATGTAGATATTTCTTTTGCAAGCAGTGTGGTTGATATTTTAGTTATGGTAATAATACCAGCCGCTGTAGGGTTGTTTGTGCGCAAGTATTTGCCTAATGTGGCTCAAAAGTGTGAACAACCGCTAAAATTTATTCTTCCTGCAATGTTGTTGGTAGTTTTTTCGTTAAAAATATTTGTTGGTGGCAATGGTAACGGTTGTACTCCATTATCATTATCCGAAATTATTAAACTATCTCCATTTGTGTTGGCACTCAATATTATAGGAATGTATGGTGGGTTGTTTATTGCAAAGTTTTTTAAATTAGACAAACCATCCCAAATAACTGTTGCCATAGAAACTGGGCTTCAAAATACTGCACTTGCATTGGCAGTTGCTGCAACTTTGCCCAACGGATGTGTAATTGAAAAGCCGATACTTGTTTATGCAATGTTTACATTTTTTACAGCAGTGGTTTTTCTTTTGATTCATTCTGATGTAAAAATAAAAGATATTTTTGGTGCAAAAACCACAAAAAAAATGTAAAAATACAATTTTTTAAGTATTATTTTACCATGCTTATGGTATTTCTAAAACTCAAACTTGCCAATACTTTTGCACTTGAAAGAAATAAACATCAAGTCAAAAAAAATGGAAGAAAATCATCACCATGAGGCGAACGATTTTACAGATTATAACGAGGCAGTAACAGCCTATCGTAAAACGTTTGCGAGCAAAGCCGATGTTGTAGCTCAAACTCCCGACCCAGCCATAAGGGATATGGTAGAATATTTTTCGCAAAGAGGAATAGAAACCATTTGGGATAGGTTTGATAAACAAAAACCGCATTGTAACTTTGGTCTTGCGGGTATTTGTTGCAAAAACTGCAGCATGGGTCCATGTAGAATAACCAAAAAAGCAACAAAAGGAACTTGTGGCGCAGATGCCGATTTAATTGTTGCACGAAACTTGTTAAGAGCAGTGGCAGCAGGAACATCGTCGCATGGATGGCGTGGTAGAGAATCGATGCTTGCACTAAAAGCAGCAGCCGAGGGTCGTTTGAATTTACCAATTGAGGGAGAAGGAAAAATTAGAGCAACAGCCAAGGGATTTGGTATAAATGCCGATGGCAAAACGTTGAATCAATTGGCTTCGGAAGTGGCAGACAAGTTGCTTGAAGACCTATCCAGAACCTTGCCAGATAAGCACAATGCTATTTATAATTTTGCGCCCAAGGAACGTGTAAAACGTTGGGAACAACTTGGTATTATGCCTATTGGAACTATGCATGAGGTGTTCGACTGTCTTCATAGGTCAACAACAGGTACAGATGGAGATTGGAAAAATACAATGAAACAACTCGAACGCACGGGACTTGCTTTTGCTTGGGGAAGTTGTTTTGGTACTGCTACTGCTCAAGATTGTCTTTTTGGACTTCCACGTCAAAACACTGTAAAAGCTAATCTTGGAGCATTAAAAGATGGTTATGTTAATATAGCTGTTCATGGTCATTCGCCAGTTCTTGTAAGCGAGATTGTTAGGCAGGGACGTTCTGAAAAATACATCAATCTTGCAAAGAGTGTCGGCGCGCAAGGAATTCAATTTTATGGAATTTGTTGTTCTGGGCTATCGGCTATGTATCGTTATGCTGACGTGATACCACTTAGTAATGCTGTAGGAGCAGAACTTGTTTTAGGAACAGGAGCGTTAGATTTATGGGTGGCAGATGTGCAAGATGTATTTCCTACAATTATGGAAGTAGCCGATTGTGTTAAAACCACCGTTGTTACAACCAACGATGCCGCAAGATTGCCAGGCTCGGAGTTTTATGGTTACGATCACAATCATTCAAATTTTGACCAAACATCGCAGTTGGCGCAAAAAATTATAGAACGCGCCATCCGTTCTTTTTCTGAACGTAAAGATATACCGCGACATATTCCACCGTACAGCGTTGATGCAATGACTGGTTATTCAATAGAAAACTTGACAAAAAGTTTTGGTGGATTGCAAAACTTTTTCGATGCCATTGTTGATGGTAGAATACGTGGTGTAATAAACCTTGTTGGTTGTAATAATCCAAGGCTCGTACATGAAAAACAAATTGTGGAAGTGGCGCAAGAACTTGTTAAAAATAACTTTTTTATAATGACCAATGGTTGTGCATCGTTTGCGTTGATAAAAATGGGATTTTGCAATATGCAAGGCTGGCAGAAAGGTGGCACTACAGCTCGTGAATTTCTTGAACCCAAGGGACTTCCGCCTATTGTTCACATGGGAGAATGTCTCGATAATGCACGTGCAAACGGTATGTTTAAAACCGTTGCAGAAGGAACAAATAATGCCATTAAGGATATGCCGTTTGCATTTGTTTCGCCAGAGTGGAGCAACGAAAAAGGCATTTGTGCTGCACTTGGATTTAGGTTGGCGGGCATCGATTCTTATCATTGTGTATATCCGCCTGTTCAAGGCAGTAGAAATGTAGAAAATTACCTCTACAATGGAGCAAGAGAAAATTGCGGAGGGGTAATGAAAATTAATACCGACGGAAAAAATCTTGCTAAGATGATAATTTCTGATTTGGAAGAAAAACGAAAAAAATTAGGTTGGAATTAAAATTAAACAAAGACATGAAATCTATTTATACAATAATATCTGTTTCTATAATTTTTATGTTGTTTGGATGTGGAAGTGCCACTCAAAACAGCAGCAACGAAAAAACATTAAAAATTGCTTATATACCAATTACTCATGCACTACCGTTATTTGCAGCTATTGAGTTGGACGATAGCGAACGAGAAAATAAAAATGTAGAACTTGTAAAATTTTCGTCGTGGCCAGAGTTGGTGGAAGCCTTAAATGCAGGAAAAGTTGACGGAGCTTCTATTCTTGTGCAATTGGCATTAAAATCTAAGGTTGCGGGACATCCTCTTAAGGCTGTTGCACTTGGACATAGAGATGGCAATGTTGTGGTGGCAAAACCCGAAATCGAAGGACCAGAACAATTGACTGGTAAGACTATAGCCATTCCGCATCGTATGTCGTCGCACAACATTTTGCTACAACAAGTATTAAAAAACAGAGGAATAGATCCTTCGCAAGTTAAAATAACAGAACTTCCTCCACCTGAAATGCCCGCTGCTATTGCCACAAATCAAATACAGGCTTATGTAGTAGCAGAGCCTTTTGGTGCAAAAAGCGTTGTGGCTGGTCATAGTCATGTACTTAGCCAAAGTAGCGATATTTGGGAAAATTCCATTTGTTGTGCTTTGGTTGTAAATACTAAGGCTATTGAAGATAAACAACAAGAAATTAAGTCTTTTGTTAACGATTATATTAAGGCAGGAAATCAACTTGATACCAAAGGTCAGGCTACCATTAATCTTGCTGAAAAATATCTAAAAGTAAAACCAGAGGTTTTAAAACAAAGCCTTGAGTGGATTAATTATCAAAACCTTAGTATTTCGCAACAAGATTATAACTTGTTGGTTGAAAAAATCAAAGAGTTTGGTATTTTGGATAATCCTCCAGCTTACAACGATTTTGTTTTAAACTATTAATCATTTTGTATATGAAAAAAATTATATATCCATTGATAGGATTAGTAGGATTTGTGGCTATTTGGCAGATAGTTGTAAGCCTTGGTTTTTGGGAAGAAAACCTTCTACCCGGACCAATTTCGGTGGTTAAGGCTATAGGACGGCTTACAGCAGAGGGAGTTTTGATTCCTGATATAATTGTTAGCCTAAAACGCTTTGTCATTGGATATTTTGTGGCACTTGTTGCCGCTTTGCCACTTGGTTTGCTTTTGGGATGGTTTTCTACTGCATTGAAAATATCAAACTCGGTATTGCAAATATTGCGTCCCATTTCGCCAATGGCTTGGTTTCCATTTGTTGTTTTATGGTTTGGTATTGGAGATGCACCAGCTGTGGCTATTATTGCCATTGCCGCGTTTTTCCCTGTGCTATTTTCTACCATATCGGCCATAGGAAAAATAGACGAAACTTATCTTAAAGTAGCGCAGAATTTTGAAATGCCTCAGTTTCAGTTTTTTTACAAAATGGCCATTCCTCTTGCGTTTCCTTATATTATGGTTGGTGTACATTTGGCAATTGGAACGGCTTGGATTTTCCTTGTGGCAGGAGAAATGGTTGGTGCGCAATCTGGACTTGGCTATCTTATTATTGATGGTCGCAATAACATTGACATGGAAGCTGTTATGGCTGGAATTGTAGTTATTGGTTTGATTGGTTGGGCTATCGATTGTTTGATGTCGTTGTTTGAAAAAGCGGTTTATTCGCGATGGGGTATTAATACAAAGTAATAGTAGAAATGATTGAAGTTAAGCATATTACCAAACATTTTAATTCTAACGGAAAACTTGTTCGCGCCATAGAGGACATTTCTTTTGATGTTAAAAAAGGAGAAATTGTATCTTTTTTGGGAGGTAGCGGTTGCGGAAAAACCACATTGCTAAACCTTTTGGCTGGTTTTTTGAAAGCCGATGATGGTTATGTTTCTATCAATGGTAATAAAATTGAAAAACCATCCGCAAAATACCAAACAATTTTTCAGAATTACGCATTGTTGCCATGGCGCAATGTGGCTGATAATGTGGCTTTGGCGTTGGAAACAAAAAAAGAGAAAGTTTCAAAAACCGAACGTTACAAAGCTGTTTTGAAATATATAAAAATGGTAGGTCTCGATGGGTTTGCAAAGTCTTTTCCTGCCCAACTTTCTGGCGGTATGAAACAGCGTGTTGCGCTTGCACGTGCGCTTGTCACAGATCCTGAAGTATTATTTATGGATGAGGCATTTGGCGCACTCGACCCCATTACTAAACGCAATTTGTATCGTCATTTGTTGAGGATTGTTCGCAGCGATAACAAAACTGTTGTAATGATTACTCACGATATTGACGAAGCTTTATATTTGAGCGACAGGATTTTTGTAATGCAACCAAATCCCGGAAAAATACAAACAGAAGTTAAAGTTGATCTTGACGAAGTACGTGATGCATCGTCTGTAAATTTTCTACAATTGCGTGCAAAACTTATCAATGCTCTTAGCATTTCGAGTAGTTTTAGGGATATTGAATACGTTATTTGATATTTAATAATAGTTTAATTGTCAAATTAAAAAAAAAATATATTTATCATGACTTACGAATTATCGTTGAAAAACGCAAAAACATATTTTATTGCAACAATTTTTGTAATTGGAAACATTCTATTGCCACAATTGTGTCATCTTGTGCCAAAAGGTGGTTTAATTTTTTTGCCAATTTATTTTTTTACGCTTATTGGAGCGTATAAATACGGATTATCCGTTGGGTTGTTAACAGCTTTTTTATCGCCAATAACAAATCATCTTTTGTTTGGTATGCCACCATCGGAAGCATTGGTGGCTATACTTATAAAATCAAGTTTTTTAGCGTTATCGGCATCGTGGATGGCTACAAAGTTTAAAGGTGTTTCGCTTTGGGGAGTTGTTTTGGCAGTTGTGGGCTATCAAATTTGCGGTGGCGTTTATGAACTTGTTTTCAAGGGATTGGATAGTGCAATTCAAGATTTTGTTATTGGTTGGCCTGGTATTGTTATTCAAATATTTGGTGGCTTTTTGGTTTTAAAATCAATTGAAAAACTTTAGCCTATGGACAATATTATTGAATTTTTTAATCAAAAGGCTGCCACATGGGATAAAAATATTCCGCAAAATGGAGAACGCATAAATTATTTGCTATCGCTTTTGGATTTATCTGATGGCGATAGCCTTTTGGATGTAGGTTGTGGTACTGGAATTTTGGAAAATTTTTTACCAGAATATATAAAGACTATAGCGATTGATTTTTCGCCAGAGATGGTAAAAATTGCAAAGAATAAATTTCCAAATAAGGATATTCGTGTAGAGGATTTTTTGCAACTCAATACAGAGAAAAAATTCGACAAAATAATAATGTACAATATTTTCCCCCATTTTTTACAACCTTATAAAGCATTTTGCAAGGCATACGAGTTGCTTAATCCCAATGGTATGTTGCTAATTTGCCACGGCGAAGGACGGCAAACAATCAACGGTAGGCACAATGCCATTCACAACAACATTTCTATAGGGCTTTTACCTACTGACGAATTGCAACAATGGATGTTACCATATTTTGAGATTGTTTTAACCGAAGATGCAGAAAACTATTTTGCTTTGTTAGGGCGTAAACGTGGGTAATTTGTAGCACGTCAGTTTCATTTGAATAGGCGGACCTGCGTGTCCGCCCTCAATATCGCAGATTCAAATGAAATTGACGTAAATTTGTAGTAAAAAACGTTTAAATTTGATTTAAAATTTCCAAAAATTATAATTTTGCAGTTAAAATCATAAAATTATTAATTTAGGAAAATTGAAAGACAAAAAGAAATTATCAAATTTGAGGACGATATTGCAATTTTTAAAACCACATTGGTTTTTAACTCTTTTTGCTCCGTTATGTGTTCTTTTGGAAGTATGGGCAGAGCTTGAGCAACCCGGGCTTATGGCGAAGATTGTTGATGACGGTATTTTAGGAAACAATCCAGAATGTATAAAGCCGCTTGGTATCAAGATGGTTGCAATATTACTTATTGGTGTTGCTGGTGGTATAATGAGTATTTACGCAGCGGGTAAAGTTTCTTACCAATTTGGAGCGGCAATGCGTACCAAAATGTTTGAAAAAATACAACATTTTTCATTCTATAACATTGATAGACTTCAAGTAGGGTCGCTTATTACGCGTATGGGCGATGATATTAATCGCGTTCAAGGTGTTGTGCAGGCTTCGATGCGATTGTTGTTTCGTGCTCCTTTTATGTTTGTTGGGGCAGTGGTTATGGTGCTAACACTTAATGTTAATCTTAGTGTTGTTTTGCTTTTCCTTATGGCGGCATCAATGTGTGTGGTTGTTTTTATAATGAAAAAAACATTACCATTATTCATAGAACAACAAAAAAAACGCGATGGTTTTACGTCATTAGTCCAAGAAATACTTGCAGGTGTTAGAGTAACCAAGGCATACGTAAGAGAAGAACACGAAAGACAACGTTTTGAACAAGCTAATCTCGATTTAAAGGAAAGTACGCTTCATGTTAGCAAAATAATGTCAGCAATGATGCCTGTGGTATCGTTTGCTCTCAATGTTGGAATAATTATCGTTATTTATATTGGAGCCAAGGAAGTACAGGTTGGCAAAATGCAGATAGGTGGAATAATGGCAAGTATCAATTATCTTGCCCAAATACAAATGGCTCTGATGATGGCCTCGCATGTTATAATGTCTATCAGCCAAGCCGAGGCATCAATGAACCGCATCAATGAGGTTTTGGAAACACCAGTAGAAACGGGTAATGATAGTGGTGATGATTTTATTAACGGCGACCTTGAATTTAAAAATGTTTCGTTTGGTTACAAAGACGCTCTAAAAGAAAACGAAAACCTTGCTTTACAACTCGAAAACATAAGTTTTTCTATTCAAAAAGGTGGAACTTTGGCAATAATGGGCGAAACAGGAGCTGGAAAATCTACGCTTGTAAACCTTATTCCACGTTTCTATGATGTTGACAGCGGAAGTATAACCATTGCAGGTAAAGATATTAAATCGTTAAATAGAACACAATTGCAAAAACATGTTGGCATTGTTTTACAACATACGCTTTTGTTTTCGGGTAGCATTGCCGACAATTTGAAAATAGGCAACGATAATGCCACCGAAATTCAGATGATGGAAGTATGTCGTCAAGTACAAATGGAGGATTATGTAAATAGTTTCCCCGAAAAACTTGAACATCGTATAGAACAAGAAGCAACAAACCTTTCTGGTGGACAAAAGCAACGTTTTAGCATTGCACGAACCTTGCTTGCAAAACCTGATATTTTAATCCTTGACGATAGTTTTTGTGCTTTGGATTTATTAACAGAATCTAAGGTAAAACAAGCATTACATAAACTTAATTGTACAAAAATAATAATTGCGCAGCGGATTTCGAGTGTGGTAAATGCCGACAAAATACTTTTGCTTGGAGCAGGAAAAGTAATAGATTGTGGTTCGCATAATGAGTTGATGCGGCGTTGTTCTCTATATAAAGAAATTTACAAATCTCAAACAGGAAAGGAGGATACGTTATGAAAAATCCAATGCAGCCACGCCGTAACGACGGACCAATGGGTATAAATGCTCCACATGAAAAAGCGTCTGACAGAAAAGCTGTTTTTTTGCGTTTGCTTCCGTATTGGGCAGAACATAAAGGGTTGATGTTTTTAATGTTGCTATGTGCATTGGCAACAACAGCCAGTTCTTTGGTAACGCCTTGGCTTATTGGTAGGGCAATAGATAGTTGCATACATCTTAGCCAACAAACAACCGTAGATTTTGTGCTTTTGGTTAAGTATCTTATAGTTTTGGCTTTAATTTATATAGCAAGTTCGGCAGCAAACTGGGCGCAAGAATACGGAATGGTGTATGTTTCTCAACGCATAGTAAATAAACTACGCAGCCAAATGATGGAACACATGCAAAACCTTGATTTAAAGTATCATGACACTAATTCTCGTGGCGATATAATGAGTAGATTTCTCAACGATACAGAACTTATGAAAGACGGATTGGGGCAAACACTTATACAATGTGTAACCACAATTGTTTCGATGGTTGGAATGATTGTAACAATGTGTGCGCTTAATCTAACACTAACTGGTCTTATATGTATGAGTATTCCATTGGTAATATTTCTTAGTAGGTTTATAATTGCGAGGTCGCGAAAATATTTTGCAGCACAACAAACAGCGTTGGGAAATCTTAATAGTGTAATAGAAGAAAGTATCAATGGAATAAAAGTTATTCGCAGTTTTGGAAGAGAAGACAAGCAACAAGAATTTTTTGATGAAATAAACAACAAATTAAAGGTGGCGGGTACGCGTGCGCAAATTAATAGTGGACTTATGATGCCGTTGCTTAGGGTTTTGGACAACCTAACTTACATACTTGTAGCAGTTGTTGGCGGTTCAATGGCTCTTGAGGGGATACTTACCATTGGTGTTATTCAAACCTTTTTGTTATATACTCGCCATTTTTTACGTCCTGTAAATCAAATAGCATCGCAAATAAATGGAGTGCAGTCGGCTTTTGCTGGCGCAGAACGTGTTTTTGCTATGCTTGATCAAAAACCATCTATTACCGATAGTCAAGATGCTGTTTCTATTAGCAAAGTACAAGGTCTAATTGAATTTAAAAACGTGATTTTTGGTTACAACTCACAAAAACCTATTCTAAAAGACATCTCATTTACAGCACGTCCAGGAGAGGTTGTTGCAATTGTAGGAAGTACTGGTGCTGGCAAAACTACGCTTATGAATCTTTTAACGAGGTTTTATGATGTTGATAGTGGAAGTATTTTGCTCGATGGTACAGATATTCGCAAAATAAAAATTTCTAATCTTAGAAATTCTCTTGGTATAGTTTTGCAAGACCCTGTGTTATTTAGTGGAACGATAGAAAAAAATATTGCATACGGACGACCATCTGCCACGTTAGACATGGTAAAAAATGCCGCTGGACTTGCAAAAGCAGATGTTTTTATTGATAGGTTGCCACAAAAATACCAAACAGAACTTGTGCGTCAGGGCGAAAATATTAGTAACGGGCAACGTCAATTGCTTACGATAGCGCGTGCAATACTTTCCGATGCTCCAATTCTTATTTTCGATGAGGCTACAAGCAACATTGATACCCATACGGAAATACTTATTCAAAAGGCAATCAATAATTTAACTGTTGGACGTACATGTTTTATAATTGCTCATCGTCTTAGTACCATACGCAATGCCGACAAAATACTTGTAATAGACAATGGACAAATAGCTGAGCAAGGTAATCACGACGAACTTTTGGCTAAACGTGGAAGGTATTATGAAATTTATACGAGTCAGTTTTCTGTAGGATAATGTACGATATAAAAGTTGATTTTTGGAAGTGTCTATTAGTTTCCTGAATTTTTTTTGCTAACTATGTATCGGACATAAAATCACAAGGCTCAATTATGAAAGAATGTGAGAATGATTAGGAACTCTCAAAACCTGATTCCGAAATCAAGATGCGCCTTAAAATCCATTATGTTTACTGACAACGACTCCTCGTCGCCAAACTGATGGAGCGTCATCTCGCCATTAATAGAAAAATAACAGCGCGAAAAATTATGAATTGCTGCCCCCCGAATATTGGCAATGAAACCCATTTCAATTTTGTCGATTTCTTTCGACTGACCCTCAAACTTAAAATGGCTTTTGTTGCTCGATGCAATCATTGGTATTGCCGACAAATGAAGCAACCATTTTTCTTTCAGCAAGAAATTGTAACCGTAGCCAACGCCCAACGACAGCGACGCTTGTTTCATCACCGTTGACGAAGTGGTGTTTTCGGTTTTGTTGTAAAGTGCCGACATTCCGAAAAGCAAACTTCCACACGGTTTGCGCTGAAAAAATCCACTTGTAAACGCGGCGGGATACGAGAATTTTTTGTTGTTATAGACATAATAAATGTTTGCCAATGCCATTTTTTGAGTGAGCGTATCGCTGATTTTATCGTCCGAAAAATTCGTGTTGACAACTTCGCCGACGACGCTTCCCGACTTCAAATACGAAATGTCGCCGCCGACAATGCGACCGTAGTAATGGAAACTATACTTTTTGGCATCTTCGTTTTTGTGTCCTTCATTGGCGTATGCCGGGTAAAAAGAATATCCGCCGCCTATGCCCATGTAGGAAAATTTTAAGCCGACGGATATTTTGTCGTATGTTGTAAAATTGCCCTTGTAACTGTTTGACTCCCATGAAATTTCACTTTGTCCGTTTTCTCCAAAAACTTGTGCATTGAACCTCTGTTCTGGTCTCGAAACATAGTTGGTGTCATACTTCGCTTTATGATACATTGCATAAAGTTTGGTGTTCATAACTTGCACGACACCCTCTTGTGCCATACAAACGGCTGAAAACAAGAGGGATAATGTTACGAAAACAAATTTTATGAGAGACATTACTTGGTCTGATTAAATCCTAAAACATAACTGACAATCCTATTTGAAAGTATGCAAATTTTGAAATCGCAACTTCGCTGAATGCGCCTAACTGGTCGGTGAACATATACCTCGCTCCTGCAAAAATAGGAATATAGGTGAAATGAGTTTCCTTGCCGCCTTTATCGTCATCGTCCCATACTGCTAAAAGAGAGCCGTAACCATTTGACGAATCGTTTACTTTACCCTTAGAATGTTTAAAACCCATTGCAATACCACCGTAAGTGTCGAGTTTGTCAACAAAAGTGTAATGCAATGCGCCACGAACACCAAGTCGGAAATTGTTTTCGCTTTTGTTGCCGCCGATGCCAAAAAACGCGCCTAAACTGATTGAGCCACCGTCATTGATAACGTCTTTGATTGCATAATCGCCGGCGAGGTTGAATGTTGGCATAAAACCGGCTCCCCAAGTGTTTGCACCAAATCCGAATCCAGCATTAACACCAATCTTTCCCTTTGGGAAAGCATTGCTCTGCGCAGACACGTTACCAACAAAGAAAGCAATCAGTGCCGTCAAAATTACAAATGTTACTTTTTTCATTTTTTTTTTGATTTAAAATTAGTTACACAAAAAACAGCCGCACTTGTAATGGTTGACCCATTACGAGTGCGGCTGCTTTTACTACACAACGACAAAACAGAGAAAGTGTAAAGTAAATCTTACCCCCCTCTAAGCGTACTTGTCATTATGTCGTAAAATTTTTCCATTTGATAATGTCAATTATTTCGGCTGCAAAATTAGAAACATTTTCTGAAATTACGACAAGTTTTTCAAAATTTTTTTGTTAATTTTGCGTCGGACATAAAAACGTAAGGCGCAATCATGAGAGAATTCAACACCACAGGCATTTGTTACCCATACAAACACTATATGGTAAACATCGACAGCCGAATCGAAGAAATCGAAAAAGCTGTCGCAAATGGCGAGTACATCACCATCAACCGTGGACGTCAATATGGAAAAACCACGACACTGTATCATCTTGCTGAAAAATTGCGGGAGAATTACGTGGTGTTTTCGATAAGTTTCGAGAGCATGGGCGAAGCTGAGTTCAGGGACATCGAATCGCTTTCTTTTGCCTTTGCCGACGCCTTCAAATCCGCTATCGACTACGAAGAAACTCTTGCCAACGACTTGGTAATTAATGCTATATCCGAGGTTGTTGACAATGCGGACGATTATAAAATAAAGCCAAAGGTGCTTTCTGATTTGATTATCAAAATCAACAAAAACTCGTCCAAGCCCATTGTGTTGATAATCGACGAAGTGGACAATGCGAGCAACTACGAATCGTTCATCGAATTGCT
>CALFIU010000178.1 GCA_937877455.1 uncultured Bacteroidales bacterium
CGCGTTGTTCTTTTATTGCTTTTCGGCTGTCGGCGTTGAGGTTTTTTACAGTGTCTGGCAAAAAATATGTATCTGCTATGTGAACAAACACCTCGTTGATGCCATATTTGTAAAAAGTGCGATAAAAGTTTAGTAAATAACTTGTTACGTAATGATATACATCTTCGTTTGCTGCGGCGAGGTTTATTATTCGATCGGTTTCGTAGTTGATGTTCCATGCACCAGATTCTATATGACGTGCAATGTGAGTGCGTATTTTGTTGTAGAAAAATGGTGTTCTAATTAATCCTGGTTGAGCAAAATTTATGTGGTTAAACATTTCTTGACCAGTGTAATTGGCAGCGTTCATGCAGTTTAGAACATCGGCAAGGAATGTTCCTGCATGGGCGGTGGCAGTTTGTTGCCATGCGTTGTCTATTTCTTGATCTATTTTGTCTAATTGGTTTTCAATATTTTTGATTTTTAGGCTATCTGTTTCGTATTTTTTCGCGGTATCAAGTTCGCGTTGTTTTGTTATTATTTTGGTCATAAGCCTTTGATAGTCGTAAAAATCGGAGTTTAGTTGCGACCCATTAAATTTTATTGTTTTTTGTATGTCGGAAATGTCGGCTTTTAACGAAAAAATTTGGTTGTTTGGGTCAATGAGTAGGTCGAAATATTGCGCGTCGTCTTTAAGTATAATACAATAGATTCCAGCTGGCAGCTGTTTTTGTTTTTCAAAAACTATGCTGCCGTTTTCTATTTTGCCAGAATCTATGGCAACGTATTGCTTGTCTTCAAAATAGTAGGCAAGTGTTGCTTTTTGCGGCTTCATTTTGGAAATTTTTGCTGTTATTTTAAAGTCTTGCGCAAAGCATACGTTGACTATTAGGCATATTGCTGATAACAATAGTGCTGTTTTTTTCATTTTTTGTTTTCTGTTCCTGCTTTTTCTATTTCTTCTATTAGCTGATAGCATTGACGAAAAGATATTCTTTTTGCCAAAATGTTACGTTTTTCATCAATTAAAAATAGAGTGGGGGTGGAGTTTACATCGTAGTTGTCGCGATATTGGTCAAACGGATTCCAAAGATTGTGCCAGCCCGGATAATTGAGTTCGTTTTTCTTTATAAAGTCGAAATATTTGTTAGCGTGTCGGTTTAAATCGGGCAGTTTATCAACGCTTTTGTTCATGTATATTGCCCAAACTGCAACATCAAATTTCGACAACGAGTCTTTGTAAAATTTGTATAAGTCGGGCGTTTCTTTTTGACAATGGCTGCAATCGGGTTCCCAAAACCATAGCAATATGTATTTTTTCTTTTCTTTTGAAAAATCATATTCTTGTGGAAAATAATTAAGGTATGTATTCAACATTTTAGCAACGTCTTGTCTGCGATCTTCAAAATTAGGTTTTTGTTTTTCGAGTTCTGCACCTTTTGTTTTAAATTCTTCAAGAGGTATGCGCAATACAGCCAATTTGTTGGTGTCGGTTGGTACTAATCGCATTTCTAATTTTTTTGCAGGATTGCCTACCAAGCAATTGGCTTTTTTGTCTATTTTTTTCTTCAACTGTGTTTTAAAAGAGTCGGTATCCCATTTAGCATCTTTTACGTATATGTTTGCCAATGATACATATACGTTTTCGGCCATCATTGTTTCGCTTTTGGCGTATTTGTTAAATAGAAAAGCGAGCATAAACCTAAAAAGTTCGTCGCTTGTGCGGGCTTGGTCAACGAGTTTGGTTGTTTCTTTTATTAATGTATCGGGAATTGGCAACACCACTTTGTCGACATACCGTTCTATCTTGGGTTGATAAATTACGGTGCGTAATAACCGTCCGTCGGAAACATCAAAATTGTCGAAATAATGGTTTTTATAATAGTTGTACCTTTCTGTTTGGTCTGTAATTTCTGTAGGAACTTCTATTTCGCGAGTGGCGGTTAAAAATTTTGTAAAAAACATATCGGGATATTTGCTTTTTTGCTCGTTGTATTTGTCGTCAAGTTTTTGGTTAACGAGTTTTATTTTTTCCTTGGCTTTGTTTTCTTTGTCGGCGTTACCTTTGGCGGCTTCGAGTTCTTTTGAGGCTGCTTGGTATTCGGCAAAGGTTGCATCGCGGAATTTTTGATATTCCACAAATACTTGGTTTTCTAAGTCGCCAACTATCACCATATTTTTAAGATAGTTTGTTGTATCGTTTTCTATAGAAAATTTTTGGTTTTTGTCTATTATTATATCAAAATATGTGCGGTTTGGCATAAATATAAAATACATTCCGCCAGGTAGTTTATTCTTTCCCTTAAACACACCGCGACCTAAGGCATCAAGAGTTGTAGAGTCGTCGGGAATTAGTTTTTCGTTAAAATGGTGTCCGAGTATAACGGTGTCGCCTTGTTTTAGATGTTTTATTTTTATTGAAATTTCGTATCCTTGTGCATTGGCTGCAACAGCTGCCATGCATAATAGCAATAAAAACAATGTTTTTTTCATGGCTGTTTGTTTTAAAACTTTTTCTGTTAGTCTGTATTTTATAACGTTAAAGTTGCTTATTAATTTTTATTTTAACTTTTTTTAGTTTTTTAGTCATCAAACTGATACAAAAACACTATTGATTTTTTCTTGTATTTTTATATTTTTCGCATGCAAACTCAATTGCTACGCCAAGGTTGCGTTTGTAAACGGGTTTTGTCATAAATCCATAAACGTTGTCAAGTGTGGCTGATTTTATGGTTTCTGGGCTATTGTCGCCCGTGATAAACAAAACTGGAGCTTTGAGTTCATCGCTTATTCGACGGGCTGTTTCCACTCCGTCAATATCTCCATCCAAGTGGATGTCCATCAAAACTACGTCTATGTCTTGGTACGACTTGCAAGCCGCAATTGCATCAGCTCCCGTGCGTACGATGGCAACTGTTTCGTAATTAAGTTCTTGCAAAAACATCTGAAACACCGTGCAGAGCATTTTGTCGTCTTCCACTATCAATATTCGTTTGGAGTTCATATTTTTTATATAATTTTTTGTTTTTTTGATTTAACAAAAATACTAAATTGCGAGCAAAAACTAAATTTTTTTAACTTTATTTAATTATGAATTTAATTTTGGATGCTGGCAATACTTGCATTAAAGCCTTTATTTTCAGTAATAACGATATAAAAAATAGATTTATTTTTAATTATTCCAATTTTATAGAAAATCTTAACAAAAATACTGTTGGATATAATTTTGAACACATTTTTATAATGGGACTTACAAATATACATAAATATTTGCAAGGTTTTGATTTTGATATTTTTGGAAAAAATACAATTTTTTTTGATAAATATACAAAAATTCCCATCGAAAATTGCTATGCTACGCCTAATACTCTCGGACAAGATCGCATTGCCGCTGCAGTAGGCGCGTCAGTTATTTTTCCAAATTGCAACGTTCTTATTATTGATGCTGGTACGTGTATAACGTTTGATTATTTAGATAAAGGACGAAAATTTCTTGGAGGAAGCATTTCTCCAGGTTTAAAAATGCGTGCAAAGGCTATGAATTATTACACTTCGGCTCTTCCACAAATAAATTTAGACGATATAGATGTTTTGCCAAAAATAGCCAATTCTACTCAACTTGCTTTGCAAAATGGTGTTGTAGTGGGGGTTATAAACGAAATTGAGGGTTACATAAATAAAATTGATGAAATTTTTGATGATGCTAAGATAATTTTAACTGGAGGTGATACAGTTTTTTTGGCAAAAAGATTAAAAAATATGATATTTGCCGAGCCAAATTTAGTAGCCATTGGTCTTAACAAAATTTTGGCTTATAATGTTAAAACTATTTAAAATTTGGTGATTATTACTAAATTTAATTTCAGATTGATAAATTGTAATCAAAAATAAATTAAAAACAATAGTTTTTATATAATTTTGCGCTGAAAAAACTGCTCCAACTATTGGGGCTTTAACAGAAAAAATAATGTTTAACAAATTAAAATTTATATTAATTCTATTATCGTTTTTTGCGGCAGGATTGGCAACCGCTCAGCAAATAACCAATTCACCGTATTCGCGATACGGACTTGGAGATCTATACACACCAGGATTTGGAAACAATATTGCCATGGGAGGAACTGGTATTGCTCTTAGCACTCCAATGTATCTCAACATGCTTAACCCAGCAGGAAACACCAATTTGATGATGCAAAGATTTGTGTTTGATGTTGGTCTTGATACCAAATTTACAACTACAGAATCATCGGTAGGGTCGCAGAAAAACAACAATACAACTTTCAAATATCTTGCAGGTGGATTTGCTGCTAAACCTTGGATGTTTTTCAATTTTATGCTTACACCATATTCTTCTGTTGGTTATAGTTTTTCCGACACTGTTAAGATAGACGATTCGTTTGGAACAACACATTCATTTGCAACAACGAGCAAAGGAAGTGGTGGTCTTAATAAAGTATCGGTGAGTGCTGCATTTAAATTTTTGAAAATGTTTTCGATGGGTGTAACAGGCTCTTATATTTTTGGAAGTCTCGATCGTACAAGCACCGTGTCGTCAGTTGGTACTGAGCTTATTTATAACCCCGGTTCTACTACTAAATATACCACAGCATACACTTCAAGTTCATCTTATAAAAGCAGGTATATAATCACAGGATTTAATTATGACCTTGGTTTCTTGTTTTCAAAAAGCATACGTTCAAAAAAAGATACTTTGCGTAATGCTTTGAAATTTAATGCAGGGCTTACATTTTCAAACGAGTCGAAGATTAATGCACGCGATGAATTGTTTATTTACAAATACAATACACTCACGGCAGTAACCGATACCGTTGCCAACGACACTATCGCAAAAGGAAAAATAACTTTGCCACAGAGCATTGGTGTTGGTGTGTCGTTAGAATTTAACGAAATGTTTACCATTTGTGGTGATTATAAGATGCAAGATTGGAGCAGTTTTTCGATTGAAGGCGAAGACAATACACCACTTGGAAAAAATATTTCTTACTCATTTGGAGCGCAGTTTGTGCAAGATAAATATTCAAGTAGATACTATAAAACGATAAATTATCGTTTTGGATTATATACAAGCGATTCTTATTTGTCGCTCAATGGTAAAACCATAAAGGATCAAGGCATTACTTTTGGTCTTGGTTTGCCAATAAAGACACTTGTAATGAATATAAGTTGCAATTTTGGAAAAAGAGGCACAACGGAACATAATTTGTATCAAGAAAAATATTTCCTTTTGCATTTCAACGTAACCGCACATGACGTATGGTTTGTAAAACGGAAATTCCAATAGACTACTAAATTTTTTAATAATTTAAAAAAACTAAGCGTATTATGAAAACGATAAAATTGGCTAAATTGTCAGCTATGGCGGGAGTATTTTTGCTGGCTGGTAATTTTGCATTCGGCCAAAACGCCGGAGACCTAATCAAACAAAAATTCCCAGAAACGGCAGGAGAACTCGCCATTACGCCGACAACCAAGTACAACCCTAAGTTGAAAAACAACTATCGTGCGTTGTATGGAAAACTTGAGTCAGGACTTGAAGAAATTGAAAAATTTGAACTCGGAGGGGCTGATGCTGAGGTACTTAGCATTTTTGACCTCAAAACGCTAAAAGACATGCAGAAAGCTGGTACGTTATCAGAACTTACCTCTGGTTTGCGTTCTGAACAGAAAAAAATTGCAACTCTTATGCGTGAAGTTAAGTATGGTGCCGACTCTGCAGAATGTATAAGAACAATTGCAATGTTCGACGACTTTATTAAAACCAAAAACTACGAATCTGCATACGGTCCTTGGTCGCGTTTGTTAAATTACTATCCAGCTACTTATGCCAACATCTATCAAACCAATGCATTGAACATTGTTTACAATAAGTTGGAAAAATCAAAATCAAACCCTTCGGAATACGAGCGTTGGGTTGACACTTTGATGATGGTTTATGACCAGCGTATTAAATATTTTGCAAAAACCAGTAAAAAATATCCAGAATCGTATGTGCTTGGAAACAAAGGCGTTGATTTGCTAAAATATCGTAAACAGCCAGTAGAAGAACCTTATAATATTCTTACAAAGGCTGTTGACATGGCAGGTAAAGATGCAGAACCACGTGTTATTCAATGTGCTATGCAAACTGTTATAGGAATGTACGAGGCAGAAAAAATTGATGCAACACAAGTTGTAGATAAATATCTTCAATATTCTGATTTGTTGCCTGTTATAAGAAGTGCAGCAGAAGCTCGTCTTGCAAAAGCTACTACCGAAAAAGATAAAGCCAATGCTCAAAAAGCTATTGAAGGTGCTGATAAAGTTATCAATGGTGTTGATGTTTTGTTTTCTAATAGCACAGCAGCACAATGTGAAACCCTAGATAAGGCATTTTCTCCAAGGTTTAAAGCTAACCCAAATGACGAAGATCTTTGCGAAAAAATTGTTAATATTCTTGATAAAAAAGGATGTTCCGACATACAACTTTATGAAGATGCAACAATAAAATTGGCAGAAAAACGTCCTTCTGAACTTGCTTATCGTAGCCTTGCGCGTATGATGGAAAAGAAAAATAAAACTGATGATGCCATAGCAAACTACGAAAAAGCTATCAATTTGGCTACTGCTGATACAATGAAAGCCAACTATTGCTTTAGTATAGCGCGTTTGCTTCACAAACAAAACAAATTTTCACAGTCGCGTACCTATGCTCAGCGTGCAATTCAATTGAAACCTAATTTTGGTGCTCCTTATATTTTGATTGCTGTTATGTATGGTGCAAATCCTGTTGGTGAAGATGCTTTTGAACGTTCTCAAACTTTTTGGCTTGTAATTGACAAACTCAACAAAGCAAAATCGGTTGACCCATCTGTTGCTAACGAAGCCAATAATCTTATAGGTCGTTACAAAGGTTCGTGTCCTAACAAAGAAGAAGCTTTTATGCACGGTATCACTAATGGGAAGACAATAAATATTGGCGGTTGGATTGGTGAAACAACTACTGCAAGATTTTAATTAATATAAAAAAACGGGATTTAGTAGTCCCGTTTTTTATTCTATTTACTTAAAAAAATAAACCCAACTTTATATGGTTTTTGTAAAGTTGGGTTTATTTTTTTTGACAAAAGTGTTTAATAAACAAATATTGCTTTGTTTGGATTAATACCGCTGGTTTCAAATTTTTCTATAAATTTCCCATTCTTATCAAAACGGTAAATTGTGCCGTTGGTATTATAATCGGTAGTTCCAATATAAAAATCTCCGTTATCAGGGTCAATTTCAAACATATAGATTATTGAAGACGAAAGTTCAGAACTATTAGATAAATCTAAAAACTCGGATTGTTCAACGGTGTCGCCTATGTTGCTTTTATAAAATGATGTGTTTGTGGTTGGAGAAGAATAATCTGAAGAATATTCTGTTTCTGATTTTATGTAATAAAGAATGTTGTCGCTTATGTTTATTTTTGCAATGTTTTCGTAAACATTTGAAGTTTTTGACGAAATATTAAAATCAATTAATTCTTGTATCCAAGTGGTTGTGTTGTAGTGTATTGCATAAATGTTGTTACCATTTGCAAGTACGTATGTAGGATCCTCGCCAATAGTTATGTGTTGATTAAAAGAAAAATTTGTTAAGTCAACAACAGCTATTCTATTATCGTATGCAACATTGTAGTCGCCAGCAATGGCAGCATAAAGTTTATCACCGTTGATGTAAATTTTTTCTAGATGTGAGCCTTGTATGTCAACAGTTGTCGTAATGGTGGCAATTGATGTGGTGTCGAATTTGGCTATTTGTCCAGAATAAAGCGAAACATACACAAAACCGTCTTTTACTGCGAGATAGCGGGGTTGTCCTTCCGATTCTGAAAAAGAGTATTTTTCCAAAACTTTGCCAGTTAAGTCGAGTTTGGCTAAATAGTTTGAGCCAAACACACTTAGATAAATTCTACCACCATAATAAACAATATCTTGTCCTGTGTCGCCAATTACTTCTAAGTTGGTATTTGCATAAACTTTTGATTGATAAGCATTTTCTCCGTTAGGATAATAAACATCCAAAGTGGAGTTGTTGCCCATGTAAGACCCTTCATTGAGGATGAAAACTTTTTTTGTTGACGAAACTGTTTTTTGTTTATTGTCATCATCATCTTTGTCGCAAGACGAAAACCAAACCGATGTGCTTACTAATAAAGCACTTAGTGAAAGAAATTTTAAAAATTTGTTTGTCATTTTTTTTGTTTTAACTGTTTATAATAAAAATTCTAATTCAATTCTAAATTGTCTACGTGGCATAGGATAATATTTTATAATTTCGTATTGTTTATTCGTAAAATTAAGACATGAAAATTTTGCAAAAAAACTTGTTTTTTTTACAAAAAACTCACGCGCCATCGAAAAAGAAAAGTCTGCATATTTTTCTATTTCGTTGTCAGGAATGTTGTATTCCAAAAAATATCGTTTGCTCGTAAAAAAACTACTTAGTCCCATTGAATTTTTTTTGTATGAAAAATAACATGAAAAACTTCCAGAAATTTTGGGCGTGTATGGTATTTGAGATTTATAAAGTTTTGATTTATTGTCGGTTATGTCTATAGCTTTTTGATACGAACAATCTGCAGAAACATTTAAAGTGGCGTTTGTTAAATTATATGTTCGTTTTGCGTTAAAGTCAATTCCTGTTATTTCAACATGTCCGTAGTTAGACATTTTCCAAATATAAAGCGTTGGAATAGCTATTATTTTGTCGGTTACATAGTTTCTAAATATGTCGATTGAAAAATCATAATTTTTTATATTAAAACTATTGCCAATGTTAAATTCGCGAGCGTTTTCTGGTTTTAGGTTTGTTGTGCCTAATGTAGTGTAATACAACTCGTTGAATGTTGGAACACGGAATGTGTTTTTATAAAAAAGTCTTATTGTCCAAAACTCAAGTGGACAAATAATTATTCCTGCTGATGGTGAAATTTTTTCTAAATTTGGAAAATGATTGCCATTGTCGGTTTTTTCGCGTACGATTGTTTGTACTGCGTTTGTTGTTATAGAAAAAATGTTGTTTGGAGTATAGCGCAAGTTGGCTGCTGTAAGAAATGTGTTTCTAATTGGTTTTCGGTCGGTTATGTTGCTGTTGAGCAAGTTGTTGCTATAATCTTGGCTTAACGAAAATGATAAACCATTAGAAATTTGCAGTAAATTAGCCCAAGAAAAATAAATTTCGTTTTGTTTGGAATCTTGGTGTAATATTCCAGAGGAGTATTTTACATTTTTGTCGGTGTAAAAACTACCTGCATAACTATATTTTGCGATGAGTTTGGTTGTAAAACAATTAAATACGCGATGTTTATAACTTGTTTGTACAAAAAAATCTTTGTCTTTAAGTCGCTCGTTTGCAATGGTGTTGTAAAAAATAACGCTACCGGGCAATCCGCGATTTGAATAGAAAGCGTTGGTTTTAAATTTAAATTCTTTTCTTATTGAATCATAATAGTTTAGGTTAAGTTCTAATTTATAAGAATTAATGTCGGAGTTTTTGCGTTTTTCAATGGTTTGGGTGTTGTAATTGTTTAATTTGAATTTATAAGTTCCATCAGAACGCATATAATTGGCTAAAATGTTAATTTTTAGTCTTTTAGAAATATATTTAGAAAAACTTGGATTAATGTTAAAAAGACCGAATGAACCAGTTTTTATACCAATTTTAATTTTTTGGTTACTGGTTTGTAAACCGTCGAAAGAATTTATACTAAGAGTTGCGCCACCTGCGAAAAATTTAGCAGGTTTTAGCAGATTGTCGTCTTGTCCTACCGAAAGTTTAATTTCAGCAACATTGTTTAATTCAAATCGTGAAATATCAATTTGTCCCGCTTGTATGTCCGAAACTGGTACGCCATCGTATTCTACTGTGGTGTGTGACGCTCCTAAACTTCTAACTGAAACAGTTTTAAGTCCGCCAACTCCACCATAATCTTTGACGTTGGTTCCGCTAAATGTGCGCAGTATCGAGGCAATATCGGTGGTTGGTGCAATCTTGATTTCGTTTTGCGTAATAGATTGTACCATTGTAAATTGCCTTTGGTTACGTTTGGCAATAACATCTATTTCTCCCAAATTGCGGTTTATTAGTGTGTCGGTTTGTGCAATGGAAAAGTTGGCACAAAACATCAACACCCAACCCATCAACAAGGAGTAGGGCAACATGTTTTTCATAAAAACAGCTATATATTTCAGTTGCAGTTGTTTCCGTCCTCGCAGATTCAACGGCTATAACATAGTTTTGCAGGTCTTCTGACTTACTTGGTAACTGCACCTTCCCGAAAAAATTCAGTGGCTAAATGATTGCAGCACTTTTTTTTAAGCTAACAGCAGCGGGACTGTTCAGGTTTTTCACCTGATTCCCTTTTAATTCCGCCAAACCGAAAGGTATGCGGAAACAAAACTACGTGGCGAATTTAGATTTTTGTGGTAAAAAAAATTGAAATATAAAATTAAGAAATTATAAATAATATCAACTTTGATTGATACCCCCAAAAAAATTAGTTTGTTTGCGTAATTTTCTGATATTTAGAAACATTTGAAACGTCAACTTCTTTAAGTATGGTAAGCACTTCGTTTTTTTCGGCAGTTGGCGACATAGAAAAAACGTTAACTATTTCGTCGCTTTTGGCAGTAAAAAAAAGTGAAACTATAAGAGAGTTTTGCTTTGCGCGTTCTGATTTTTGAATGTATTTTAAAGCTTCTAACATTGTTTTTCTGCCTTTTTCTGGTTCGGATGGCATAACATCAAGTCCTTGACGGTGGTAGTAATATTGTCCAAGTCTAAGATTTTCAAAACGTTTGTCGAGAAGTGCATCTATAAGGTTGTAGCGCGAATTTTGTTTGTTATCGCCACTACTCCAACCCTCGTATCCAGAACTTTGTGAATTTAGAACAATGCGAAAAGCTTTTTTGAAAAACTCGCTGCCGCCCAAAGGTGAGAATGTATCATAGTCGTAGCCAAGCACAATGTAGGCGTAATATGCCAAAACTTGTGTGAGATTACTTGTAAAAATATTTTCTACATATTCGAGATTTTGACCTTCAATGTAGTTGAAGACAAATTTTCCTTCGCTTTCTTTAAATGTGAACAGTGGGCTGTTGTAGGATGTGGCATACACGGGTCGGCTTAAGTTTATTTGTATTGTTCCTGTAAATTTGTCAAGACCGTTGTAATCGGTTAGCGTTATAAGCAAGTTGAAATCAATTTTTTCGTTGGTTTCAAAGTGGTGCGAAGTCCAACGTGTGTCGTTCATAAAATTGGTTATTGCCTTTTGCAATTCTTGAAATATGGGCGAAGAATTGTTGGAAATGCTGCTATAATTTAAGTTAACTCTACAGTTAAGTTCTTGTGCTACAGCATTGTAACTTATAATAAAAAATATAAGTGAAAACGCAATAATTTTAGATGTTTTTTTCATCAAGGGTGTTTTTTAGACATTCGACAATGTCGTCGGCAACCTGAGTTTTTAGTTTTAACCCGTATTTTAAAGTTTGTCCATTGTCTTTTACTATGGTAACAACGTTGGTATCATAGCCAAACCCTGCACCTTTGTCTTTTAGCGAATTTAAAACTATAAAATCAAAATTCTTTGATTTTAGTTTTTTTGTCGCATTTTCCATTTCGTTTTCGGTTTCGAGTGCAAAGCCAACGAGTATTTGTTTTTCTCTTTTTTGTTTACCAAGATTTGCTGCTATGTCTGTTGTTGGCAAAAGGTTGATAGACATATAGTTGTCTGTGTTTTTTTTTATTTTTTGAGTTGCAACGTTTTCTGGAGTATAATCTGCTACCGCTGCCGCCAATACTCCAACATCGCAACTTGAAAATTCTTTGACACAAGCTTGGTACATTTCTTCTGCCGAAACAACATTGACAACTTCAATGTTGTCGTTTTTGGCTTTTATGTCAACAGGTCCCGAAATTAATACTACTTTGCCACCGCGCAATGCAATTTTTTCTGCTATGGCATAACCCATTTTTCCCGTCGAAAAATTGCTAATAAATCTCACTGGATCTATTTTTTCGCGTGTTGGTCCCGCTGTTACCATTATTTTTTTTCCAACAAAATCTTTTGGAGTAAAAAAATCAACAACTTTATAGATAATTTTTTCTGGTTCAGCCATTCTTCCTTTTCCCGACAAACCGCTTGCAAGTTCGCCTTCATCGGCATCAACAAACAAAAAACCGCGTTTTTTTAGCGTTAGAATGTTTTGTTGTGTGGCTTGGTTGGCAAACATATCGCAGTCCATTGCAGGGGCAAGCATTATTTTGCATCTTGCGCTCAAACAAGTTGTTAAAAGAAGATTGTCTGCAATGCCGTATGCCATTTTTGCCATGGTGTTGGCAGTTGCTGGTGCCACTATCATTAAATCTGCCCAAATACCAAGTTTTACATGGCTGTTCCATTCACCATTTTCGGGATTAAAAAAATCGGCATACACGGGATTTTTTGAAAGTGTAGCTATTGTTAACGGTGTTATAAATTGTTTGGCCGTTTGTGTCATCACTACTTTTACCTCGGCACCTGCTTTTATAAGCAATCTTATCAAAGTTGCTGTTTTATAGGCTGCAATGCCACCCGTGATTCCGATTAATATTTTTTTCCCGCTTAGCATAATAGAGTGCGGTATTATTTTTTGTCAGCTTTTTTTATTTTGGGTTCTTTTGTTTTTTTGGGTTTATCAACTTTTTTATCCATTTCTGCCTCTGGATTGCCCGACGGTGTGTCGGTGGCTTCGGCTATTAGCTCATCGAATGTTTTGGATTGTTCTGTATTTTCTGGCTCTTTAACAATTTTTATGTTAGCTTCTACTTCTGCACGAGCTTCTTCGTCAATGCGCTCTTGTTCAAGTTCTTCTTCAGAAGGAATGCGAAAATATATCTTGTCTTCCATCATTTCTTGCAATGCGAGAAGAACTGGTTTGGGCAAACGTTCGTAAAATTTAGATATTTCTATTTGCTCGCGATTTTCAAAAATTTCTTCGAGGTTGTCGGTATAAGAAGCAAATTCTTCCAATTTTTTGTTGAGTTCGTTTTTTATATCAACTCCAATTTGGTTGGCACGTTTTGAAGCTACAACTATTGTTTCGTAGAGATTGCCTGTTTTACTTTCTAAAACGCCTGTGTCGCGGGTTATAATTGAAGTGGGCGCGTTGGTTTTTTTGTAATCCATAATTTACTATTATTTTACCGGTAATTTGTTATAAATTTTTCAGAATTTTCTTTCATTTTATTAATATCCTTGAGGTATTTTCCTGTTGGATATGCTTTTATATAATCAGCAATGTCGGTTTTTGCGTTCAAAAAACGTTCTTGTTGTTTTTCTGGAACGCTTTTATCGGCGTAGATGTAAGCAGCTTTGGCTGTGTAATAGAGTATCTCTTCGCGGTAGGGGCTGTCGGGATAATCTTTTATGCTGTTTTTCAACGATATGTTGGCTGCTTTGTAATAACCAAGTTTATAATACAAATATGCGTTGTTGTACGATTTTGTTTGTAATTTCCATCTTAACTTGTCGAGAAGTGTGTTGCACGTGTCTTTTTTGGGTGTGTTTGGAAATTTCGACAAGAAAAGTTCAAATTCAGAAATTGCCATATTGGTGCTTTCTTGGTCGAGCGATGGTTTGGGACTATCCAAATAGTAACAATATGCGCCAAGATACATTGCTTCTTCTGTATATTCGCTATGTGGATATGTTTGGGCAAATTTTCTGAAATAATATCCTGCTGTATAGTAATCTTTTACTTTGTATAGCGACATTGTGTAATAGTACATTACTTTTTCGCCTTTTTCCATCCCTTTGTAAACGGGTAGGATTTGTTCGAAAAGTTGAACTGATTTGTCGTATTTTTCCATGCCGTAGTATTCAAATGCTTTGGTGTATTTTAATTCATAATCGTTGCTTTTTAGCAACTTGCTAAACTCTCCACATCCTGTTGCAAATACAACGGCTAATAAAATTATTAGTTTTGTTAATTTCATTGTTTTGTTGCAAAAACCGTTTGGTTTTTCAAACTGCAAATGTAATATATTTTTTGTTTTTTTGGTAAAAAAACATCGAAAAAAAAATTATTTTAATTTTTTTAACAATAGTTGCTTTTTTATTTGTTGATTATCAAATATTTAATTTTTTAGTTATTTTTTGTTTTATGTTTTTTTGTTTGGTTTAGTCACCAAAACGCCATAAAATTCCAAACATAAAATGAAAATCACTTATTGGATAGTTGTCGGCTGCTGAATAAAAATCTTGTATCATGCCGTCGTTTATGTGTTCCCATTTAAAAAACATTAACACACCTTTTATTTTAATGTTTGCAAATCCGTTGATGATAGGGTAGTTGCCTGCTTTGAAACGGTCGCTAACATAAAATACAGATGTTGCTGGGCTATAACCAAACGCGTTGTATTCGGTGGAATATCTTACTTCGCCTCCAAGTTGGGTTAGCAAAACGTTTTTAACCAAAAAAAACTCAAAGTATGTTGCATGATAAAATGCTAATTTGGGTAAGTTGAGTATGTCGTTTTTGTTGGTATTTTGGTATGTTGCGCGGTTGGCAAATCGTACGTGCCAAATAAAGAAATCTTTTTCTAAACTTATGCTTTGTATTGTTATGGCACTGCTTGATTGTTGGGGCAGTGCGTTTTGGTTGAAATAAATGTGATTGTTTAAAATGTAGTTGGCGGCTGCAACTCTAAAATGCCATACTGGCATGGAAAACTCTGCTGCTATTCGGTTTATTTGTTTTTTGTCAAAATTGTTGCTCCATCGGTAATTGTTTGAATAATAGCGTTGTTCGTAGTATGTTGGCTCTATATTGTAAAAATCGAATGCTGCGTTAAAATATGTTGTAGTGTCGCCACCGTTTTTGTGAAATTTTAGACCTATTTTGCCTTTAAATTCTATGTCGCCGAGTTTATAACCACTGAGATATTGGCGGTAGCGGGCTTGTAGAAAAAAGTTTTTCGACTTGTTTTTTGTGATTCCTCCTTCAAAAAAAGCGTTGGCATATTTGGTTGAACCGTTGGTTTCCATGTAGTTTTTGAAGTTGGAATAATATTCGTTTTCCATACCTATTGCGCCCCTAAATCCGGGTGAAACTTTTAGTAACTGACCTTCAAAAAACTTTATTTGAAACATGTTGGTCATCCGTTTGTAAAAAAGAGAATCGTAAGTGGAAGTGTTTGATAGATAGAAATTTTGATAAACACCTGTGTTCATATCTTCGTCGGTGTATGATCGAAACTGTTTTTCAAACTGAAATATGTAGTTAAAACTTAGTTTTGGTGTGTAGATTTCGAAGTGTGTGGAGTCGTTTACTATTTGAAAATCGGTTTTACCCAATGAGTATTCGCCTACAAAATTCCAACTGCGCATGCCCCAGTCGCTGAAACTTTTTCCCATTTTGGTATTGAATCTGTTGGCGTTTATTTCCACGGTGTCGATTATTCCACCGTTTTCTTCTACATAAAACTTATTAAATTTGTAAAAACCATGTAAAGTAAGGTGTTTTCCTCTGTAACTCATTTGTGGTGAGAATGTTACATTACGGGTATGTTGGTGGGCTATGCGTCCTGTTGAGCCAACTAATCCTATGTTGAAACCCCAGTTAAATTTTTCTGTTACGTTTTGTGTGTGGGTAAAATCTACAATTTGTCCATTTCTTGATTTTGGTGTTGTGGCATAATATAGCCATGTGTATGGATGGTTTACTTGGTAGAATTTTGTTTGTTGTGGTGTATCAAGAAAATCGTTTACATTGTTGAAAAAACATACAGGGTTGTTGTTTGTTAACGGTCTGGTTTCAAATATGTTGGATATATATGGCGAACCCATGTTGCCAAGGTTTGTAACCGAAATTGAATTTTTGTCGTTGTAATCGTATGTTTGAAATAGATGCAACAATGTATCGTTGTTTATATCGTATTCTTTTATAGAATATCCTTCGTCCAAAGTCCAAATGTTAGCCGTTTTTGGCCATGTTTTTTTGTCTTTGTCTTTATCTTTTTTGTCATTTTTTTGGGCATAGGCGGTTTGCGAAACTGCTACTATAACCATTAACACCGCTATAAATAGTTTTGCGATATAAAAAAAACTGCTATTTTTTAAATTTTGGGCCATAAAACCGTAGAAATATTTTTTTGCAAAATTAATCGGCAAATCGCAAATCACAAAAAAAATATTTTTTTTATTGGTATTATTTGTTTTCTTTGATTGTTATATTTCGTTGTTAGGATCTTGTGTGTATGTGTTTTGAAGTTCATAATTTTTTTCGGCAATTATTGCTGCATCGTTTATTGAGTTTTCGTATCCCGATAAGGCTGCAAATGGTGCAAATTGGGCTGCACGCATTTCAAGCGACATTTGTTTGTGCGATTGTATGCCAGTGTAGTTGTGTTTTATAATGTCGGAAAAATCTTCGTTCATGCGTTGTGTCCTCCTATTTGGTTGTTTCGTTGTATAGCTGTTGCGCCTTCTTCAAAATTAAGCCCTTTTAGTATAGCGTTTTTTCCAAATTTTTCTTTGATAAAAATTTCGGCGTTTTGTAGTCTTCGTTCTTTTTCGAGTTTTTGTTTTTCTTGTTCTTGTTGTTTTTTTAGGGCGTTGTAGTCTGTAAAAAGATCGAGTTGGACACCATTGGGCTTTGTATTTTTTATTTTTTCTTCTCTTATTGTGTTGAGCGATATGTTAAGCCGTCTTATGGTAAGGTTTGGATTAACTATTTTGTCAAAAAGTTTTGCTGCCGCTTCGATTATTATTTTGCCTGAGGAGTAAAAACCTCCGAGATTAATTGTTCCATGTGCGTGTTTGGGTACTTGGCGACCATAATAGTCGGTTGTGGTTTCGCCTTGGTAATTGTTGATGTTTGCAACATTGGCAGCATCGTAACCTACAGATATTACAATTTGTGAGGTTAACAAATTTTTTTTTACTAAGTCTAATGCAGCAGAATCGGCCATTTCCATTATTACAACGCGAGCTTTTTTAAAATTGTATGCGCAAGATAAAACTTGCCCTACGCTCATTGATGTAGATTCGGGACGGTAGGCTTTTATCAGTTCTATTGTGCACGGTTCATAGCCCCAAGCATGGTCTATAAGTAACTCGGCATTGATTCCAAAAAGTTTGAAAAAAAAATCTTCGTTTTTTATCGACAATTGAGCTATTTTGCCCATTGTGTCTATTCCGTAGGGTGCGAGCCTATTTGCTGTGCCGTAGCCTACTCTCCAAAAATCGGTGATGGGACGGTGATTCCATAATTTTTGTCGATAGGTTATTTCGTTAAGTTCGCCAATTCTAACGCCATCTTTATCGGCATCAGCGTGTTTTGCAACGATGTCCATCGCTATTTTGCAAAGATAAAGATTGGTTCCAATTCCTGCTGTTGCTGTTATTTTTGTTTGACTTAAAATATCCTTTATCATTTTTACAGCAAAGTCGTGGGCTGTTATACCGAGTGTTTTAAGGTATGATGTTGCATCAATAAACACTTCGTCGATACTATAAACATGAATGTCTTCTTTGGAAACATATTTTAGGTATATCTTATATATTTGTGTGCTTACCTCAATGTATCGCGACATTCTCGGTGGGGCGGCTATGTAGTCGAGTTCGTATTCCGGATGTAGATCAAGTTCGGGTTTAAAAAATGATTTTCTTGTAAAAGATGTATTTAATTTTTTTCTTCGTTCGTTGTTAATGGCTTTAACTTTTTGAACTACTTCAAAAAGTCGTGGTCTTCCAGGAATTGAATAAGATTTGAGCGATGGTGAAACGGCAAGGCAAATGGTTTTGTCGGTGCGGCTTTTGTCGGCAACAACAAGATTGGTAGTCAGTGGGTCGAGACTTCTGTCGGCACACTCCACCGATGCATAAAAAGATTTTAAATCTATGGCTATGAATTGTTTACCTATCTGTTCCATTGTTAAATTATGCCGTGCTAATGTAATAAAAATAATTAATAAATAAGTTTTTTTGTTTGAAATAATCTGTAACGTTTTTAGTGTTTGTTTAGAAAATATAGGTTAATATTTTGTAAAAAATCTAAGGTTAGATTTTAAATAAATACAAAATCTTTTTATAAATATATTTTATTTATAAAAAATATTTATATTTGTATCGTAAATTTTTAAGCAATTAAATTATGAAAAGAATAGTTTTGATTAGGCACGGGCAGAGTGCATGGAATCTTGAAAATCGTTTTACAGGTTGGACAGACGTTGATCTTACAGAAAATGGCGTTGCAGAGGCTGTAAAAGCTGGTAAGTTGCTAAAAGAAAAAGGTTTTACTTTTCAAAAAGCCTACACTTCTTTTTTAAAACGTGCCGTAAAAACCCTAAATACCATTCTTGACCAGATGGATTTGGATTGGATACCTGTTGAAAAGTCGTGGCGGTTGAACGAAAAACACTATGGTATGTTGCAAGGACTTAATAAAGCCGAAACTGCTGCTAAGTATGGCGACGAACAAGTTAAGATTTGGCGTAGAAGTTTTAACGTTGCACCAGACCCTATTCCAGAAGACGATGAAAGAAATGCGGCTAAAGAGCCAAGATATGCTTCGGTTCCAGATTTTGAAATTCCAAGAACAGAATCGTTAGAAACCTGTATTAATCGTACTTTGCCTTATTGGAAAACGTCTATTTTTCCAAGTTTAAAACAATTTGACAGCATTATTGTAGCAGCGCATGGTAATAGTTTGCGTGGTATTATAAAATATTTGAAAAATATTGGCGACGAAGAAATTATCTCGTTAAATTTGCCAACAGCAGTGCCTTATGTTTTTGAATTTGACGATAATCTTAATCTTAAAAATGATTATTTTCTTGGAGATCCAGAAGAAATTAGAAAACTTCAAGAGGCTGTAGCCAATCAAGGTAAGAAAAAATAAAAACCACCCATCTTATTTTGGGACGATAATAGTAAAATAAAAAAAGTTCATACCAAAAGTGGTGTGAACTTTTTTTTTATTCAAGGTCTATAAGTTTTTTGCTTATTGCATATATAGTAAGTCCTGCGAGTGTTCTTATGCCAGTTTTTTCTGATATGTTTTTTCTGTGGCTAATTACTGTGTGTATGCTTATGTTGAGCATTTCGGCAATTTGTTTGTTGGAGTTGCCGATAGCAAGTTCTTTTAATACAGTTAATTCACGTTCGGTAAGCGGTTCGCGTTCTGCCACCACATCGGGGTGATTGCTGCTTGCAATGCGTATTATTTTTTGTAAAATTGTTGTGCTATCGTCTGTTATAAAAATATTTGCATCAAAAATATTTATACTTTCGTTGGTGTAATATCCATAAATTATGCTTGCAAAATGTGTATTTTCTGACGATTTTCTTAATTTGTAATATTCTTTTTCGTGATTTATAAAAAAGTCAGATTGTAAAAAAACAATGTCGGCTTTAAATTTTTGTATTTCTTCTGCAATTTTGTCGGCATCGTTAGTTTCTTTACACACCTTTATTCTAAATTGTTCGGCAGCCTCGTCCAATACTGCGATGAGTCCTTTGGTTGCCAATTGCGATTTTTCGGCTATAAGTATGTTTATGACTTTGCGTTTCATTGTCAGAAATTTTTTTCTATTTTATCTACAAGTGGCATTAATATATCTTCTTCAATTGTTGAATGGATGTTGAGATCAAATTCGAGTTCAAAGATGGCAAAAAGCAACTTTCGTTTTTCTCCATGCTGATCTTTTAGTTTTATATGGTTTAGTAACAGACTTTTAAGGTCGTTAAGTTTGGTTTCTATGTCGCTATGACGCATTTTGTACCTTACTGGTTTTTTTATTTCTAAGGGTTGTTTGTTGGCAAGTTGCCTAATGTATGGAAATGTGCGTTTGTTTTCGTATTTAAGGTGTGTTACCACTTCGTTAAAATAAATGTCGAAAAATTGTTCCAACATTTTTACGTCGGTTGTGTTGTTTATTTCGCTTAGTTTTTTTATGTAATATTTTATTTCTGGATAAATTTCGTCTTTGTAATAACGGTGTGAATTTTCCAAAAAATCAATTATTGTGTTAATGTTGTTGTTAGAATTTTCAAGCTCGGTTTCAATTTTATAACCGTTGTAAAGGTTGCAAAACGACGTAAAAATTTCTGGATTGATATTTTTTTCAAGGCATACATCGGTAATTGTTTTGTCGCTTATGGTAATGTCGATATTAAAATGTTCCATAAGCAAAAGTAATCTATTATTTTCGGCCACGAGACTTTTTAATGTCATATTTTGTGTGGCAAAAGTTCGTCCATTTATTAGCATATTTTTTTTAGTTAATATTTTATTAAAGTGAGTTTTATATATCTTCTATTTCGTCTTTTGGCACTTGATTGAGCATAACTTCTTCGCGTTTTTTTCTAAGCACGGCAATGCGCATTTCCGACATTGGAGTATTTTCTTTTTCAAGTTCCCTTATTTGTTGGTCTATCTCGTTTATTTTCCATTGTTTAATGTTTACTTTCTTTTTTATCAGTTCTATCGATGCCAATACTATTTCGTTAACAATGGTATCAAGTTCGTCGGCAAGATCTTCAAAAACGCTATCGGTTATTTTTGTTGTAATGTTTTTTAGATAATCAACACCTTCTGCGGAAACAACGTCAGAAATTATGCCGTCAACAGTATCAAAAGCTGTTTGTGCCACCGACTTTTCCAATACTCCACGTACGCCACTTCCTATTACGGGAACGCTTGTAAGCCTTGATATTTCTTTGTTGCCTTGCACTGCAAGTTTAGATTTTAATGATATGTATTCGCGGAGTTCTTGTCTATGTTCGTTGTAGGTTGCCTTGGATATTTTGTTGAATTTTTTGAATACAAGGTCAATTATTTTTTGACGTTGAGGATCTACAATGTCGCTAATAACCGATTTGGCAACGGGTTTGCCTTCTGAAAATTCGTCTTCTATACCATCGAGAACATTAAGTACAACGCGGTCGGAAATTTCTTCTATTATTATGTTTTTAATTTTTATAAATTTTTTAACAAAAAAGTTTTTCGACAAGTCCATTATGTTCATCTTGTCGAGACGTATGAAAATAGAAATTAATCTTACAAACCTAAAAATAATCATCGTTCCTGATGGTATGCAACCGATAAGGTCGTACCAATGGGCTATTGGATAGTCGAAAACGTTTTGTCGGTGATTTTTATTACGCCATATTGTCCAATTTATTACAAATTCTAAAAGATAAATGCTTACAAAAATAAGATCGTAAGTGTCAAAATTTTGGTGGATTGGTTGATAAAATTCATAAAAATTGGGTGTTTTATCGGCAAAAAATGTAGAACATACGTTTATATGGAAAATCCAATCGAATATAATCCATAACAGGTTTATTATCAAGATGATAATCATTAAAATATCCCAAAAGAAATATTTTAAAAACCATAATGTTTTAGATTTTTTGTTTTCCATATCAAATTAATTTTTTAGTATTGCAAAAAAAATAAAAAAATTGCAATTACGCAAAAAATGTGTAATTTGGCGGTTGGTAAAAAAAATTATAAAAAAAATGAACAATATAGTTGCGGGTTGGCTTGTTTTGCACACCGAGGGTAAAGAACCTCAAAGCATTGCTTTAAAAGAAGGAAAAAATATTATTGGTCGCAAGACAATGACAAGTTGTCCTGATATAGCAGTGCCAGATGATATTTTTGTAAGTAGAAATCATGCGGTTTTGGTTGTTAGAAAAAATTCCGCAAATAAATACGAATATATTTTAGCCGATAATACTGAGCAACTTGGAAAACCAAGTTTAAATGGAACATATATCAATGGAGAATCCGAACGAATTGGAGAACAGCCAGTTAAAATTTCTGATGGTGATACTTTGCAAGTTGGGCTTACAAAATTTGTACTAAAAGCGGCAGATGTTGCTATAGATGCGCAAGATGCAATAAAACTTGCAACCAAGTTGGAATACAAAGAAACAGTTGAGTTCCCAAATGCAGCTGTAGTTTTGAGAAAAAAAATTTAGTTAAAAAAATGGAGAATAAAACCATATTTTTTTCTACATACGGCTCATGGGTGTTTGGCTTGTTGATTTTTGTAACCGTGGCTCTAAATTCATCGGCACAGACGGCTACAATAACTGGAAATGCAAAAACATACGCAGGAGACACCTTGCATGCCTATATGATTGAAGATTTTATAACAAAACAAGAAACAGAAGTGTCTGCTGCAAGCGTAGATGCTGATGGAAATTTTACATTTAAAATAAAGGTGTCGCAAACTTCTGTTGTGTATATCGATTTAACGGTTTTTAAAGGAATTATATTTGTTCAACCCGGAAAAATTTACGAAGTTGTATTGCCACAGAAACAAAAAATACGCCCAGACGACGAGTTGAATCCGTTTTTCAAACCAATGGTGTTTTATGTAAAATGTGTCAACAATGCCGATGATGATTTAAACTCACTTATTCCGCAGTTTGATAGAGAATATTCGCGTGCATTATCAATAATTTTAAATTCAACGTCAGGGTTTTCAAAAAAGATGACCGATAGCATTGAGAATATTATAAATGGTAAATTTAATACAGAAAATAGTTTTTTTTCCGACTATAAAAACTACCGTTTTGCAATGCTTGACTATACAGCTTATCGTCGTAAAAAAGATGATATTGTAACAAATTTTTTTTCAAATAAGCCCATTCTTACACAAAATCCAGCGTATGCTGACCTTTTTGATGAGATGCTTGCCAACCCATTTTCTGGTGGTCCAAATTCTGTATTGGCGGTAAAAGGCATATATTCGGGAATTTATGATCGTAGTTATGATAAACTAAAACGCACTGTAACAAAAGATTCTAAGTTTAAAGATCAGCGTCTTGCCGACTATGTAATTTTAAAAGGTTTGCACGATTCTTATTTTTCTGATTCTTTTCCTAAAGAGGCTATTATTGCTGTTATAGACTCGTTTGCCATGATGTCGCCAAATCGAGATTTTAGAAACATTGCCGATCGTATGGTTTGTAGTCTTACAAAACTAATGATTGGTTATCCTGTGCCACAGTTTTCTTTGGAGGATGTAGATGGAAATAAGTATTCTCCTGCTGGCGAAAGAGGAAAGTTTATATATTTAACTTTTTTTAATCCAAGAAGTTACACAGCACTTGGCGATTTTGACTTAATAAAGTCTATACGAAAAGAAATACCACCAGAAACGTTGCAAATAATAACAATTTTTGTGTCGCCAAATCGTAAAGATTTGGAAAATTTTATGCGACAAAATCCCGATTGTAATTGGCCTGTTGTATGGTATAATGGCGACAAAACTCTTTTAAAAGATTATAACATAAGGGCTTATCCTACATATTACATGATAAATCCAGCAGGAAACCTTGTTATGAATCCTGCACCATCGCCTACTGAAAATTTTGGACAACGTCTTGATGCACTTGTAAGAAATTGGAAAATAGAGCAATACAGAACTCGCACCTCAGAAGGATTAAGATAACCGTTGTTTATGGACGAATTAATTGGGAGAATAAAAGAATATGTAAAAAAGCATAAGTTGCAAAACAAGGTAGAAAATATTTTATTCTATCTTGCTGTTATTATATTTTTTGTATCGGTCTATGATATTGGTTTTCTTAGCAATGTGGCAGAAGCAAGAATTATAGATAATTTTTATTACATTTATTTGCTATTATATTTTGTATTTTTTTCAACACGCATACCCGTTATGTTTAAAAAACGGGGAAATCTTTATCTTCTTTTGTTAAAAATACTATTATTTGTATCGTTAATAGTTTATTTCTTTAATGTTAAGTTTATTTTTGATGCGGTAGATTATCACGGACTATTTTATCGTTTTGTTATGAGCAGAAAATTTGTTTATTTGCTTATAGCGGTAACTTTTTTTATAGAAATTTCTAAGAATACATATAAAATCTTTAAGTTTAATATAACGCCACAAATACTATTTGCCCTAAGTTTTTTTGTTTTAATAATGGTTGGGGCTGGTTTGCTTATGATTCCTAATGCCACTTACAATCGTATAAATTTTGTTGACGCATTATTTATATCTGCCAGTGCCACAAGTATTACTGGGTTGCAATGCTTAGACACTGCAGTATATTTTACTCCACTTGGACAACTTATTATTTTGTTACTCGCTCAAATCGGTGGGCTTGGCGTGATGACATTTACAAGTTTTATTGTATATTTTTTTAAAGACACAAGTTCTTTTAAAGCAGGTCTTGTTCTTGGTGATATGATGAGCAACGACAGACTTGGCGATGCTTTTAAAACCATAATGCAGATTGTTATTTATACCCTTGCGATAGAAGTTGTTGGTGCATTTTGTATATTTTTGAGCATACGAAATACGCACGGATTTGGAGGGCAAGCAGGGGTAGTTTGGTTTTCAATTTATAATTCTATAACTGCATTTTGTAATGCTGGTTTTACAACATTACCTGGAAGTATGACATCACAAATTGTTTTCGATAACTATGCGCTTAAAATTATCATTGCTACGCTTGCAATTTTGGGGGGAATTGGTTTTCCTATTTTGATTAATTTGCAAGGATTTTTATCGTTACAATTCAACAACATAAAAAACGTTTTGTTGAACCGAAAAAAATTTCAGCATTTTCCGCGTTTAATTAATATTAATACAAAACTTGCCACATTTGTATCAACAGTGCTTTTTGTATTAACTATAGTGGCTTTTTTTATTATTGAGTATAACAACACTTTGATTGCTCACGAAGGTTTTTTTGCAAAACTTGCCGATTCGTACTATTATTCAGTAATGCCACGTTCGGCTGGTTTTAACGATGTTGATATAAATTCTTTTCGGTTGCCAACCATAATGATGATTATGTTTTTGATGTGGGTTGGTGCCTCGCCAGTTTCTACTGGTGGCGGAATAAAAACAACTACGTTTGGCGTGGCATTGCTTGATATAGTTAGCATTTTACAAGGAAAAGATAGACTTGAGATATATCGTCGTAAAATAGCCAATAGCACTGTTCGTCATGCTTTTGCAGTAATAATGATTTCGTTTGCTATTTTGTGTATGGGCATTTTTTTGCTATCAATTTTTGAAGAAAACAACCAAAAAGTTGGCATACTTTCTATTACGTTTGAGTGTATTTCGGCTTATTGTACATGTGGATTGAGCATGGGTGCGTGTGGGGAAGTAGGCTCGGCGAGTAAAATTGTTCTTTCTTTTTTGATGTATGTTGGACGTATTGGTGCGCTTACTTTGGCAGCAGCATTTTTCACTAAGCCAAAGACTTTGCGTTATATGTATCCAAAGGAAAAAGTTTATATTGGTTAAATTGTTATTGAAATTATAATATTATGAAATATATTATCGTAGGACTTGGAAATTTTGGTTCTTATTTGGCCGAAAAACTTACGAGTGCAGGCAATGAAGTAATAGGAGTGGATTCTTCGTTAAGTAAGGTAGAAGCAATTCAGAGTAGAGTAACTCATGCAATGTCCTTAGATTGTACCGATGTTACAGCAATAAATGTGTTACCAGTAAAAGAAGCCGATTGTGTTATTGTTGCAATTGGTGAGGATTTTGGTGCGTCGATACTTATAACGGCAATGTTTAAGCAGATGAATGTCAAGCGGTTGATAAGTAGGGCAATGTCGCCACTACACCAAACTGTACTTGAAGCCATTGGTGTAAAGGAAATTGTACATCCAGAAGAAGAAGCGGCCGAAAGACTTACCGAAGTTCTGAGTCTTGCTGGTGCTATTGAGGTTTATAGCCTTAAAGATAAGCATAAAGTGGTGGAAATTAATTTGCCTGAGCGTTACGTTGGGAAAAAAGTTATTGAAACAGATATTCGTATGAAGTATCACCTTAATATTTTAACTATTGTAAAAACTGTTGTTTATAAAAATTTTATTGGTGGCGAAAAAACAAGACAAGACGTACTTGATTATGTAAGCCCTCAAACTGTACTCGAAAAAGGCGATATTATTGTTGTTTTTGGAAAAAGTAGCGATTTAAAAACCTTTGTAGAGGGATAAATGAAAATGCGAAATTTTATATTTTTGTTTTTTTTATTGGTAAATTTTAGTGCGTGGGCTCAACAATTCCCTGAGTATTGTGCTACGGAAGTAAAAACAGCGCGTATTTTAAAAACTGGCGAGGATTTTGGCTGGCCGATTTGCAATCTTGGTGAAAGTTTGCAGTTAACTTTTGATGTATTGGATGATAATAATAGCCAGTTGACTTATAGAATTTTTCATTGTGATGCTTTTTTTAACATTGACGATTTAGATTTTTCAGATTATGCTGAAGGTTTTGATAATCTGCCACTTGATGATTATGGGAGTTCGTTTAATACTTATCAAAAATATTCGCATTATAGTTTAGTTATTCCAAATGATAACATCAAATTGACTATAAGTGGCAATTATATCGTTAAAATTTACGACGATAATCAAAATGTTATTCTTTCTAAGGTTTTTATGGTAGCAGAAAATACCAAAAATTTTGATGTAAATGCTACTATAAAAAAGCCATTGTCGGCAGAGCTATCGTTTGATAGTCAGCAAGTTGAGGTTTCAATAGATAATTCGCGGGCTCGTATTGCAAATCCCGACAAAAATATTATGGTATTTGCAATGCAAAATAGCAATTTTTTTACACGTAAACGTTTGGAAATTAGTTATTTAAGTCCAAATGAAATATTATATTCAAAAAATTACGGCGCAAATATTTTTTACGGTGGAGCAGAATTTTTGAAATTTGATGCTAAGGATGTAAATTTCACAGCCTTGGGTGTTGATAAAATTGTTTTGCAAAATGGATTGTATAATTATCATCTTTCTGTTAATGAGCCAGTTAGTTTGTCTTATTCATTTGCAGTTGATCTTAATGGTAGTTATTACATAAAAAACGATAAGGGATTTGATAGTAACCTCGAATCTGATTATGTAAATGTTTGGTTTTCTTTAAAATACGATAGATTTTTAGATGGTAATGTATATGTTGTTGGCGATTTTACAAACTATCTGCTTGTGGATGATTATAAACTTAATTTTAATTCAAAAACAATGTTGTACGAAACACAACAGCTTGTAAAACAAGGGCTTTATAATTATCAATATGTGGTTTTGTTGAATGATGGTAGCGTTGTTTTTCCAAATGGTTCTTGGCGCGAAACCGAAAACGACTATCTTTTTTGTGTTTATGTTAATGATTTTTCAAAGCGTGGCGATAGGTTGGAAATATTTAAAAGTGTCAATTCTCAAAAAAATTAAAATATTGCTTTAGTGCTTGAGAAAAGCCATCGTCGTCGTTAGAATCGGTATTATTGTATTTTTTACGCAAATCTTTTGGTGCATTGTTGGTTACAAAACTATGTCCACAAAAATCGAGAAAATCAATGTCGTTGTAGTCGTTTCCTATGCCTAAAATATTGTTTTTATTTATGTTGTGGAGTTTTGCAATATATTCTACGGCGTATTTTTTTGAGATGTTTTTTGGGTAAATTTCAAGCCAAATATTTTTGCCATTTTGTGGCGAGGTTGCTTTTATGATATTGATATTTTGTGTTTGTTCTAATATTTTTTGTTTAATTGTTTCAAATTTATGCTCTTGTCCTTGGGCAAAAATTGCAATTAGTTGTACCGAATCGCCAATGTTTTTTGGTTCAAGTGGTTGGCAAAAACTTTCATAAATTTTTAGTCTTTTAGCAAAATCATCTTCAATAAAACTTTGATGATAAAAAAATCTGTGGTTTTCTGGAATCTTTTGCGAAACACAAAAGTTAATACTTTCATTTTTAAGTATTTCGATGGCAATTAATACATCTTTTTGAGCTATATGTTTAGCATATAATATTTTATCTGTGTTTTTACAAAACACGCCAGCTCCAGTAGAAAAGGCAATGTAGTCGTGAGGACAATTTATATCAACGGCTCTACGACAACTATACATCGAACGTCCAGTTGCAAAAACTCTTATTACGCCTATTTCGCCAAGTTTTTTTAATGTTTCAAGGTTTTTTTTAGAAATTTTGCCGTGGCTATTGAGTAATGTTCCGTCAAGGTCGGTAATTACCATTTTTATTTGGCTGCGCATTTTTTACGTTTTTTTGATTTTATCTTGCAAAAATAAACATTATTTTTCTAATTTTGTTGCACAAAAAATTGAAAAAGTATATATTTTTTTGATAAGATGTATTTAAGGGAAGGTTGTAAAAATTTATTTTTAATGCGTCATGGTCAGGCAGTTCAGATGGATAACCTTGACGATAGAGAGCGTCCATTAACAAAAGTTGGACAACAAAATGTTGAGTCTATTGGTTTAATGCTTAAAAACAATGGTATTAAAATAGATTTAATTATAACTTCACCAGCACAACGTGCTTTGCAGACAGCCGAGATTGTAAAAAAGATGGCAGATTTCAATTGCGATGTGGTTGTTGAGGAAACATTATATTTTTATAGTTTAAAAACTATATTTGAAAAAATAAGAAATGTTGATGATAAAATTAACAATTTGTTTCTTGTAGGACATAATCCTATTTTGGAAAATGCAGTTAGAGAACTTTCGTGTCAACACACAAGTTTAGCAATAAAACCCGGCAACATTGTTTGTTTACAGTCTAACATAAAATCGTGGCACGAAACGGCAAATAGTGCTTTTGTTTTCAATTTTATGAAGTTTCCTGATGTTGATTAATTTGTATTAAAATGAATTTTAACCAAGTATTTATTTTATTGTGTTTGGTGTTTTTGACTTCGTGTTTTAGCAACGATGAGAGTAAATATGGAGGTAATAATGCCAATAAAAATCAAACTATTGAACAACCAAAGTCGCATTGTAAGTTGAAGGTGGAAAATGTTAATAAAACTTCAAAAAACGTTTGGGGCGATATTATGGAAATTTCGATTGTTTGCGACAGTATCCAAATTGATTCAGCAATAATAAAGGTGGCAGAAAAAAAAGTTGGCGTTGTAACACCACAAAATCCGTTTTTAAAATTTGATACAAAAAAATCTACCGTTGGCAATATAAGCGTAATGTCGGAAATATTTTTCGATGGGAAAAAAGAGTTTAAGTCTTCGAGTTTTATCCTCTATTCTGATATTGACCCAGTTGTAAAAAGTTATAAAATTGTAAAAACTTATAAGCATGATGTTAATGCTTATACACAAGGTCTTGTTTACGAAAACGGATGTTTTTATGAGTCAACGGGGCTTTATCGCGAATCGTCGCTTAGAAAAGTAAAACTCGAAACTGGCGAAATTCTTCAAAGTTTTCTTTTGCCAGCAGAATTTTTTGGCGAAGGTTTAGCATTGATAGACAATAAGTTGGTGCAATTGACGTGGAAAAATCAAAAAGGTTTTGTTTACGACAAGCAAACATTTTCTAAGATTGGTGAATTTCAAATTTTTACAGAAGGTTGGGGATTATCACCATACGGCGACACATTGCTACTAACCGACGGAACAGAAAATATGTTTTTTCTCGAAAAAAATTCGTTTTCTGTACAAAAAAATATTCAAGTTTACGACAACAATGGACCTGTAAAAATGCTTAACGAAACAGAAGTTATAGGAAATTTGATTTATGCTAATATTTATCAAAAAGATTTAATTGCTGTTATTGATTTAAATACTGGAAAAGTGTTGAATTACATTAATTTAGCAGGTATTTTGCCAGCCAATCTTGTAACTAACCAAACCGACGTACTCAATGGTATAGCTTACGATAAAGATAATGATAGATTTTTTGTAACGGGGAAAAAATGGCCTTTACTTTTTGAAATTAAAATTAATTAACGTTGCATTTTTTTATTTATAAAAAATGTTTTAATTTTGCCGTTGAAAGTTAGTAAAATATGTCTATACCAGTTTTACAATATAAATCCGAAGTGGAAGTGTTTTCACGGTTGAGTGAAGAAGAATTTGCACGACATTTTTTTAAAAAGATGCGAGGTGAGTTTGAGCAGGCATATATATTCAATCGTTGGCAACACAACCAAGAATATTCCTATAGCGGAACTTTTTTTAGGTTTGTATGGAATGGGTTTAATAGGTTTAACGGTGTGTGGGGTGGTAGTTTGAAAATTGACAAACTCAATGGACTTATAACAGTACACAGCGTAATAGATTTTAGAGAAATTTTTATTTACTGTCTGTTGTTTACTCTTATTCCAATAATGGATTATGGAAGTCAAATGTCTTATAGAATTATCACTTTTGCATTAATTTGGATTATTTATTTAGCTAACTTTATAATAAGTGTTGTAAGGATAAATTCTTTTTTAAAAGAATCGGCTTTGGATGTATTTATCAATTGCGACAACACTTATAAACATAGACTTATATCATAGCAGACAAAGGGGGTGCTGTAGAAAACGGCTGAGATTATACCCTGATGCTAAGTAGCTCAACCTGATGCGGATAATGCCGCCGTAGGGATTTTGTCGGACGTAAAAAAGAAAGTTTTATTTGCCCGCCTTTGCTTGCATAACATAAAAACATTAGAAAATGGATATCAAAGTAAATGGCGAAGTTGTTTCGCTCAATGAAGGAAATATGCTTTCCGATTTGGCAGTACAGTTGAACCTTCCGAAAAATGGAATAGCGGTGGCTGTTAACCAAGAAATGGTGCCTCGTGAAAGTTGGAATGGCTTTTCTCTTAAAGAAAACGATGAAATTATTATTATAACCGCAGTTTGTGGAGGATAAAAAATGAAAAAATTAATAATAGCAGGCAAAGAATTTAATTCGCGTCTTTTTCTTGGAACAGGAAAATTTTCATCAAACCAAATAATGCAACAAGCCATTGAAGCATCAGAAAGCCAACTTGTTACCGTTGCAATGAAACGCATAGAGCTCAACGACAAAAACGATGATATGCTAAAACACGTAATTCAAGGTGGAGTAAATTTGTTGCCAAATACATCTGGCGTAAGAGATGCAAATGAGGCTGTTTTTGCTGCTAAAATGAGTCGAGAAGCTTTTGGTACATCTTGGCTTAAACTTGAGATACATCCAGATCCACGTTATCTTCTTCCTGATAGCGTAGAAACTTTAAAAGCAACTCAAATGCTTGTAAAAGAAGGATTTACTGTTTTGCCTTATTGTCAAGCCGACCCGACACTTTGCCGTCAACTTGAGGAAGCAGGGGCTGCTACCGTTATGCCATTGGCTGCTCCGATTGGTACAAACAAGGGATTGGCTACCAAGGATATGTTGCGCATTATAATAGAGCAAGCAAATATTCCTGTTGTTATTGATGCGGGACTTGGTGCGCCGAGCCATGCAGCGGAAGCTATGGAGATGGGTGCCGATGCGGTACTCGTTAATACTGCAATTGCTGTTGCTGGTAATCCTGTGCAAATGGCAAAAGCTTTTAAAATGGCGGTAGAGGCTGGTAGAATGGCTTATGAATCTGGTTTAGGTGTTGTAAATTACAATTTGGAAGCCTCTGCATCATCGCCACTTACATCGTTTCTTGATGCGTAAATGCTTAAAAAGTGGGTTTCTTTTGCATTTCTTGTTGCAATAAATATTTTAGGCGTAACACAAAATGCAAGAAAAATTGTGTTTAATTAAAAGGTATAAAAATGTTTTCTGATGAAATAGCAAAAATAGATTGGGAACAAACTACCAAAAAAATATATTCTAAAACAGAATCTGATGTTTTGCGAGCTTTGGCAAAAGAGCGGTGCGATGTTGAAGATTTTATGGCTTTAATTTCTCCAGCGGCTGAAAAATATATTGAACCAATGGCTCAACTTAGCAAAAAATACACTGAGGAGCGTTTTGGAAAAGTTATGTCGATGTTTATTCCGCTTTATATAACCAATTCATGTACCAATTCGTGTGTATATTGCAGTTTTCACGTATATAATAAGATGCCGCGCAAAATTTTGACTTTTAGTCAAATAGAAGATGAATATAAAGCTATAAAAAAACTTGCGCCGTTTGAAAATCTTCTTATTGTTACAGGTGAAAATCCAGTGAAGGCTGGTGTACCGTATTTAGCAGGTGCGTTAGACATAGCAAAAAAATATTTTTCAAACCTCAAAATCGAAGTAATGCCTTTAAAAACAGAAGATTATGCTGAATTGCGTAAGCATGGTATGAATGGTGTAATTTGCTTTCAAGAAACATATCATAAAGAAAATTACAACATTTATCACCCACGAGGAATGAAATCAAATTACGAATGGCGTGTTAATGCGTTTGATCGTATGGGGATGGCAGGCGTACATTCTATCGGTATGGGCGTGTTGATTGGTTTAGAAGAGTGGCGCACCGACATTGTAATGATGGCTTATCATTTGCGTTATTTGCAAAAAAAATATTGGAAAACCAAGTATAGTGTTAATTTCCCGCGTATGAGACCATCAGAAAACGATGGTTTTCAGCCTAATGTGGTAATGACCGACAAACAACTTGCACAAGCAACTTTTGCAATGCGAATTTTTGACCATGATGTTGACATTTCGTATTCTACGCGTGAACCAGCCTACATTCGTGATAATATGGCATCTCTTGGCGTAACAACTATGAGTGCAGAATCCAGAACCGAACCTGGTGGATATTATACATATCCGCAGACATTGGAACAGTTTCACGTATCGGATAGTAGAACAGCAAAAGAAATTTTTAATGCTTTGAAACAACATGGACGCGAGCCAGTTTGGAAGGATTGGGACGAATCGTTTGATGAACTTTCGTTGGTAAAGTGTTAACAAAATTATTTTTCACGTTTATATACTAAATGGATAATAACAAAACAGCAGCCAAAAAACTGCTGTTTTGTTGTTTTATAAACAACTTTTGGGATAAAATGTGGATAAATAGTTAAAAAAAAACATCAGTAAAAAAAACTAAAAAATTACATTTGTACAATTAAAAGTTACATCATGGAGCAAAATATTAAAGTTTTTACAGGACAAGCCATTGAGGTAAAAATGATAAAAAATCACCTTAAAAAGAATGGTATAGAAAGTTTTGCAGATAGACACGATGTCGAAGGCGATAGCGAATGGACAGAACGTGGTTTTGATCCGTACATTGATTTAAAAGTTGACGAAAAAGATGTAGAAAAATCGGTAAAACTTATTGAAGATTTTCTTAACGAAAGGGCTGATTAATAGGATTTTAAATTAAAGTCTAATATTTCGTAGAAATATTTTGTGACAAAGGCTAAAAATTGGCGATGTCAATAAAAATTTGCATCGTGAGATATTAGTTTGTATTGGTATAAAAAAATTTTATGTTTTTTGTGGGATAAGTAATGCTTATAGCACAATATTACAAAAAAAATATGTTGTATTTTTTATAAAAAGCAAAAAAATATTATTTTTGCAGCAAATTTTCAACTATGAGCAATATTGTAGCCATTGTAGGCTGTCCCAATGTGGGCAAATCAACTTTTTTTAACCGTATGACGCAAACCCGCGATGCTATTGTACACGAAACCGCTGGTGTTACGCGAGATAGACATTATGGCAAGAGCGATTGGAATGGTAGAGAGTTTTCTATCATTGATACGGGAGGTTATGTAAATAATTCTGATGATATTTTTGAAGCCGAAATTCAAAAGCAAGTGATGTTTGCTATTGAGGAAGCTGATGTTATAATCTTTATGGTAGATGCTGTTTTGGGCATTACTATAGGCGATGAAACCATTGCACAGATAATTCGTAAGTCGCAAAAACCAGTATTTTTGGCTGTTAACAAAGTTGATAACCATCAATTGTTGCTTGAAGCCCAAGTGTTTTATAGTCTTGGTCTTGGAGATATTTATCCAATATCGTCGGCAACAGGCTCAGGAACAGGAGATTTGCTTGACGATGTGGTTAAAAGTTTTACAGATAAGCCTATTGATGACGAAGAAGGAATACCTCGTATTGCGGTTGTTGGTCGTCCTAATGTTGGTAAAAGTTCGTTGATAAATGCACTTTCGGGTACAGAACGTAACATTGTAACGCCAATTGCGGGAACAACTCGCGATCCTATAAACACAAGATACACAAAATTTGGTTATGATTTTATTCTTGTAGATACTGCTGGATTACGAAAAAAGAGTAAGGTTAACGAAAATATAGAATTTTATTCTATGTTACGTTCAATTCGTAGTATAGAAGAAGCGGATGTTTGTATTTTGATGCTTGATGCCACTGCGGGTCTTGAAAGTCAAGATATGAATGTTTTTAGGATGATTAAAGACAACAACAAGGGGCTTGTAGTTGTAGTCAACAAGTGGGATTTGGTTGACAAGTCGGAAAATAATAGTACAAAACGCTATGCTGAGTATGTTAGAAAAGGACTTGAACCATTTGACGATGTGCCAGTTGTATTTACTTCTGCACTTACTAAGCAGCGTGTACTAAAAGCAATGGACGCAGCAATACAAGTGTATAAAAATAGAACTCAAAAAATTCCAACGGCTCAACTTAATAGACTAATTCAGCAATATGTAGAAGAAACGCCACCTCCATCATATAAGGGTAAGTTTATAAAAATAAAGTATGCCACACAGTTGCCAACATATTATCCAACATTTGCGTTGTTTTGCAACTTGCCACAGTATATTCGTGAGCCATATAAGCGTTATATAGAAAATAGGCTAAGAAAAGATTTTGATTTTTCAGGAGTACCGATGAAGGTATTTTTTAGAAAAAAATAGTAATTTTTACAACCGTTATGATAGAAAACTTAAAAATATTCTTGGTTTCGGCAATTATTCTTGTTTCGTTTTATGCTTGTAGCGATGTCAAGTCTTATCCCGATGAGCCGGAGATAAGTTTTACCTATGTCTATCTTGCCGACACAGTAAATGCTGTTGGTACTGATGTAAAATTGCAAAAATTATGTTTTGAGGTTGTAGATGGAGATGGTAACATCGGTGGTTATGACACAGACACTTCTAATCTTTTTATAAGCATACTTGCAAAACGAAGTGATGGTACATATCGCGAAATAACTGATTTACAAGGCGAACCAATTAGATTTGAATATCGTATTCCCTACAACGAACCTGTGGGGCAAAACAAATATTTAAAAGCCTCTGTTAGGGTTAAAATAGAATCTGAATTGGCTTTTTTTAATTACGACACCATAAAATATGAGTTTTATGTTTATGACCGAGATATGAATCGTAGTAATACCTCTGAAACTTGCGATATTCCAGTAAAAATTCATGGAACAATATATTCCGACGGTACAATTGATGAGATTGTCGATGAGGATGAAACTATTGAAGAACAAACAGAGAAATAAAAAAACTAAAAAAAAATTATATTAATATCAGACACAATGAAAAAAAGTCCTTTACAAATTGCAAGGGCTGCATATCAGCCTAAAGTTCCCGCTTCAATTTTCGGGGGCAACAAGTTGGTTGAAGGCAAGGCTACAGAATCTGTTGCCGACCAAGCCGACATAAAAAAACTTTTTCCTAATACTTACGGTCTTCCTATCGTAACTTTTGAAAAATCTGATACCGCTGTTGCTGCTAAGGCAATCAACGTAGGTGTAATACTTTCTGGTGGTCAAGCTCCTGGTGGACACAATGTTATTTCGGGTATTTTCGACGGAATAAAAGCCATCAACAAAGATTCTAAACTTTATGGTTTTCTTGGAGGTCCTTCGGGTCTTGTTGATCATAAGTATATTGAACTTACTTCGGATATTATTGATGAATATCGCAACACAGGTGGTTTTGATATAATTGGTTCTGGACGTACAAAACTTGAAGAAGAATCTCAGTTTGACAAAGGTCTTGAAATATGTAAGAAATTAAATATCAACGCTATAGTTATTATTGGCGGTGATGATTCTAATACCAATGCGTGTGTTTTGGCTGAATATTATCTTGCTAAAAAAACTGGTATTCAGGTTATTGGTTGTCCTAAAACTATTGACGGCGACCTCAAAAACGAAATGATTGAAACTTCGTTTGGTTTTGACACTGCTACCAAGGTTTATTCTGAAGTAATTGGAAATATTGAAAGAGATGCTAACTCTGCAAAAAAATATTGGCACTTCATTAAACTTATGGGACGTTCTGCAAGCCATGTTACATTGGAATGTGCTTTAAAAACACAACCTAACATTACCCTTATTGGCGAAGAAGTTGAGGCTAAAAACCAAACACTTGACGATGTTGTAACCTACATTGCCAATGCTGTTAAAGCACGTGCTGACAAAGGACTTAACTTTGGAACAGTTTTGGTTCCTGAAGGTCTTATTGAATTTATTCCTGCAATTAAAAAGTTAATTCAAGAACTCAACGATATGCTTGCTGCCAACCAAGCTGAATTTGATAAAAAATCTGTTGACGACAAGATTAAATTTATAATTGAACATCTTTCAGCAGAAAATGCTGCTATTTTCCAAAGTCTTCCTGCTGCAGTTTCAAAACAACTTGCTCTCGAACGCGACCCTCATGGTAACGTTCAAGTTTCGCTCATCGAAACCGAGCAACTTCTCGCTGAGATGGTTGCCAAAAAACTCGCTCAATGGAAAAAAGAAGGAAAATATAACGGTAAATTCTCTACTCAACACCATTTCTTTGGTTACGAAGGACGTTGTGCTGCTCCATCTAATTTCGATGCCGACTATTGCTATTCACTCGGTCGCGTAGCTGCATTGTTGATTAATTCTGGCAAGACTGGCTATATGTCATCGGTTAGAAATACTACCAAACCAGCTTCTGAATGGCTTGCTGGTGGTATTCCTATTACTGCAATGATGAATATGGAAAAACGTAACGGTAAAATGAAACCTGTTATTCAAAAGGCTCTTGTTAAACTTGACGGTGGTCCATTCAAATTCTTTGCTTCTAAACGCGATGAGTGGGCTATTGAAACTGCATACGTTTATCCTGGTCCAATTCAGTATTTTGGTCCTACCGAAGTAGCTGACATTACCACCGAAACAATTAAACTCGAACACTAATTTTTTTATTTATAAAAAAAGCCAGTTAAGTATTTAAAACTTGACTGGCTTTTTTTTTCTTCAAAAATTAGCCTATAAATTATTGAAAATATTTTTTTATTTATCCTTGTAAAAATTATTTTTGCATATCTTTGTAAAAACAAACAATCATAAATAAAAATATGGAAGAAAATATAACACGTCGCGATGCCATAAAAAAAATGGGCGTTTCTGCGGCTACTATTGCAATGAGTGTTTCGGGGGCAAGTGCTATTGCTTCGTGTGCCAATGCAGTTGTTGGCGAGGGTGGCAGACCTCTTAATGTGTTACTAATTAATGGAAGTGCGCGACGAAACGGAAATACCTATACACTTTTGAGTGAAATTGCATCGCAACTAAAAAAAATGGAGTTGAAAGCGAAATTGTAGAAATAGGTAACCGTCCAATAAGAGGATGCGTAGCGTGTGGTCAATATCATGCTCAAAATTTAGGACGTTGTGTTTTTGACGATGATGTATGCAATAGTATTATCGAAAAACTTGACAACTGTGATGCTATTGTTGTGGGTTCGCCAGTTTATTATGGAATGCCAACAGGTCAGATACTTTCTGTTTTGCAACGTATGGGATATTCGGCTGGTGTAAAAATGCAAGGTAAACCCGCCGCGGCGGTAACAGTATGTCGTCGTGGTGGTGCAACGTCGGCTTTTCAAACTCTTCAAATGGCTTTTCAAATGTTGAATATGCCAATTGTAACTTCGCAATATTGGAATATTGGTTATGGGGCAGGTCCTGGCGAGGTAGCGCAAGATGCTGAGGGATTGCAAACTATGCGTACACTTGCCGATAATCTTGCTTATATGTTGAAACAATTTTCAACAGGAACAGAAAAATTTCCTAAACGAGAAAAAACTACATTTACCAATTTTATAAGATAATTTAATTTAAATTATTTTATAAAATAAATATATGTTATTGATTAACAATATGTTAATATATTTTGTTAATCAATATCATTTTTTTACTTGTTAATCCGTTATTGACAATTGAAAAGTTGTTTCTTTCTTATATTCAAATAATTGAGAAAAATATGTTAGCAATTAATTTTACCCTTTTAAATACGTAAATTTTTTTAATATAAAAAAAACTTTTAAAAAAAGTTTTTGCAAGGCATAAAAATTGTATATTTGCATTTGGTAAAATTGCATTTAAGGCAAAAATATGAAAAGATTATTACCGTTTATTATATTGATTTTTATGGCTTTAACGTCTGTTGCACGAGATTTGGACGAAATCAAGCGCAGTGGTGTTGTGCGTGTTGCCTTTACGCATAGTGGCTTACAAACGGTAAATTATGCCTTTGCCAAGGAGTTTGCAAAGTATCTCAATGTAGAGTTGGAGATTGTTCCAATATCTTGGAACGAGATTTTTTCTAAAGATGGAATAATTCCTAATGATTATATTACTAACGATTCTGTTTATTATACCCCCGATGCGTTAAAAAAAGCCGATTTTATATGCGGTACAACGTATATTTATCCGTGGCGTGAAAAATTTTTTGATTTTGCTGGTATTATTGATGTTAGCGACTTGTTAATTGTTAGAAAACGTCGTTATCAGCGTTCGGCGGTTTCAAAAATAGTTTTGCCAGAAACATTTCAAAATTCAGAAGAAAAGTTGTCGGTAAAAAATTACGAAGATTTAAAAGGTCTTAACATTGCATTGCTTGAAAATTCGTCTTACCAAGAAAACATAAAAAAAATAAACGACTTACTTGGTGGTAGTATAAACATTTTAACCACCGAAAGTGAAGAACAAGCGCAACTTTTGGCAAAGACAGGAAAGGTTGATGCTTTTATAACTATTTCTATGGTTGGTTTACAATTTTTGAACGACAATCCACAGTTTAAACTTGCTTTTCCAATAGCCAAACCAGATAACGTTGGTTGGTCGGTTGAAAAAGGTAATACTTCACTAAAAAACGAAATAGACAACTTCTTTTCTATGATGAAAGGAAGAGGAGTAATTGATAAACTTTTTACAGAAAAATTTGGTGTTAATTACGATTCTTACAACGAGATAATAAATTCTTATTCAGCTGTATCTTCGGCATTTGCATCTAATCGCGACTTAGATGAAATTATTGAATCAGGCAAACTAATTGTTGGTCTTCGAGATCGTGAGATGGTTTACCATTCAAGTGGAAAAAAGCAGTTTAACCATTATCTTGCAGGAGAATTTGCAAAATATCTTGGTCTTGATTTGGAAATAAGAATAATCCCAAATCTTTCTGATTATTTTACCGATAGCAATGGAAAGATTGTTCGTGATAGTAGTTATACTCCGCAGTGGTTCAATTCCATTGACGTTGCTTGCGACCTACTTGTGCCTATGGATTGGCGTTTGAAAAAAATTGATATTATTAATGTTTTGCCAACAGCGAATATTGTTGTGGCGCGAAAAGATAAAGATATAAAGAACATAAAAGATTTGCAAAAATACAGAGGTGTTACATCAAAAGGATCTGTTTATGAGGAATCTATGATTGAGAACAATATTACCAACTATTATTATAAGGAGGCAAATGAATTTTTCTCGCAAGTGATTTCTGGAAAAGCCGATTTTTGTATTGTAAACTTCGACATTTATAGCCTTCCAAAATATCCAGAACTCGAAACTAAATTTATTCTTGGAGAAATTGGTCAGGTAGGGTGGGGAATAAAGAAAAACCAACCTAAAATGAGACAAAAAATTCTTGAGTTTCTTGAATCGTCAAAACATCTCGGAATACTTGACGATGCATTTATGGAACAAGCAGGAATACCCTATAAAGCAGCTCAAAACCATTTGGACGCAATGTATCAGACATATCAAAATGGATATTTCCCATTTGTGTTTTATGGTAGTGATCAAGGCTTGCCACAAGAAGATGTTACGTGTATTTTTCAAGACTCAGAGGGTTTTATGTGGTTTGGTACACGTGCTGGAGCAATAAAATTCAATGGAAGAACAATGTCATCTTATTATAATAACAACATTGTGTTCGACATTGCTCAAGATGACAAAGGAAGACTTTATTTTGCTACTCTTAAAGGAATTATTTGTCAACATGAAGGAAAAGTTACGGAGTTTTTTGCTGATGTGCCTTTCAAAAGAATACATATAGATCCGCAAGGTGGAAAATGGTTTTATGGCGACAAAGGTTTATTCTTTTTGGACAAGGCTAACAAAAAAGCTATTCAGATGGATTCTAAGATACCGGGTTTGCCATCAAATATAAATGCTGTAGCCCAAAACAAGTCGGGAAGAAGTACATACATAGCGTCTTCCGATGGCTTTTTTGTTCTTGATAATGATAACAATTTAAAAACAATTTCTGAAAAAAAATGCTATTATGTATTTGTTGACGACGATGGTATTATATGGCTTTCTACATCCGACGGCGTTTATACTGGTAATATCAGCCAGTTTATGCGTAATATCGAGGAATTGAAGATAAATCATCGTGTTAATGTATCCGAAGATTGTAGAATTCATACCATTAAACAAAATCGTGATGGTTCTATTTGTTTGGTGAGTGATTTTGAAGTTTTCCAAATTTTTTCGCTAATGCAGTCGGCTATAAAGTATGATGAATCAATTGGTTTAAAAAATTTGAAACTTTTATCTTTTATGGAAGACCGCGAAGACAATTATTGGTTTGGATTTGTAGGTGGTATTCAAAAATTGACAAATCGTTCTTTGCGTAATCTTTATCCAGAACAACTTGATAGTTATCTAAACAACATGGAAGAGGATTCGCATGGACGTATGTGGTTGGCATTTAACAATAAAATTTATTATTTCCAACACGAACTTGTTGATTTTTCGTCAAAAATAGATGGATATGGAGTACCTTATGTTGTAACGGTTTTAAACAATGATGAAATTTTCTTTGCAAATAGTTCGGGATTTAAAGTATTTGATAGCAAGACGCTTACGTTAAAAAAACAACTTGAGTTTAAGACAAGAATTCACAATTTGAAAAATGTTTTTAAAAGTTCTCGTGGAGAAATTTTCTTACTTACAGGAAGCGATGGTCTTGTGTATCGTATATCTGATTTTGATAACCAACCAATTGCAATAGGAAATTCATCAACTGCTCTAATTTCTCAAATGTTAGAATATAAGAGCATGATAATTGCTGGTAATAGTACAGGACTTGTTAAGTATAATGGATTGAATTTCAGTCTTATAGTACCAACTCCAAGTGCTGTGTTGTCGTTAGCGCAGATTGGTGATAACTTGTACGTTGGTATGGAAAATGGATTATCTGTTTTAACCGAAACAGGGCAACTTAAAGCTTTGGAAATTAAGAATTTACCAAGTAATACAATAAATGCTATTTTGCAAGCCAAAGATAAAAATCACCTTTGGCTTGGTACAAATATGGGATTTTGTTACTACAATATAAATGAGCATGAGGTGGAATTTATGCTCAACACTAACGATGGTTTGTTGGGTAACGAAGTTGTAACAAATGGATTATTGCTAAATACTAAAGGTGAATTGTTTGTGGCCACTTTCCATGGAATTTCTACGTATGACCTCAAAAAAGTTAATGAAGAAAAATTTGTGCCGCAATGTCGTATTGAGAGTATTTATCTTAACGGTTTACCTATAGATCCAACACGGCAGAAGTTCAAAGCCAAAGAAAACAACTTTGTCTTTGAACTTTCGGGGCTTTCTTTTAAAGATGAGGCTGCAATTGAATACCAATTTTATATGAAGGGGTTAGATAATGATTATGTTGCCTCGTCTGGAAAAGAACACAGAGCCAATTATCAGAATCTTCCTGCTGGAAAATATGAGTTTGTTTATCGTGCAAAAGGTAAAGATGGTATTTGGAGTTATTCAAATTCTTATAAATTTGTAATATTTAAACCATTTTATGCTCAATGGTGGTTTATTGCTTTGATTGCAATTGTTTTTATAACTGCTGTTTATACAATTATGAAACTTCGAGAAAGAAGATTGCGTCGTCGTAATGAACATCTTGAACAAATTGTAAATGAGCGTACAAGTGAGATTCAAGAGCAGAAAAATGCTATTGAAGAAAAAAATGTAGAGTTGGAGCAGCAGCGAGAAGAAATTCTTTCACAACGGGATGTACTTGAAGCTAAAAACGAGGAACTTGAAACCCAAAAAACAGAAATACTTTCTCAACGTGATGAGATTGCACATCATCAACAAGAAATTATGGATAGTATTTACTATGCAAAGCGCATTCAAACAGCTTTGTTGCCATCTTCGTCTGTAATTTCACAGGTGTTGCCACAGCATTTTATTTTATATAAACCTCGTGATATTGTTAGTGGAGATTTTTATTATTTCAAACAAGTAAATAATCTTTCGGTAATAGTAGCAGCAGATTGTACGGGGCATGGTGTGCCGGGTGCATTTATGAGTATGCTTGGTTCGGCTTATTTAAACGAAATAATTGTAAAAAATCAAGACGAACTTGTAGCAGGAAAAATTTTGGATTCTTTACGTAAATATATAATCGATTCTTTACATCAAACAGGTCGTTACGATGAAGCCAAGGATGGTATGGATATGGCTCTTTGTCTTCTTGATCGTGATACAAAAAAACTACAATTTGCAGGTGCTTATAATCCGATGTTTCTTGTTAGAGATGGTCAAATAGAAGAATATCGTGCCGATCGTATGCCAATTGGAATACACGATTATATTGATATTGGTTTTACAACATACGATCTTGATGTTTTAAAAGACGATATTGTATATATTTTTTCTGATGGTTATGCATCTCAATTTGGCGGTAAAAGCGGAAAGAAATTTATGACCAGTCGTTTTAAAAAATTAATTTTAGAAATATCATCTTTGCCTATGGCGGAGCAGCGCGAAATGCTTGACGAAAAAATAGAGGCTTGGATGGGAGGTAATTACGACCAAGTGGACGATATTTTGGTATTGGGATTTAAAATTTAATTTGTACATATAAATTTTTTGATGTAAAGGTTTAGATTTAAGATTTGGTTCTTTTTTTTAACTATAATTTATAAATATCAGGAATGTTATACTATTGAAAGACAATAAATTAGTGTCAAAAGGTAAAATTGTAAAAAAAATTATAAAAAAAAATAAAAATTTTTGCAGTAATATTACGTTTTCTAAAAATAAATACATAAATTTGTTTTCTAAAGAAAACAACAAAACCTTAAAAATAGTATGAGACTCCTAAAAAAAACATTGTGCCTTGTTATGTCGGGCATGATAGCTGTCGGATTTTTAGACAGTTGTACAAGTACAGGAAATAATCAGAATAACGGAATTGACACTGTAAAAGTTGTTAATACAGCCTACGATGAGGCTAAGATGATTTTTTATTCGTTACCTTCGCCAGTTGAAACAATAATGATTCTCAATAACCTTGGAATAAGGTATAACAACGAAGTTCTTAACCCAACTTCAAATGTTATCAAGTATACAACACAGGCATCACAAGCACTTAATCTTGGTATTTATTCTGCCGATTTAAGTTATTGTGCTCTATATGAGCAAAATCCAGACGCAGTTAAATACCTTGTTCCTGTTAAAAGTCTTAGCGAACAACTTGGTATAATTGGATTTTTTAGCGACAGCATTATTGAGCGCATACAACACAATATGGACAATAAAAACAAGATTGTAACTATTGTTTCTGAAGCTTATACAAAATCAACCAGTTTTTTGGAAGAAAATTCGCGTAACGAGATTGCATCAATGGTTATTGTAGGTGGTTGGGTTGAAGGTCTTTATATTTCAACAAAGATGCTTTTAAATTTAAAAGATCGCGACAATGAAATCAACGACATCATTACCAATCAAAAGTTTACGCTTGATGATTTAATTGGTTTGCTTAATGTTTTTGCTAATGATTCGAGCATACAAGGATTGCTTGAACAGATGACTGATTTAAAAACGGTTTATGACAAAGTGGATATTTCGGCAAGTCCTGAAATTTTGCATGAACTCGATTCTAAGATTACAAGTTTACGAAACAAATATATCCAATAAAAACCTGAAAGTTATGAAAAAACTATTATTTTTTTTCGCATTTGTTGTAGGGCTAATGTTTAGCAATAATGTTCATTCGCAATGCAAAGAATTTACAGAGCAGGATGTTATGCCACTTTTGGGCGATTATATAATAAGCGGCAGATATAATTCTATACGTTTGTTTGAAGGAGAAGAAATGCTAATTTTCAAGACTTTGAGCAAAGGTATAAATTATCGTTTTGTAGTAAAGGGAGATAAAGAATTCCCTCGAAAGGTGGAATTTGAAGTGGAGGATTGGGATGGCAATAAAATGTTTCAGAACAAAAGACAAAATTTTGCTGAGGTTTGGGATTATACCTGCGACAAACCACAGCGTATCAAGATTTATATAAAGGTGCCAAGTGGTCAAAATGTCTCTGATCCAAAACGTGGTTGTGTATCGCTTTTAACTGGTATTAAAGCTGATTAAAAAATATAAAGATATTAAGTTTAACTAATAAATACTTATCCTGTGAATAATTTTGAGTATCAAAACCCAGTGAAATTGATTTTTGGAAAGGGCAGTATTGCTAAATTATCCGAAAACCTTCACAAAGGCGAAAAAATAATGATGACGTATGGTGGCGGTTCCATTAAGAAAAACGGTGTTTACGACCAAGTAAAAAAGGCGTTAGAAGGTTTTTCGGTGGTAGAGTTTGGGGGGATTGAGCCAAATCCCGACTACGCTACATTAATGAAAGCAGTAGAAATTTGTCGTGCTGAAGGAGTTGGCTTTTTGCTTGCTGTTGGTGGAGGGTCGGTTATCGACGGTACAAAATTTATTGCGGCAGCTGTTGATTACAAAGGTGAACCTTGGGATTTTGTTAAGAATCCAACCTTGCCAATTGGAGAAACGTTGCCAATAGCTACTGTTCTTACTCTTCCTGCTACTGGTAGCGAGATGAATCCAAGTGCTGTTATTTCTCGTCGCGAGACTCGTGAAAAAATGGCTATTGGTAATCCTAAACTTTATCCTGTTTTTTCGATTCTTGATCCACAGGTTATTTTGTCTTTACCTAAACGTCAGAAAGCCAATGGTTTAGCAGATGCTTTTGTTCATGTTATGGAACAATACATGACCGATAATATTTCTACGCTTGTACAAGATCGTTGGGCTGAGGGTTTGCTTTCTACACTTATGACCGTTGCTCCTAACGTTTTGGAAGAAAATCCAGACTACGATGCGTGTGCCAATTTTATGTATGCTGCAACTTGTGCTCTTAACGGTTATATTGCTATGGGGGTTAACGAGGATTGGGCTACACACATGATGGGACACGAACTTACAGCAATACATGGGCTTGATCATGGTGTTACATTGTCGATAGTTTTTCCTGGAACGTTGGAAGTCTTTAGAAAGGAAAAACGTGATAAACTTTTGTCGTATGCTATTAATGTGCTTAAAATTCAATCGGGTACAAAAGATGAAAAAATTGATGCTGCTATTGAAAAAACAGAAGAATTTTTTAATTCTCTTGGCATAAAAACTCGTCTTTCTGATTATGGCATTGGTCAAGATACAATTGATGAAATTGTTAGCAGATTTACTCAAAGAGGGTGGAATCTCGGAGAACATGGCATTGCAACACCAGAAAAAGTAAAGGAAATTTTAGAGTCAAGGCTCTAATTTTTTAAGTTTAATGGGCTGTCGCACCCCTTTCTTTCCCATAGTATCTATTTTTTTGTGGCAGTCCGTTTTTTATAAAATTTGATAAAAAAGTTATGAAAAATTATTTGAAAGCTGCAAATTGGGAAATTTTTTTGTTGACAGTGGGGTTATTTTTTATAATGTGTTATATATTTTTTTCCACAACTTATAGTTATTTTTCTGCCAGTGTTACAAAGTCGGAGCAATGGGAAATTATACCACAACTTTCTCAAACTTTAATTGCTTTAATTTCAATTTTTTATGTAACAGTTGCTCTTTGGATGTTTAGTATTGTTAATTATTTTTGTAAAAAAGATTTAAAATTTTGGCTTTTTGTATTGGCTCTTGTTTGTCCTTTAATTGTTGTCGTATTGTTTGCTATAAATGTTTATAATGTACAACAATTTGGTTCTAAGATATTTCCTGCCATTGGATTAGAATATGTTTTGGGTTTTACAATTGCATTGTTAGCTTTGTTTTGGGCAATTTATTGGTTCGCAAAAGTAGTTGTTACGAGTTGTGATGTATATGCAGGTTTTAAGTTGTCATTGTATAAAATTATTTTTGGTGTTTTATTTTTTCCGATTGGCATTTGGAAAATTCAGCCTATTATAGTTACAATTTCGTCAAAACGAGAAGATATATAGTTTTTTTTATTTTTTTCCTAAAAAAGTTGTGGTCTATTATATTATAAACCAACTTGGTATATAAAAAAAGGAAAATGGTACTTTTTACCGTTTATTTTATTAAAAAATCAATATTTTATGCAACAAATATTGTAAAAAAAACGTCTTTTTTTATAGATTTGCAAGTCTAATATCGGTAAAAACGTAAAATTATGAAACTTATATACAAGGCATTGGCATTTTTGGTTGCAATGTTGCCATTAGCTTTACAAAACGTTGTTGCACAAGATGTTGTAACTTCATTTCCCTATTCTTGTAGTTTTGAAAATTCTTTGTGGGGATGGGAACTTGAAACGCCTACTTCTGTTTGGAAATGGAAAAAAGGAAGCAATGGTGATGGAAGGGTTTATGATGGTGACGAATGTATTTCGGGACCATCAGCTGCTTACGATGGTAATACCTATCTTTATCTTAATACCGAATCAACCTCGGGAAGTGCCAATGGTCCTGAAATTGGAATTGTTAGAACATTCGATTTTACAAATCTTTCAAACCCTATATTGACGCTTTATGCACATGCGTTTTATGCTGGCACAGGTAATTTTTGCCCATTGCGCGTGTATATGCGTAAGGTTGGAGCACAGTCTTGGGCTGATATTAGTACAATTATTGAGCAGCAAGGCGACAAGTGGATTCCTGTTAACGCTTGTTTGAAAGAATTTGCCAATGCAGGAGAGGTGGAATTGAGGATTACGGTGGAAGTTAGTTCTTTGGAATGTTGCATTGCCATTGATAAAATAACTATAGATAATTTTGTTGTAGAAACTACAGCGTCAGATGCTTCTTGTTATTTTTATTCCGATGGAAAAATTACTGTAACTCCTAATGGTGGTGGTCCTATCTATCAGTATTCGAGTGATGGTGGTAATTCGTTTACTAATTTAACAACACAAACCACTTCTTATGTTTTTGATAATCTTGAATCTGCGTATTACACCATTCAAGTTAAGGATAATCAGAGCGGCTGTATTGCTGAAAAACTTGAATACGTTAATCAACCGTCTAAAATTGACGTTGACATAACTACTTCTGATATAAAGTGTTATGGCGACAATGATGGAAAAATTAATATTTTTGCAAGCCAAAACAATCAAAATACAGGTTTTACATATTCTATAAATGGTTTAGATGGTCCATTTGTAAGTAGTTATGATTTTACGGGGCTTAGCGGTGGCGAATATTCTGTTGTTGTAAAAAATTCTGATGGGTGTTATTCGCAAGAAGAAAATGTTCATATAGGCAACGATGTTATTCTTACTATTGACGATGTAAAATATACCCAAGTAGAAGGTTGTTATGGCGATAAATCAGCATCAATTCTTGTAAAAGCATCGTTTAGCAACAATGGTCCATTGGATTATTCTAAAGATGGAGGAAGTTATTACAATAATGGGGAATCGTATTTTGAAGGCGTTGGTGCAGGGACATATAATATTGTTGTAAAAGACAATAATGGTTGTACAGCAGAGTGGGGCGAACCTATTGTAATTACACAACCAGATCAGTTTGTTTTTTCCGATTCATCTCATACAGATGTTGTTGGTTGTAAAGGAGATGCCACAGGTTATATTTATGTTGCATTTGAAGGTGGTATTCAGCCATATACATATTCTATCGATGGTGGAATAAAGTTTCAAGATGAACAAAAATTTGAAAATCTTGTAGCGGGAACGTATTCTTTGCGAGCTGTTGATGCAAAAAATTGTAAAGCCTCTGGTCCGTCGATTATTATTGCAGAACCAAAACAAGTTGTTATATCGTCTGTAGAACCGCAGAACGTTGGCACATGTTATGGTGATGCCACTGGAAAAATTACTATTTTGGCATCTGGAGGAACAGGAAATCTTAGTTATTCTCTTTCTGGCGGAAATGATGGTTTGCAATCTTCTAATCAATTTGAAAATCTTTCAGCTGGTAGTTATAATCCGTATGTGGTGGACCAAATGGGGTGTTCGGTAAGTTGGTCAGAAGAAACTCTTACTCAACCTGATTTGTTTTACATTATAAGTTCCGAAACAGATAACAACATAAAATGCAATGGTGACGAAACCGCGCTTATAACTATTGCTGCTACTGGAGGAACTTCTCCTTATACTTTTTCTATTGACAATTTTGCAACTTCAAAAAGTGCCAATTATGGAAATATTTCTGCCACTTTTACTAACAATGGTGCAGGTGTTTATACTCTGAGTGCAAGGGATAAAAACGGTTGTCTTGCTGGAGATTCTACAATAACGCTTACCGAACCGACACTTTTGACAATTGACGATGTTATTACAACTCAAGTGTTATGTTATGGTGATGCTACTGGTGAAATTGAAATTGTTGCTTCTGGTGGAACAACGCCTTATGCTCAACATGGTTGGAAACAATCGACGACTACTGTTGACGGTTGGGTAAACAAATCGCCGCAATACGACCCAGTGTTAACTGGGCTTAGTGCAATGACGTATGATGTGCATATTGTTGATGCTAATGGTTGTGAGGCAATAAAAAACAATATTGAAATAATGCAACCACCTATTCTTGAACTTGTTGGAGATATTAATGCCTATAGTGTAACTGGTTGTTATGGCGACGAAACTGGTAAAATTCAGATTTATGCAAAAGGTGGTGTTGAACCGTTAGAATATTCAATTGATAATGGTGTGGAATTTCAAGAAACTCCTATTTTCGATCTTTTGGCTGCAGGTACTTATTATCCGTATGTAAAAGATGCCAATGGTTGTGTACTTGACGACCTTGACCCAGTAGCTATAAATCAACCTGAACAATTATATTTTATCAATGTATTTTCTACGGAAGTAGAAGGGTGTAAAGGCGAGAGCAAGGGTACAATTTCGCTTTCGGCAAGCGGTGGTAGCAAAGTAATTGACTATTCTATTGATGGAGGTGTAACTTTTGACGGTAGGCGTGAATACACGGGGTTACCAGCGGGAGAGTACAACATTTTTATTAGGGATGCAAACAGAGAACAATGTCAACTTGAGTATTATGCAAATCCTGTTGTAATAGAAGAACCAGAAATTTTGAAAGTTGATAATATTAAAGTAGTTGACAATGTTTGTTATGGGCAACATAATGGTTCGGTGGAGTTGACCATAAGTGGAGGAAGTACCAAAAAACATAGTTATTATTTTTACCAAACACGCGACACATCATTGGCTCCCTATGGTACAAACGCATTTGGAAACCTTTATGCAGGAGATTATTCTTATGCTATTCGCGACGGTTACAATTGTGTGGTATATGCCGATTTTACAATAACGCAGCCAGATGAAATAACTCTAAAAATTGCTGATTCAATGCATGTTACCACTTGCTATGGTGATAAAAAAGGTATGATTCATGCAGTGGCAACAGGTGGAGCAGGTGGATTTTATTATACTATTTCGGCTACTGGTGTTTATACCAATACACTCGAGGCAGATGAGGCTATTTGGGAAAATATTCCGGCTGCAAATTATTGCGTAACAGTCAAAGATAAAATAGGTTGTTCGCCTGAAGAAATTTATTTTACTATCAAGCAAGTTGATAGGCTCAATGTTGTTATAAATACAGATGATGCTATTATTTATTGCAATAATGACGAAACTGCTATGATAAAAATGTCGGCTTCGGGTGGAACTAAGCCTTATTTATTTACCGTTGATGGCGAAAATTTTGTTTCTGATTCTATTTTTTCAAATTTGCCTGCTGGTCAATATGTTTTTCAAGTTAAGGATAATAAAGGTTGCACAACTACAGAGCAAAAATTAAATATTAAAAATCCTGAAAAGGTAACGCTTAGTTATGAGTATTATGACATTACTTGCTATAGTGAAAATAACGGAAGGATAATATCCAAAACCACAGGTGGTAATAATTTTTACACTTATTATATTAATGGTGTAGAAAATCCTGATGGTAAAAATTCTGGTGTGTTCAAAAATCTTACTGATGGTGAATATTTAATTTCCGTTACTGACGGATTTGGTTGTAGCGATGAGTCTGACATCATAACGATAAGTCGTCCTATTAATTCAGCAGGTTTTGATGTTAGCGTTTCGGAAGGATGTTCGCCGCTTACCGTTGAAATTGTGCCGCAAAACGATGGTACAGTTTATTATGAGATAGATGGGCATCGTACTGATTATTATGCTAATAAGGCTGTTGTAACGCAGGTTTTGACAAATAATTCGCGTGAGACTCAAAAAGTTAAGATTCTTGCAGTTTTACAACCGTCTGGTTCTATCGACAATTGTCGAGATAGTGCAGTTAATTATGTAAGTGTATTTCCAAAACCATTGGTTGATTTTGACATTAATCCCAATGATACTCTCGTATATCCCGATACAATTGCACAAATTCACCTTTTTAATAATGTTACTCCAAAACTAGTGGAGGCTCATTGGGATTTTGGCGATGGCGAAACTTCAGATAATCTTGATTGTACCAACGAAAACAATCCCTATGCAGATATGCACTATTACTCTACTTGTGGAAATTATAACATAATTGTTTCTGCAAGCGATGGACGTTGTTGGGATACCGTTCAAAAGCCTTTTGTTATTAATCCTCGTCCAGTTTTTGTAGAAATAAATTCCGATGTTATTCAGGGTTGTGCGCCACTGAAAGTAAAATTTGTTGGCTCGGCACACAACGCAGATTCAACAGTTTGGAATTTTGGAGATAGCACTATTTCAATAAACTCGCCAGAACCATCGCATATTTTTGAAACCGAAGGAGATTATGTGGTTACGTATTATGGTTATGGCGATTGTGGATCTTTTACTAAAACAACAAAGGTAATACATGTTTATGTAAAACCTTACGCTGGATTTTCTCAAGATAAAGACACCGTTTATGTTGGTCAAAGTCTTAATCTTGAAAGCGATGATGTGGGGGCATATTTTTATCAATGGGATTTGGGCGATGGAACAACTTCTGATCGTAATGAAGTTTCGCATCAATATAAGAAAGCTGGTGTTTACGATATTTCGCTTATAGTTTCCACTGCCAATTCTTGTTCCGATACCGCAGAGGTGAAACAAGCCGTTAAGGTTATTTCTGAACCGCAAGTGGTATTTCCTAACGCATTTAGTCCTAATGGCGATGGACACAATGATGAATTTAAGTGTATTTATCTTGGCGAAATTGCAAGTTATAAGATTGTAATCTTAAATTCAAAAGGACAGATAGTTTATCGCTCAGAAGATATTAATCAAGGTTGGGACGGAAAACGCAATGGAGCGTATTGTGCACCGGGTATTTATTTATATAAATACAAGATAGTTTTGAAAGACAAAAGTTTCTATATTAAAAATGGAAGTCTTGTACTTTTACATTGATTTTTTGTTGCAAACCATACAATATTTAGCTTTGTATTGCGTTTTAAATATAAACGAACATTAAAATTTGATAGCCTATGAATGAAAGTTACTCTTTGTATTATGCAGTTTGCAATGGAAATGTTTCGTTGATAGATCCGATAAAAGTTTTTGAGTCGGAAAAAAAATTAGAGAAAGAGTTATTTTCTAAAATTGATGCGTTAGATCTTTCTCCGTGTGATGCAACGATGGACAAAATTTTTGAGTTTGCAAAATGCAATTGATTTTTTTGAAATTTAGTAAGTTAAAGAAATAGTCGGTTTTTTACCGACTATTTTTGTTTTGTATGTTTATTTGTTGTTGGCTTGAGAAAAACTTTCGGCTGCGAGGTATTTTAAAAACAAATTCATTCCGCGCGATTTGTTGTCGGTTAAATCATAACTTATGTTTTCTTTATAGTATTTATGTGCGTCAAAATTTGGGATAAAATTGTCCTTATATTGGTTTATTACACTATCAATATCTTTAACACCAACGCGGAGAGCTTCGTTGAATTGCTTTTTGAAATTTTCGTCTATTGGTTTTAGTGATACCCATGCCGCAAATACAAAAGGTAAATTAGTAAATTTACCCCATTCTTCTGCCAAATCGTATATGTATTCGTATTTTTTAAGGTTGAAACATCTATCACCGATGATAACTCCTGCCGTATTTCCAACAATTAAATTTTCGTATCCGGGTTTGCTTTGTTGCCATTGAGGATTAATTTTCCAATAGTTTTTTGCCAACACTTTAACAAGCCTTACACTTGTGGCTGATTGGTAATCAAGATAAATGTTTTTTATTTCGTTAATTGGCTTGTGGCTGGCTAATATTACCGATGCAACCTTACCTTCGGCTCCAATACAATATTTTGATATTATATAAGAAATTTTTAGTTTTGGAATTATTCCAACAGGAACAAGGGCTATGTCAACTTGCTTATTTATAAGTTTTTCTGCACAGACTGATGGATATGCCAACTCTATTTCTGCATTTTCTTTTATAAAATCGCTTTTTTCTAATCCGTAGAGAAACGGCAATGTATTGTAATACGAAACTGCTATTATTTTTAATTTTTCCATTTTATTTATTGTTCCATCTTGTCTTTATTTTCTATTTCAATTTGTGCAATAGCGGCTGCCACAGTTGCAACGCCTCCTGTGAACACTGCTATAAATGCACCGCAAACAATGTATAGCGATAGTGCATAAACTGCTCCTATGGTTATTGAAAGCCATTTGTAGCGTTTTACAACGGCTTGGCTTTGGCTTCGGCTGCGTCGGTATCGTTCGTTGTTATAGTCGAGAAACGAAAATCCAAAGTAATATGAGTTTATCAAAAACATTAAGATTGTTCCTGCAACGCCAACCACTGGTATAAAACTTATAATAAAGCATACAACTATCATTGCAAGTTGAATAATTGAGTTTTTTATTGCTATTATTATTCCGCGCCAAATATCTTTAGCTGTTTGTTTGGCACTAAATTGATATTCACGACCAGTTAAGATGGTGTCGGTTTTTTCGCTCATCATGCTGTAAACTGGCGACATTGCCAATATTATAATGTTGCCACCAATAAACACAAACGCTGCAAAAATAAAAATTTTTGTAACAACAGCTGTTGCTCCGCCCAAAAAGCCGCTCCACGATTGCGATATTTGCCAACTATTGTTTATTTTTTCTACAAGAAAATCAGATAATTGTCCACTAAAATGCCACAGAATGGCTATTATTATGATGTTAATTATAATTGGGATAGCAAAAAATTTTGCCATCTTGTTGGTTAATATTAGTTTTATTGCTTTACCGTAAGCTGTTAGTCCACTTTGTATCTGTTGAACTGCACTTATCATTTTATTTTATTGTTTAAAACTTTTTCCAAAACTGCCACTATACCGTGATTTGTTTATTATTTGGCGGCGAAAGTCGTTTTCTATGTTGAAATATTTTACAACAAATTTTGCCGAAAACATTGAAGTAAGTTCTTCTAAATATTTTTTTTTGAGATTTATTTCGGATTGATCGTTTTCTAATATAAAGTTGAGTAACTCATTACATTCGTTTTCTGATAAGGAATCAGAATGGCGAATTTTATCGTTGCGTTGGTGTCTTGCATCATATACTTGGTCGAACAAAACGTCGTATTTGTTGTAAACTGGCCAAAATTTTTGAGCATCTTCTACAGAAAGATTCATCTTTGTGGTAATAAATGCCACGCGATCTGATTTAAATTGGGCTTTACGTTGCTGCCATGTCTGTTTTGATGGTTGTTGGCTTTTGGGGTTTTCTGATGTTTGTTGTCCAAAAGTATTGTTACAGACAATCCAAAATGTCAGTAATAATAAAATTGATATTTTTTTATTAAAAAACATTTTTAAAAAGATTCTATCAATAAATTGTCGTTAAACCTTGTGTATTGCCAATAATCAGTTTCTACACTTTCGTTTTCGGTTTTGAGTGCAGCTTCGGAATAAACTATATCTAAAAACTGCATATCGTTAAACATTAAAAAATCTTGTACACTATAATTTTTGTTTGATTCGTCAGTTGGTTCTATCTTTTTGAAAAAATTGTTATTTACTAATGTAAAAATTGTTATTACAGCCGCCACTGATGAAACTATCTGAATAATCTTTCGATGTTTACGCTTTTTGTATATACACTGCATAACGTTGTCCGATAGAGTTTCAAAATAATCATCGGGCAAGTCTTCGTAGTTAAAATTATTGTCATCCTCGGTTAAATTCATAGTCGAATAATGTTTTTATCTATTTTAACGTAGGAAGTTTATTATGGTTTAATAAGTGTAAAATCTTTTTTTTAAAGATTAGGAAACACTTAAATAGTTTTTTATCTTGTTGACAGCAAAATGGTATGATGCTTTTAGTGCTCCAATAGATGTGTCAAGTGTTTTTGAAATATCTTCGTATTTCATGTGTTGAAAATATTTCATTCTAAACACTAATTTTTGTTTTTCTGGCAAACTATTAACAGCGTTGGTCAATTTTAATGATATTTCTTCCGCATTGTTGGTATAATCGGCCTCTTTTGCTGGAATGTTTATTGTTGCATCAGAAATTTCTAAAGGAACAGTGTTGCGAGTGCGGCTTTGGCGTAAATACGACAGCGATTCGTTGGTGGAAATGGTGTAAAGCCATGTGTAAAGCTTTGCATCAAGTTTAAAGTTTGGAAACGCACGCCATGCTTTTATAAACGTGTTTTGTAGTATGTCGTTGGTGGTTTCGTGTGAGCCGACAATGGAGCGTATATGTTTATATAGCCGTCGGCTGTATTTGTTGATTATGAGTCTAAATGCTTGTTCTTTATTTCCTTGCTCATAATAATGCAATATTTCTTCGTCGGTTGATTCCATTGTTTTTAATACTTAACAAAACTTACGTCGCAAATGTATGTTATTTTTTTGTTTTGACAAATTGTTGTTGTTTAAATATAATTTAATTTAGTTAAAATTTCTAAACGTATTCTCATTGGAAAATTTTTTTGCTATTTTTGCATTGATTATTTGATTTTTTTTTGAAAATGAACGAGAATATATTGGAACTAAGTCCCAAAAATGTTTGGAAAAATTTTAGGGAGTTGACATTAATTCCGCGTCCTTCGGGACATATAGAAAAAGTTACATCTTTTTTGCTTGATTTTGGAAAAAAACATTGCGACATTGCTTATTTGGACGCTGTTGGTAATGTTGTGATGAAGAAAAAAGCTACTCATGGCATGGAGCATCGTCAGGGCATTGTCCTTCAGGCTCATTGCGACATGGTTCCTCAAAAAACACCCGAAAGTAGCCATGATTTTTTGAAAGATTCTATAAAAACATTGGTTGAAAATGGTTTTGTTACTGCAGATAAAACTACGCTCGGTGCAGATGATGGTATGGGCGTGGCGGCAATAATGGCAGTGATGGAAGATAATAATTTAAGGCATGGTGATTTAGAAGCTTTAATTACTATTGACGAAGAAACTGGAATGACTGGGGCAGAAGGTCTTACTGGTGATACTCTCGATGGAAAAATATTGATAAATCTTGATAGTGAGGAAGATAATATTTTTTATATTGGTTGTGCTGGTGGTGCTAACATTGACTTAAAACTCAATTATAATTTGGAAACTTTCGATAGTAATGGTTATTTTAAAGCTATTGTTAAAGTATCAGGTTTTTTGGGTGGTCATTCTGGTAGCGACATTAGTAAAAACCGACCTAATGCTATTAAACTTATTTTCCGATATTTATCGTTACTCCAAAAAAGTATGGATTTTAAGTTGTCGAGTTTTAACGGTGGCAATATGCGCAATGCCATTCCTCGTGAATGTGATGCTGTAATTTTTGTTCCCGAAAATAAGCGACAAGAATTTTCTGAAAGCATTTGCGAATTTAATTCCATTTTATTGCAGGAATATGGAAAAACAGACCCTAATGGAAAAATTTCATTTGTAGAAAGTTGTGATGACAATTTTAAAGTTTTTGACCTTTTGAGCCAAAAAAATGCTATGACGATAGGTAATTTGTTGCCATCGGGAGTTTTTGCTCTAAGTGCCGATATGCCAGGGCTTGTGGAAACTTCCAACAATCTTTCGGTTGTAAATTGCGATAATCAAGAGTGTTTTGCAACTTTTTCGTCTATGGCGCGTAGTTCTGTAGAAAGCCAAATGGATTATTTTTGCGACATTATTGTTAGTTTGGCAACTTCGCTTGGTTGCGAATGTAAGATTTCTGGGCGTTATCCAGGATGGAAACCAAAACCAGATAGCAACATTTTAAAAACGATGCAAAAAATTTATATAGAAAAATTTGGAGAAAAACCACTTGTAATAGCAATTCATGCGGGGTTGGAATGCGGTTTAATTTTGTCGAAATATCCTGGTATGGAGGCAGTTTCTATTGGACCAACAATGTATGGCGTACACACTCCGTCAGAAAAAGTTGAAATTTCGTCAGTTGCTAAGTTTTACACGTTGGTTACCTCAATTATAGAAAACGTTCCTAAAAAAGATTGAGAGTTAATAAATCAATTTTCAACGGGAAATGACTGTTTGTGGTATGTTATTTCCCGTTTTTGATTAATTTTTTACTAATTGTAATTATCCATTGTTATGACAAAAAAAATATTTGCCTTTACAATTTTTATTTTGTTTGGTATTACGGTTTTTGCACAGAAAAACAATAATATCCATTGGACTTATAGTTCTATAAATCAAAATGATGGAAGTGTAAAACTTTTATTTGAGGCTGTGGTTGACGACGGTTTTAGGGTTTATTCGCCATATAATCCAGAAGGTGCGTCAAAACCGTTGGAAATTAACATTTTAAAATCAGAAAATTATAAAACTAATGGGACTATTGTAGAATTACAAAAGCCAACCGAACATTATGAAGAGATTTTTGGAGTTACAGAAAAATTTTTTACCAAATCGGCTAAGTTTTCAGTTTTAATAACACCAATAGTTAACAATTCTTTTGATGTAAGAGGAAATATTTCTGGTCAAATTTGTAACGATGAATTTATGTGTTCGGCGTTTGACGAAGAATTTTCTATAACCGTAAAACCGCAGTTAACTCAAAAAAAAAACGATGAAAAAAAATCGTTAATTCAAGAAAATAATGTTGGTAATGTTGATTCAAATTCAAATTCAAACACAAATGCAGATACTATAATAGAAAAATTGGAATCTGTTTGTCAAACACCCAAGGATGTTAAAAATGATTCTTCGTCAATAGAAACCGCATTGCCACCATCAGAATCGCTATTATACGTTTTTTTACTTGCCGCGTTGGGAGGGCTTGCCGCCATTTTTACTCCGTGTGTATTTCCAATGTTGCCAATGACGGTGAGCTTTTTTTTGAAAAAAAACAAAAACGAGGGAAAATATCAAGCTTTGGTTTATGGAATTTTTATTATTTTGATTTATACCGTTCCTGTGGCAATGTTAATTTTAATTTCCTCACTTTTGGGAGGGCAAACGTTTATTGCAGGTATTTTTAACGCATTGAGTACCCATTGGTTTCCAAATCTATTGTTTTTCTTGGTTTTTATGGTGTTTGCGTTGTCGTTTCTTGGAATGTTTGAAATTACAATGCCATCATCGTTGGTAAATAAGTTTGACAAACGAGGTTCGGCAGGAGGAATTGTTGGCATATTTTTTATGGCTTTTGTCTTGGTTTTAGTGTCATTTTCGTGTACAGGACCAATTGTTGGCACAGTTTTGGTTCAGTCGGCATCGGGAGATTCTGCAACGCGTCCTATTGTTGCAATGCTTGGATTTTCTTTAGCTTTTGCTTTGCCTTTTACATTTTTTGCCTTTTTCCCAAATTTGCTAAAAAAATTGCCGGGGTATGGAGGTTGGCTCAACACGTTGAAAGTGGTTTTAGGGTTTGTTGAGTTGGCATTAGGACTAAAATTTTTGAGCGTTGCCGACCAAACTTATCATTGGCATATTCTCGATAGAGAGGTTTATCTTGCCATCTGGATAGCTATTTCGGTGGTTTTAGGGTTATATCTATTGGGAAAAATTAAGTTGCCGAATGATGAGGAGATTGATGTTGTTAAAGTTCCACGGCTTATACTTTCAATAATAGTTTTTTCGTTTGCGATTTATCTGATACCAGGAATGTTTGGCGCACCGTTGAAAGCGTTGGCTGGTTATTTGCCACCGTTGACAACCCAAGATTTTGTAATTTCCGAAAAAATTAATTATGAACATTCTGTTAAGCAGGCTCTTTGTGAAACACCGCTTTATTCTGATTTTTTGAAATTACCACATTCTTTGACGGGTTATTTTGATTTAAATCAAGGTATGGAATGCGCTAAAAAACAAAATAAACCATTACTTTTGGTTTTTACGGGTCATGGATGTGTCAATTGTAGAAAAATGGAGGAAAATGTGTGGAGCAATGCTGAAGTTTTGGAATTGATGAGAAACAACTTTGTGATTACTGCACTTTACACCGATGATAGATATGTTCCAGATGGGTCAGAAATTTCTATTGGCAAAAAAAATACAAATTTTCAGATAGAAAAATATAATATGAATGCGCAGCCTTATTATGTTGTTTTAAATCCTCAAGATATTGATAATCCGTTGGTTAAACCAATATCATATACTTCTGATGCAGAAATTTTTAAGACTTATTTAAATAATGCACTTAACAAATTTAGTAAGTAAACTTTAATATAATCTAAATTATTGAATATAAAGCAGAAAGGTTTGTTTATTTTGGTTCGAGGATTGTAAAGTTGCATGTTATTTGTTGTCCATTTTGATCGGTAATGGTTATTATGTGTTTGCCAGGCAATGGGCTTGTTGCTAATTTGTGATATGAGTTTGTTGTAGCAATAAAATTTTCGTCAAGATGCCAATAAAGTGTTGAATTAATGTTTCTTGCCGCCACTTCTACTATCAATTGTGCGCGATTTCCGTCTGCTCCAATTGGTAAAAATATTTCAGCACCATTTTCGGGATAAATAATCTGGATAGATTTAAAATTTTCTCCATTATTTTGGAGACAATCTGGGCGCATGGGAGGAACAGGTTGATACCATGAATTTTTTTGTTTAAAAAAATACTCCATTGCGGGAGGAAGTACAAACCATTTTTTTGTAACAATGTTTGCAATATCTTCGCAATTGCTTGATACTCTGTATTTTAAATCTTTGTCTAAATGTATTATTTTGCAATAAGGACATGTTTGAAAATTAATCCCAGTTGCCGGAATAGGTCGTTTTTCAATAGTTTCGCAATTTTTTCCAGCAATGTAGCCACTTTTGGTGCAAATTTCAACATTTTCAATCTCGTCAAGAGGCATTGTGTAACTTGCTTTGGTATTTGGCAAAATGTTAATTATATCAAACATTATTGGTGCGCTTGCTTCTATACCAATTAATCCAGGACGACCTTCCCCATCGGCGTTGCCAGTCCAAACGCCAACAACATAATTGCCTGTTATTCCAATTGCCCAAGCATCTCTAAATCCGAAACTTGTGCCAGTTTTCCATGCTACTTGGCGTGTTGATTGAAACATTTCACTACCATTTTCCTCTTGTGGACGCTCAACTTGCTCCATAGCTTTTAGAGTAAACCAAATTGCAGGTGCAGAAAATACCGTAGGATTTTGTTGTAATTTATTGGGGGAAGCGTTTTTGGTTGTTTTTATCAGATAAAAAGGTTCGTGCCAATCGTTAGGATTGTAGAGATTGTTGTTTTTGTTGTAATTTTGTAGGCATCGTGCCATTGAGGCATATGCACCACAAAGTTGCCAAAGGTTAGCCTCACAACCTCCGAGTATAAGTGATAATCCATAATAATCTGCTGGTTTATTAACTGTTTTCAAACCTAATTTTTGAAGGGTTGTAATAAATTTTTCTCCGCCAAAACTTTGCAACATTTTAACAGCAGGTACGTTCAACGACCTTGCCAATGCTCTATCAGCTGGTACTGCACCGTCGTATGTAAGTCGGTAGTTTTTAGGCATATAGCCCGAAATTTGCATTGGAATATCTGCAACAATACTATTTGGCAATATGCTACCTTCGTTAAGCATTGCGGCATAGAGAAACGGTTTTAATATGCTGCCAGTGCTTCGTGGTGAAGTTATTATATCAACGTAATTTGAGTTGGTTTCGTCTTTTACAAATGCACTATTGCCAACGTATGCTATGGTTTTTCCTGTGGATATTTCTAATACTAACGCTGCACCGTTGTTAATTCCCAAGGCGCGAAGTTTGTTGATGTGGTGATTGAGTATTTCGTTGGTTTGTATTTGAATTTTATAGTTTAATGTACTTGTAAATAAAGATTGATTTTTATTTTCGTTAATACATCTCGACAATAAATGTGGAGCAAGTGATGGGTTAGGGTGGGGGCGAGGTGGTATATCTTCTTCTATTGAAAGGTTGTAGGTTTCTTGGTTGATAACGTTGTTTAATAATAGTTTTTTTAAAAGTCGATTTCTTTTTTTGAGTAGATTTTGACGATTTTTGCCAAGGTTAACAAGCGATGGATTGTTTGGTAAAACGGCGAGCATAGCGGATTCTGCCCAAGATAGTTTGTCGGCAGCGCGTCCAAAATATCTTTGTGCGGCAGTTTCTAATCCAACGGTGTTGCCGCCAAAAGGTGCATGGGCAGCATACATTGAGAGAATTTCTTTTTTAGAAAACGAATATTCAAGTCGTTGAGCAGCAAGAATTTCTATAAATTTTTCTATAAATGTACGTTTTTGCCGTCTCCATAACCTAACGGTTTGCATTGTAAGTGTGCTGCCACCGCTTACAATTTTCTTTTGGGCTATGTCTTGTTTTGCTGCCCTAATTAATGCAAGAAAATCTACACCATGGTGTTTGTAAAATCGTTTGTCTTCGTAAAGTATTATGCACTTTTCAAATTTTTCGGGAATATTGTCGGTTTGCGGAAATCGCCATTGTCCATCATTGGCGATGCGTATATCATAAATATTGCCAACACTATCGGTTAGTACAGGAGAATATGTGTCGTTAAATGGATATTTTTGAAATTTTAAAAAAAAAAGACGCACCAATAAATAAAATTGTTGCGGCAATTATTTTTATTTTAGTAGATTTTTTTATCATATTTTTGTTTTATATTTCAACTTTTTTAGTTAAATATAACAGTTTTGTTTTTATATGATAATATTTTATGGTCAATATGTTTTTGTACAGCCCTTGACAATACTATTTTTTCCAAATCTTTACCTTTGTTAACAAGGTCAACCACTGTATCTTTGTGTGTTATTCGAGTAACATCTTGCTCAATTATTGGACCAGCATCAAGTTCTGTTGTAACATAATGGCTTGTTGCGCCAATTAGTTTAACGCCACGTGTGTATGCTGCGTGGTATGGTTTGGCACCAACAAACGCTGGTAAAAACGAGTGATGAATATTAATAATGTTGTTAGGGTATGATTTTATCATTTCTTCGGAAATGATTTGCATATAACGTGCTAATACAATGAAATCGATGTTGTTTTCGCGAAGTAGTTTCATCTCTTGCTGTTCGAGTTCAGCCTTGTTATCTTTGTTAATTGGAAAAACATAGTATGGTATGCCAAATCTTTCGGCAGCTGATTGCAGGTCGGGATGGTTGCTTATGATTAAGGGGATGTCCACGTTCCATTCTCCAGCAGTGTAACGAGCGAGCATATCGTAAAGACAATGCGACATTTTTGATACAAAAATTGCCATACGCGGTTTTCTATCGGAGAAATATATTTTGAAATGCATATCATGCTTTTGGGCGTATAGTGTTGTAAAAAAATCTTCTATTTTTTCAACAGGAATAAGAAAATTTTCCAAATCCCATTCCATACGCATAAAAAATATTTTTTCAACGTGATCTACGTATTGGTCAAGATAAACGATGTTGCCGTTGTTGACAGTGATAAAATCTGTTAATTCGGCAATAAGTCCTGGTTTGTCGGGGCAATGCAGCAATAGTTTAGCTGTTTTCATTTTTCGTTTTTTAATAATTCGTCAAAATACGCAATTGTTTTTGCTAATCCTTGTTCGAGGTTTATTTGTGGTTGCCAATTAAGTTTTTCTTTTGCCAACGAAATGTCTGGTTTTCGGCGTACAGGGTCATCACCAGGCAATGGTTGATAAATAATTTTAGATTTAGAACCAGTCATTTCAATAATTTTTTCGGCTAATTGTTTTATGGTAAATTCTCCTGGATTACCGATATTTATAGGTCCAAAAAAATTGTCTGGGGTTTCCATCATTTTAGTCATTCCATTTATTAAATCACTAACATACTGAAAACTACGTGTTTGGCTACCATCTCCATATACGGTTATGTCGTTATTTTTTAATGCCTGTACAATAAAATTTGACACCACTCTACCATCATTAGGGTGCATTCTTGGACCGTAGGTGTTAAAAATTCTGATAATTTTTATTTTAACGTTATTTTGTAAGTGATAGTTTACAAATAGTGTTTCAGCTACCCTTTTACCTTCGTCGTAACATGAACGAGGACCTATGCAATTGACATTTCCCCAATAACTTTCCACTTGAGGATGTACAGCTGGGTCTCCGTAAACCTCGCTTGTTGACGCTTGTAAAATCTTAGCTTTTAATCTTTTAGCCAATCCAAGCATGTTTATTGCACCCATTACCGAAGTTTTGACGGTTTTGATAGCGTTATATTGATAATGTATTGGAGATGCAGGGCATGCGAGATTGTATATTTCGTCAACTTCAGCTTTGTAAGGGTCTGTTATATCGTGTCTTACAAGTTCAAAGTATTTGTTATCGAGTAGATGTACAATGTTTCGTTTGTTGCCAGTAAAAAAATTATCAAGGCATATTACATCGTTGCCATCGTTTAAAAGACGTTCGCAGAGGTGGCTACCTATAAATCCAGCTCCGCCAGTTACTAAAATGCGTTTCATCATATAATTTATTTTTGCAAAATTATATAATTTTTTTATTAATTGTTTTTATTTTAGATATTTGGCTTTGCAATTTTCTTTATCGTCAGAAAAATAATTTTGAAATATTCTTTTACTGACTGATTTTCAATATATTTCATATTGAGTTTTATTTTGTCTGGCATAATTTGGTTGACATATACCTCATCGGGATTTTCTGCTTTACCAAGTATTTCGTTTTCATCAACGTATTCAATTGAAGCATAATCTGTTATACCCGGTTGAACCGACAAAACTTTTTTCTGCTCGTCGGTATACAAATCGACATATTTTCTTACTTCGGGACGCGGACCAACAAGACTCATGTCGCCTTTGAAAACATTGAAAAGTTTTTTTTAATTAAAACAGTATCTAATAATTTCGATAATGATATCTTGTTGCTCAGGAGTCATTTTGTTGTCGCTGGGCAGACACAATCCTCGTGCAAAAATATCTGCTCCAACGTCATTTGCTTTTCCAAGATTAATGTAAGCGTTTGATTGTTCACGTCCATTACCATTTGCCGTAACAAACGGATTCATTCTGTATATCGGTTGCAAATGCATCGGTTTCCAAATCGGACGACCTTCAGCATTGAATTTTGCAAGAGTTTCAAGAATTTCTGTCGGACAACTTTTGCCTTTTTCAGAAATATAAATAGCCTCGTTTTCTCCGCGAACCTGACGGCACATCGCCTCAGAATCTATCAACATACAACTCAGCCAATAATTAGGATTGCTATTTTTTTCGTCAAATGGATTCATAGTAACAGGAAGACCTTTAAACCCTTCTTTATAACGATTATAAATTGCTTTTTTCTGAGCAATATGTTCGTCCAAATAACTCATCTGACCGCGTACAATTCCCGCAATAATATTCGACATGCGGTAATTATAGCCAATTTCTTCGTGTTGATACCACGGAGCAGCCTCTCTTGATTGCGTTGACCATTTGCGAACTTTATCTGCATCTTCCTTGCTGTTAGTCAAAAACATACCACCCGAAGAACCAGTGATTATCTTGTTACCATTGAAACTAATTGCCCCAAAATCACCGAAACTACCTGTTTCTTTTCCCTTGTAAGTTGCGCCAAAAGATTCAGCAGCATCTTCAACGATGAGTGCGCCATGACGGTTACAAATTTCACGAATTTCGTCAATTTTTCCGGGAATACCGTAAAGATGCGCAACAACTACGAGTTTTACTTCGGGATATATTTCAAAGGCTTTTTCAAGAGCCTTCGGACACATATTCCATGTATCAGGTTCAGTATCAATAAAAACCGCTTCACCGTCTTCGTATGCAACAGGATTGATTGTTGCATCAAAAGTCATATCAGAACAAAAAACTTTATGACCTTGCAATGTACCTTTATCGGGTTTAGATTGACCGTAAAGTTTTTCACCTGCAAGTTTTGTTGCAAGATGAAGTGCTGCCGTACCGCAAGAAAGTGCAACTGCGTATTTAACACCGATACGCTCTGCGACTATTGTTTCAACCTCGTTGACATTTTCGCCAACAGTGGTAATCCAATTTTTTTCAAAGGCATCGTTGACCCATTTCTGCTCCTCGCCGTGCATAGTAGGAGACGAAAGCCATATTTTATTCTTAAAAGGTATTATTGTGTGCATGATTAATATATTTATAAAGTATTAATAGCGTTATCAAACCAAACATATCGTTTATTTAACCAATCTATTAAGTAGTCAACTTCTGATTGATAAGTTGTTCGAAGATCATAATTTGAAGTATCACAAAACACATAAACACATAATATTGACCAACGCATAAAATTATAATCAACTGATTTAAGTTCATGCGACATTATTAATAATTAAAGTATTTCTTTCAAAATTTCTATTAATTTTTTTATTGTTGTTTTAGGAAGAAATTTTTCTGCAACTTTATTAAATTTCTGTTTATGAATATTGCAGCCGTCATCTAAAAGGCATATTGTATTCCATCCCAAAATGTTTGGAGCTAAAAAATCTTTTTGTATATTATCCCCGACATAAATATAATTATAATCAGGATATTTATTTTGAAAATATAAATAATTTTTTTCCGAAGGTTTTTCACTACCAAAATCTTCTGAAATTATTATATTTTCGTCATCAATAAATTTGCTTAGTCCGAGAGCTGAAATCTTGTTGTTTTGAGTAATTGTTCTACCATCAGTTATAATTCCCATAACAAAATTCTGCGATTTCAATTTACTCAATGTACAGATTACTGAAACATCCAATTTTATATTCGGAATATGTTCTCTGTATATTTTTAGCAAGTCAGTTTTATCAATATTTAAGTTATAGTTATTTATCAGGGCTGAAAATACGTCCTGCCCCGCATAATACCAAGAAAGCATATTTTCATACACACTACCTTTTAAATCATAGTGTTCACATATTGATTTGTATCCAGATTTCAAAAAATCAATCTCCTTATATAAGGTGTCGTCCAAATCAAATACAACAATTTTTTTACACAAAGATTGCATCGTCATATCTCAACATAATCAAACCGTCTTTCCATCCGTCATAATATTCAATTTCTTGATGTAAGAAGTGTTCTTTTATCAAAGATGCAGGGAAATTTCCTCCAGAAACATAAGAAAGCGGAAAACCACCACCAAATCTCGGATTAATTTCGATCGCAATTATATCATGCGTTTTATCATCGTAAAATAATTGTATACAAATACACCCGACACATCCCTCTATATAATTTAATTTTTCTTTGAGAAAATCTATAATGTAATTTTTTTGGGTTTTACCCTGATTAATCTCGCCGGCGCGTACCGAAATTCGTTCTCTTGGAATTATGCACTTGACTTTATGGTCTATACCATAATACATATCAACCGTATATTCTTTATATACGGTTTTATCAATTAATTCCATAAAAATCAATTTCTTATCTTCCTTTATAGATGATGTAATATCTTCATAAGATCTGATTATATGCAAATTAGTACTTAACGAACCATCGTATGGTTTGGCAAAAATAGGAAACACTGGATATTCTATATCTCGTTTTTGAGGAACTTTAATTCCATTAGTTTCAAAGAAATACTGAGTCTCTCTTTTATCCCTACAAGATTGTACAAACTTTTCATCAGAAACAATAACAGAAATATTTTGTTCTGCGAAATGTTTTTTTATTTTTGACAATACCAGCAATTCCGTGTCAATTGTTGGTACAATCATTCCTATGCCATTTTCGATACAGATTTTGTTCAAAATATCTGGATAATTATCATCGGTTACACGAGGTACTTTGATACAACAATCCGACACATAACCAGCAGGTGCCATATTCGGATTCATATCCGTCGTAAAAACCATAGAGTCAGGAAAAAATTCTTTCAAAGTTTCTTTAAAATAATTAACCAATGCAACTCTCTTCCCAGCTGAAGTTATTAATATATTAGTATTCATATTAGTTATTTCCATCAAAAATTTCCATTGTGGCATTCCCTTCTTGTGAAATTCCTTCGCGCTTAAACACTTTTTTTATCGTTAAAAACAAAACTTTCAAGTCCACTATAAAGGATAAATTATCCACATACCATACATCAAGTTCAAACTTTTTTCGCCAAGAAATTGCATTACGTCCGTGGCACTGCGCCCAACCAGTTATTCCTGGACGAACCTCGTGTCGCCGCGCCTGAATTTCATTGTACAAAGGCAAATACTGAACAAGCAACGGACGCGGACCAATCAATGACATATCACCTTTTAAAACATTGATTAACTGAGGCAGTTCGTCTATTGATGTAGAACGGACAAACTTGCCAACATTTGTAAGACGTTTTTCATCTGGCAAAATATTACCGTTCTCATCTTTTTCGTCTGTCATTGTCTTAAACTTTATGACTTTGAAAATTTTACCGTTTTTACCGGGACGAGGTTGTAGAAAAAACGCACCTGCGCCTTTGTTGGCAAAATGCAACCAAATTGCAACAACAACAATCAGCCATCCAATTAACAACAAGGCGATTAATGTAGCAATAAAATCAAAAATGCGCTTAAAAAAGTTTTTGTACATTTAATTTTCAATTATTATCAACAATCTCCCAATGTCCACCCTTATCAGGACCGACACGAGTAATTAAACCTTGTTGTTTCATCTTTTCCAAATCCCGATGAATAGTCATTCGTGTTACATTGCAAATAATCGCTAATTCTGTCGTGGTAACAAAAGGATTAACTTTAATTTTATCTAACAACAAATTAAATCTTTCTGTAACATTTTCTGTAACATTTTCTGTAACATTTTCTGTAACATTTTTGTCTACATTCTTACGATTAAAAATCACATTTGATAATGTTATATCAGAATCAAACTGGACTTTTCCTCCCGTAAGTTTTTCCCAAGTCAAAAGTTTTGTCATTCCGTATCTGGCATTTTCCGACAATTTAGCATAGCGGAATAACTTTATTATTCCCGGATTGCGCGGACTTGATACGATTACCTTTCCGATTAAATTCAAATCTATTGCAAAACGTCCAGGATTCTGAAACTCAATTCTGTCATCAAAAACCCTTATCGTTGAGTGTATCGGACTGAAATAATCCGCATGAGAAAGCATATTAATCAAGCCCTCCCTAAGTGCATACAATTGAGAATTGTCGTCAGGTGAAAATCTGTCAGGACCAGCCATAAAAGGATTATCAACAAAATTTCTCAAACGTTGAATCAAAACGTTATAATATTCCCAAATATTTTCATATTCCTACAAACGAAATGTATAACGCTGAACAGCATCTGTATACGAAGTTCCCGGAATTTCAAGATAGTCTATCCAAAAATTTCTGACAGCATTGCGAAGCGGTTCCCATTTGCCAAACATCAACAAACTTGCGTATGTAAGATTTCCGTTATGAAGTATACCAATACGAGAGCAAAACTCCTCATAAGGCAACCCGTTAAACAAAAATTCAGGATTAAAATCACTTACACGCCGTCTGTACGTATGCAACGACTGCAAATTAATATCACTAAAACTTGTATTCGGAACGTCCATTTCAGAACGACAACCAAAAGCCTGCTCTCTCTGCATTGCAGCAATTTCATTTTCAGTTGCATGTTGGTCGCCGCTGCCCCTACGAACAAAAACGTTAATCAAAGATTTATTGAAATATACAGGTTTAACCTCAGAAGACAAAATATGAAACAACAATAAAGTTTTGCCATCTATTGTAAAATTTTTGATTCTGCATTAATGACAACATTAAACTTTGTATCAGAGCGTAAAATACCCCAAAAATCTTGTTCCAATTTTTCGGCATTTTTAACACCTTGAATTTCAAAAGTACTTTTGCCTTCGAACTTTTTCTCAGCAACTCCCAAAACAATCCAACCTCCGGAAGTATTAGCAAAAGCACAAAACGTTTCCCAAATGTTTTTAGGCAGTTCCTACTTCGCTTCTTTTACTTCAAAATCGTCAAATTCAATACTTTGTAAACGAGTTAATAATTCAGTTTCTGTCATTTTGCTAATTCATCCTTCTTTTCTTCGCTCATCATCAATAGCAACATTGATGCCCACGAAATAAACATCAATCCTGCATTTCGCGTTAACATATTTTCAAACATAATACCTATCATTAATGCAATTGAAAAACCTAACAACGGGAAATATCTATTTTTTATACCATAATATAAAAGCGTCAATAACATTGCTAATAAAAATAAAAGACCAAAAAATCCAAGTGAAAGCCAACTATAAAGATATTGATTATGAGTACCTAATGTAATATTAGGAAATTTACTTTTTTCATTTTCCTGACGCATTGCCAAATCAGCATCTCCTACACCAACTCCTAATATAGGATGCTGCTTAATCACTTCAATAGCATTCTTCCAGAGAAATACTCGTTGATTTTTATCATCCCAAGAAATATTAATTTCCTGTTCTTCTAAAGGTTCAAATAATTTTTTTGCTCCATTGATAAGTCCATCAAATCTTGTATGAGGAACAATAACTAATCCAACAACAATCAATCCGATAAATCCCACTATAAGAGTTTTATAATAATTGTTTTTCAGGCAATAAATAAATAAATAAATAAAGAACAATAATAACTCCCCAACCGATTAGCTCTGCTCTACATTGTAACAATAAAAGGAAAACTGCTACATATAATAGCCCCAAAAACATCAAAATTTTTATTCCAAACTTACTGACTTGACATAATTTATTAATTAAAAGAACAAAAACAAAAATAAAACACATTGAATAATATGCTGGATTTAAAAAATGTGATAAAAATGAATATGTAAAACAACTAAAACCAGTTGAAAAACTCTCATATACAGAAATATTTCTATGCCAAATATCAAAACTAAATGCCATACCTTCCGAACTTTCATACCAACAATCTTGATAAGATAGATAAAGACAAGCAAATGAAGATACTAAAACACCAGCTACGAAAAACCAACCAAGAATTTCAAATTTTTTTATAACACCACCAATCCTTGCTAATGTTATAAAAATAGGGAACAACATTATAATAATATATCTTCCCGATAATTGTAATCCACTATTTAAATCATCTGACCACAAAAGACTTATAAAACACCATATCCCATAACAAGAAGAAAAAAATATAAAATATTTTTCTTCAATACGTAATTTAGACAAATTAAAATTCTTATATAAATCTTTGTTTACTAATACCCCAAATGCAGATATAAACCAAAATATATTAGTCCAAGTCTGATTAAATGGAAGAAAAAACAAAAAAATAAGAAATGATATACATGCAATTTTTTTTAGTAATTCCGTTAAGATAATTATTTTACAATCTTATTATTTAAATACTCTTCATGCAAATAATAAAACTTCTTCATAAAAAGAATGTATGTACCAGTTAAAACTAAAATAACGATAGCACAATATATCCACTTATTTATTTGTAAATAAATTTCACCAACAGAAATAAGTGCTTGAATTAGCATATATACTAATGAAACAACTACATGAGGAATTTTCAACTCATTTGCCATAATTTGATAAGCATGCTTACGATGTGCTTGTCCAAGATTTTCGTGCAAAAAGATTCGATGAATAATGGTAAGAACACTATCAATACCATAAACTGCTAAAAATAAAATATAGGTTATATTGCCTGTCTGTAATACTAGTTTTCCCAATGCAAAAAGTATAACAAATGCTATCCCGACAGAACCTACATCACCGGCAAAACACTTTGCTTTTTTTCTAAAATTAAAGAAAAAGAATACTAAATCAGCAGCAACCGCTACTAAAAGATAATTGAAATCTATAAAATCAATTTGTAAATCAACACAAACAAGCGACAAAAGAACTACCAAAGAATACCCGCCTGTAATACCATTGATACCATCCATAAAATTATATGCGTTTATTATTCCTACGCAAATTATTAAAGCACATAATATCCATATAGACTCAAAACTCAAAATATCTAAATCATAAAACATCAACAACATAGCAGCAAATTGCACCACAAGTCGAATCTTATTTGGTACAGAATGTATGTCATCAATAAAACTTATCAAACAAATTAACGACATACCCACCAAGAAAAATGGATATTGAAATCCAAAAAAAAGGAAGTATAAAATACTACCAATGCAATAGATTATTCCACCTCCTCGCAATGTTATCTGCGTATGCGAACTACGTAAATTTGGCTTGTCAATAATATTAAATTTATCGGCAATGCGAAAATATATTAGTTCTAAAATAACAAGAAGGAAAAAGCATCAGATACGTCTGCATTTGAATGCCACTTAGATATAGCAAAAGTAAGTCTAAATGATAATTCCGCTGTTACATATACAAACATCGCTATCAAAACCCAAACCGTATCATATCCTAACTGAATAAAACTATATCCGAATGCAGCTATAAAAAGCGGATGATTTATCATGTGAGCATAATAATCGATGTCAGTTCCATACTTTGAAAATCTTTTTGTAATGCGTGCAACTTCTCCATCACTCAAATCTGTGATATACCAAAGATGTATGAAAACAACTCCTAATATTTTGCACCATAACTGTGGCATAGCAAACAAAACTGCTCCAATAATTCCAATGATTATCATACACAAAGTAACAACATTCGGAATCATTTTCAGTTTCAAAGCCACCATCGTTATAAATGGTGAAAATATACGTGCATAATTGTCAATAAAAATACCCTTTAACCATCCATAGTCAGAATGTGGTATTCGTTGTAAATAGTTTTATAATTCATTATTATTTTGCATTTATTACACTGATTTTCGTATAAAACGCTTTGTACGTTCTTCTATGATTCTTAAATAATTACGTTTCATTTTTTCTGAAAGGAAACTATTTGATACTAATTGTATTGACCGTTTAGGAATATTCATATAATGGTTTAAAACACTTTTTATATCACATGCTGAAAGACCGATAAACGTACCAAATCTTTCAAAATCAAGACGACACGGATGCCCCGAAGAAATATATATATCGCTTTTTTCAATTTCAGAAGAAAGACCTCCATCAAGTGCAAAATCATTATCTTTTACGTGAAGATTTGTGTTAAGTAAATCGTATGCCGGCGATAATTTACATTTATTGTCATAGTCAAAAATTAATGAAAAATTTTTCAAATGAGCATCTCCGTTGGCATATATATAATTGAAAACTAAGATATTGAAAAAACGTACTAAATCCTTCTCTGCCTCCGAAGACATCTGACGAATAACTTTTGCAATATCTGCATAACAACCGTCATATTTGAAATACGTTCCTAAAAGATGCTCGTTTTTACCTATTAAAACCGAAAAATCTTCCATATTGAATTTTTTTCCTTCAGAAGATATATCGAAACGTCGGGTAATATATATTTGTTGTCCGTTTTTACTGAAACACAATCCGTTGGCAGCTGTAGAAATTCCATACACTTGTGATGCAATCTGCATTGTAAGGTTTTCGTTTGCTGGTATTTCTTTACGAAATGAAATCGTTGCGTCCCACGGCGAAGGTTTTAAAATATGTGTTGACCTTTCTCCAATCTCTGCTATACGAATTTTTCCAGAATCAATTACCGCCGGAAATTTTTCTTGAACTCCTGATACTGAAATTCGATTTAATGATGCAGAAACATTTTCAGAAATTTTCCTTTCGTCAAGATTGAAATCCAATAATGGAGAAACAGATTCACCATCAAATAATTTTTTGACAGCTTCTTGACTATAAGTTTCAAAACTTCCTGCCAATGTAGACGGACAATTACGGATTTCTATTTTCATTTGGATTTTCTGATATTAACAGCGCCAATAAAATCAGCACCTGCCATAACAATTAAAAGTCCGAAAAAATCTTTTTCGTCAATATGAGCATTTCTACAAACATATCTACGGTTGAACCCTTCTGGCAACAAAGCTATAAAAAAGGGAAACAAAAAATCTGACTCATAGGGGGCAACACGTTTCGGCAACGTCAATGAAATGCCTGGTAATGATGATTTAAGATAGTTTTGATCGTATTGAAAACGACATCTTCCGCCTCGCACTAATTCTGTAAGAGTCCCCGCGAATGTATCGTTATTATATACCAAAACTTGTCTCATTATTTTTTTTTTACCACTTTATTTTGCATTTATTACTCTATATCTCTTGAAACAATACAATGCCATCGGTACACACACCGCTGTCATAACAAGCCACCTGACGATAATTTTATCAACAAAAATCATCGACAAAAAGGTCATCACTATAAATGCTAAACACACAAACAACAGATATTTTATGTCGAATATCATATTGAATGTATCTTTTCCTATGAGTTTTTTAGCCATCAAAACATGTAAAACAAAATAAACAACATAACAAAACACAGTTGTATATGCTGCGGCTTTATATCCATAATATTTTATAGTAAAATAATTCAAAACTATATTCAACACTGCTGCACTCACCGTTCCAACTGAAATATAAGCCGTTTTCTTCAAAAAATACTCAATTCCAGAAGGCAAATAATACATAAACAAGAAGAAAGCAGATCCTATTAACGGAATTGCTGAATAAACGCTTTCCGCATAATCTTTTGGTGCAAGCAAAGTTACAATTTCCGGCGATACAAATACTAGACCTCCTGCAAGCATCAAAAAGAAAACCGAATATATTTTTGAATTTCTTTTAATTTCGTCATACTTTTCACTTGACATTTTTTCAAAAAAACACGGTTCCCATGCAGTATCACATGACGAGGCTACAATCAACAAAATAGAACTGACATTAAATGCAAAACTATATATACCCGCAGCCGCAAACGAATCCATCTCAGAAATCATCATTCTATCAAACTGACTGAGAATAATTTGTGCAAACGCATGAGGCAACAACGGCAAACTTATCTTTAAACCATATTTTAAATACTCTTTAAGTCTTACAAAATTTGTATTTTTTCTAAATATATTTGTGATATAAAGTGCCACAAGTAAATTAGGAACTACAACTCCTAAAATTCTATTCTTAGCAGCAGTTTCCAAAAATCCGCTTTTAATCAAATAAATCGACAACAAAATTGAACCGACTGAATAAACAAGCGAAATTATTAAATACGAAGTTGTTTTTACTTTTAGCGAAAGATAGCTTACGTAATAAGTAACGCAAGCTTGAGCCAAACTTTCAAGTGCAATAAAAGTTATCAAAAAATAACTGATATTCACTAAGTTGAAAAACGTAAAACCGCACGTTAACAAAAACAAAATAGCACTACCAAAATATGCTAAGAAAAAACATGTAGCCGAATATTTTTCAAAATCATCTGGAAAATCAAATTTGTAGTTTTTCAAATTCGTATGAAAAGCAACATTTACAATTATCGTAACAACTGCCGCATACGACATAAAAACGTTGTAAACTCCATAATCTTCCGGCAACATCAATCTTGTAAAAATTGGAATAGACAAAAAACCTAAACCCTTTACAAGAATATTTCCAACGGTATATAACGCACCTGCTTTTACGAAACTTTTTTTGTTCTGACACAATATTATATCGTATCTATTTCAAGTTCAATATTTTTCTATCCACTGATTAAAATGCCGACATTGCAACCGCAAAGATTCAATCCCTATATCTTTAGTAGCCTCTACTGCCATAAATTTCTTATCATAATTATAATAGCCAGACACAGCCTTAATTAGCCTCTTACTTGGAGCAGTATCACGTGATGAATTTACCAATTCTGCATTTTCATTAGTTTCTTTCCGCCATTGTTTGTCCAAAGCATTTATCTGTTTTTGAGCATTAGGATATATTTGCCCAACTTTAGATAAATTACATAGAACAAGTGTTTCAAATTCATGTAATTCAATATAGGGAACGAAACGATAATTATCAATATCCAATCCGAACGAATCTTCAATCATCTTTACACGGGAATATGGATCTAATTGTGAATTTGTATTTCCAGGAAAATCTTGTGGAAGTGCATACAAATCAAACATACTTGTATAAAAATTTTTTTCGTATAGAGTATCTTTGGTAGAACACATCATATTATGCAAATCTCTCTTGACCTGTTGATAATTAATAATACCGCCGTGTGCATTCAACTTACGGTTTGTAACTAACAGATTTGCCCGCACAATAATGTTGTAAGGTAAAAAAAATGGCTTCAATACTTTAAGGGCAAACACTTGCTCTGATTGTCCTTCGCAAAGTATATTTATAATCTTTTTATTCATAAGGGTTGTCCCCCTATAACATTCTTAGTCCACAACTCACTTATAGTATAATCCATCAACCATTCTTTAAGTTGTTCTTCTGCCAATCGTTTTGCTGTTGTATAGCCACTATCTTCATTATGTTCAATAACCGTAATACAATCAGCAGGAAACTCATCAATCAACAATGTACTTTGTGTGCTGACAATAATTTGAGCATGAAGTGATGCATCTCTTATCATTTCAGCCAGCTGACCTATTGCGTATGGATGTAATCCTAATTCAGGCTCATCAATAATAATAACACTCGGCATTGTCTGCTCCGGCTGTAATAATAATGTAGCCAATGCAATAAAACGAATACTTCCGTCAGAAAATTGATCTGAGGTAAACACATAATCATTAGGCAAATTATCTGTCCAATTCAAACCAACATATCCATTATCAGGTTCCAAATAGAAATCGCCAAATGACGGTAATATCATTTTTACATACGATACTATTCTTTTATATGAAATATTATAATTATCACGTAGAAACAACAAGAAAGCAGCCAAATTATTACCCTCTGATTGCAAATATTGCGCTGCTCCTTTAAAAGAAGCCTGTCTAAGAACACCATTTTGCGACGAATCATGAAATTGATATGCTTTACAATTAGACAAAATACGTCGAATTACAACAGCAGTAGGCTCTAAAGAATCAACAAGAGCCGATTCCAAAAAATTTGATTTTAATATACTTGAAAACGGATTGTTCGTACCTTTTTTTCCCACGTGATTTTTTCTTCCGAAATAATAAGCTGTTGACTAGCTGCTGCTGATAATTTGAAATCATAATAATCCCTTCCTCCCGAATTGGATAACGACAAATGTCCGTCTATAACAGGGGTTACTTTTGGACCATAATGTAATATCGAACTATTAGTACCATTTTGGGCAACATATTTTTGAAAAGAACCGCTCATCATAAAATTTAACATACGGAAAAAACTAATAATATTACTTTTTCCTGCACCATTTGCACCCAATAAAATATTAATATCCGACATATTTATAGTCATTGGATTCTTTGCAGAGAATGATTTATACCCTCCTATCTCTATCTTAGCCAATTTAGTCCTATTTCTTTGCTTAAAATTCACAATTATAATATTTTTGTGGTTAAAATAATACAATCAATACTTATGTTCAATCATATACTTCAATGCCTCTGCAAATGACATCGCCATTAACGATTGTACTAACGGAGAGTTCCAAAAACGTTGTTTGTTGTTGTCAGATAAGTTGTTGAACTTGAGTTGCATTTCAGAGCATTTTAACTGAAGTTCATTAATAAAATCGAGATACTCTTTGTTTTTTTTGTCCAGTATAATGTTTCTTTTTATATTCTGAAAAAAAAATTACTTGCCGATAGTTCATTAAACGTTATGCTTATTTCAATAACACGTTGATAAGGGTGTACTTAAGAAACATTTATATTGTTTTTAATTAGTCTTTTAGCCTTCTCTCTTACCCAAAAACTTAAAAAATCCAATCTTTCTTGCGATAAATTATATTTTGAATGCTTTTTAAATTTAAATGTTACAAGTTTTGAAAGCATTTTTCGTTGTCGATGCGACATTATCTTCATAGATAATTCGTCAAAATCAGCATACAAAGCAGGTCGAATTGTCTTTGAATATTTTTTGTAATTTTTAATATCATCGTCCATTGCATAGCAAAACAATGACAGTCCATTGTCAAAAATAGGCGCAGATGATATTATTTTATTTGTATTATTATCAATTAAAAAACCAAAATTTCCCAAATGTCTGTCTTGATTTAAAATCACGGCATCAAAAACAAACATATCAACAAGATTTTCATAAAAATCATTTCCTAACTCTTTATAAAAATCTAATATAGACTCAATGTTGTTGAATTTCAATAAGTTACCAACTGGAATAAATGATTTTTCTTTTGAAGTAAATAATTCGCAGACACTACACAATTTACCTTTCCATTTGCGTAAACCGTAATTTGTAGCATTTATGCCCATTGCTTCGGCTACTTGATATGCGTAAAACTCGCTAAAAGGCTCAAGTCCAGAATTTGCAGCACCAAAAGACCCAGATTTATAAAGCAAAATTTTACCATCTTGTTTGCGCCATGCTTTTGCCAACATTCCATTTGTTGTAAATTCTGGCGAACTTCTGAAAGTTTTTTTCTGATAACTACCATAGCCTGTAAATGCAATAGCAGAAAGAACTGATGAAAAACGGTTGTCATACAAATTGAGTTCAGCAAAACCACGTTTTTCCGATTTTGGACATACCCAATAACAATCATTTAATGACAATCCATAACTAATCTGCAAAATACCACAAAGGTCATTTTCGTTAAGACCACATTTGGCAAGAAAATTTTTTACATAATATCTATTTGCAGGTATTACTCTGTGTCTGAGCCAATTAAGTAATTTTTCAGAAGAAGATTCGCCACCAAATTCTAATGGAAGATATTTTATATTTGAATTATTTATACTATCTTGATGTATTTCACACTTGATATCAATTAGTGAATCTGACATCGAAAATGAGAAAATAGTATTATCAATATATTTAAAATCAAATAATACCATCAAGATAAAAAATTGTTATTCTTATCACAACTTTATAACAAAGGGACACCCCTCAAAAGATTAAGAAGTCAATCGTGTTGCTAACTTATTGAAAATCATTTTGTTATAATGTTGATATCCAACAAAAAACAAAAAAATCTACAACATTTGTAGTTTTGCAAATGTATTAATCTTTAATTTAAAAAACAAAATAATATAGATAAAATTGTATAAAAAAGAAATTGTCCAAAAGGTATTTTTTTTAGTACAACAAATTTTTTTTGCTTAACATTATTTCCCTTTTGGACAACTTTTAACTGATGGTTTTAGTATTTTTAATGTTCTCTATTTAGCATTTTTCTAATTTTGCCAGTATAAATAAGACATGCTAACAAAAAGTATGAACAAATTTGTATGCAAATGCCTTTCATTTCAAAACTTACATCAGAAATTGATGCCCCCATGCTACAAATGCGCATATAGGCGTTAAGACCAAAAGTTGATGGAAACAAGTATGAAATATATCTTATTGCATCGGGTATGGAACTTCCTGGCCACGACAATCCACACATAAAGTAGAGTGGGAGAGACATAAATACAAATACGAGCATACAATCTTCACGCCTAAATATCATGTAACTGAGTACCATACCAAGAAAGCAACATGCTACTATGTAGGGAATTATAAAAAGTATAAAATCTGTATAATGTCCAAGTTGGGGAAGTCCAAATATTTTGTTTACAATAACAAAAGCGTACAATGCGTGAAAAATGTATAACATCAAATAAAACAGCATTTTGCCAAGCACTATTTCTACTGCGTTTTTATAAAATTTGTTTAATGGAATTACGTATCCACCGTTTTGTTCTCGGCTGCGGCCCATACTCATTCCAATGCCAAGAAATAGCGATTGTTGTAATATCATCATTAATATTGGCGGAATCATAAATGCAGCGTAGCCTCCTTGTGTGTTGTAAAGTGATGTGTGAACATAATCTATTGGTGCTTGCATTATTTGGCTTTCGCGTTCGGTTTTGGGATGGAGATAGTTGTTTACTTTTATATTGCGGTTCATGGCTATCGAAACGTTGGAACAAGCCGAAACTGCACATTTATAATATACCATACTCATCATGTTGCAGTAAACCCCAACCACCGTTTGGCGACCTTTGTTGAGTGCGGTGGCAAAATCCTTATCAATGTGTATTATGGCATAGACTTTCTGTTGTTCCATAAGTTGATAAGCCTCATTCATATTGATACATTTAGCAACCACTTCTGCATCAGCGGTGGCATCAACTTTACGTATAAACTCACGGCTAAGTGGCGATTTTGAGTCGTCAACCACGGCAACGGGAGTGTTGCGTTGTACTTCGGGGGTATAAACGTAGGCATAAATCAATGGATAGAACAGTGGTAAAAACACTACGAACAGCATTATTCCTACATCGTGGAATACTGTTTGCATCTCGTCGTACCATATTTTTGTGATGTTCATTTTTATTTTTTTTATTTTAACACACCTTAATTTGTAGCAAAAACACTTTTTGTTTTAAATTGTTGGTTAGGGTTTGTATTCTATATTTTTGAATGCGTTGGCTATTCTCGGTAACATTGGCAACGGTAAAAGGCAGATTATCAATAATGCTACTATTGAAGGCCAAGCATAAACAAGTTTAAATCCATTTAATGCTTGGTTTACATATAGTATATAGTAATGGCGTAACGGGCTTATCCATGCTAAATATTGGAATACAGGTTTCATTGCTGTTAGCGGAAATGTAAATCCGCATACCGAAATTTGTAACACACCAAATAGCGAACAAGCACTCATTCCCATCCGCATGGTTAAGAAAATTCCGAAAAAGAAAATTGCCATTGCTTGAGATGCAAAAACGCACAGCAGACCTGCACAAATTATTCTTGGCAAACTTACATTTAGAGGAAATGCAAGGTATTTGTAGAAATAAACATCAATAAAAGCCATTATAAAGCAGAATAATATGGTCTGTGGCCATAGTTTTCCTGCCAATGCAATGGTTGATGATTCTCCAGCCATTACAAAAAGTTCTTTTTGTTTGCCAGTTTTCCATTCGTAACCTATGCTATAAGCGGTAAAAAGCATTATAATTAGGAAAAATAATCCAGGAACAACTATATTGTTGAGATAAACCGAATAGTTTAGTGTAGGGTTTGCCAACGGATGTGTTTCAATGGTAATTGGTTGTAATATACCCATGATAAGGCTTGGAGGGACACCTTTACCGCTCAATGTGGCGCGAGTTATGGCAAGTCCAGCAAGTTCTGATGTTGTTTGGAGATCTTTCATAAGAAGGCTACCAGCTACATACCATGTGTCGGAGGTGTAAAACGAAATTTGTGGTCTGCGACTGGCAAGTGCACGGTCGGTAGTATTGCGAGGAATATAGAAAAATGCGTATATTTCGCCACGTTGCATAGCCTTGCGTGCTTCTGTAAAACTGCTATAATGTGCTTTTATGTCGGTGTTTTCCATTGCCCCAAGTATGCGTACTATGCTGCGTGTGGTGGAAGTATTGTCTTGGTCAACCACTCCGCAAGGCATTTTTGTGGGGATGCCTTTTTGCATAAGTTGGGTAAAGTAGATAAGGCAAAGTAGCGGTGCTATTATTATAACAAACAGATACATTGGACGTTGCGAAAAAATTCCTATTTCGCGTATCCCTATTTGCCATATCCGTGATATTATGTATCTCATATTGTTGGTTCAGAAAAATTTAATTCCGAATAGCCTTTTCTTACTGTTTTAAAATTGCCGACATTCCTATGCACAATCCTTCAGTTTCGGTTGGATTAATTGGTTTGGCTTGCACTTCAAAAGTTTTAAGGTCGTACTTATCAAGAGCTTTGGTAGCTTTCCAAACAGCAAAGTTGCCAACGTTTTTCATTCGAGATATTTTTACGTCTATTGTTTTATCAAGAGCAGGAATGTAAACTTGTTTTTGGTCGTTAACCTTAATGGTAGGCAAATAATCTTCTCTAATTGAGAACACAAACCAATAGTCGTTCGTTTTTGAAATATTCATTAATGGAGAGCCAGTTCCAACAAGTTCTCCAATTTCGGGATAAATTTCTGTTATTTCGCCATCGTCTGTTGCTATAAGCACCATTTCGTCAATGTACGACGACACTTCCGAAACAGCACCTTTGGCACGTTCTACTTGAGCTCTTGCAGCGGCTTTGTCTTCTTTTTGTGCGCCGTTTTCAGCCATATCATATTGTGCTTTAGCCGCTTTTTCTGTTGCTGTCATTGCATCGTAGTTAGCTTTTGCTTCGTCGCGTTTTTGAGCGGCAATTACGCCTTCTTTAAAAAGATTTTCGGCACGTTCGTAGGTTGATTTTGCAAGTTCGAGTCCTGCTTTTGCCTTTTGCCATACTTCGTATGCGGCTTGTTTTTGTTCGCTACGTGCGCCATTTTGGGCTTTTTCTTCAATGGCTTTGGCTGCTGAATAGGCGGCGTTTGCTTGTGAAAGTTTTGCCATAATATCAGGTGCTTCCAAAATGGCTAATGTATCGCCTTTTTTTACGTGGTCGCCTTCTTCAAAACGTATCTCAGCTATTCGTCCTGGAACTTTTGACGATACGCGGTAATCGGTTGCATCAACTTCGCCTTGAATAACTTCTTCAGGGTCTGTTCTTGTAAGTCCAATTATCATAACCACTGCTATTACGACCATAATTACAGCCGCGAACAATAAATTTGCCGTTACTTTTTTACTCATGATATCTATATATATTTTTTTCCAGAATGATAATTTATTTTCTATATTTTAATTAGTATATAATTTTTAATTTTTAATTTTTAATTTTTAATTGTCAATTGTCAATTGTCCAATAGCTTTATTTAGATATAGTTTAGCAAGTTTGAGGTCAATTTTTGCCTGAACCATTGTTGATTGAGCTTTTAACCAACCAGTTTGAGCTTCAAGTACGCTTGATACTGGAATAACGCCTTCTTTAAGTCCAACATTTGCGTAGCGAAGGTTTTCTTCAGCAGATTGAAGGCTTTTTTGTGCGGTAGAAAGCCTTTGAGCAGCCTCAACTACTCGTTGTGAACTTTGTTTAACTTGAAGTTCTATTTTTTCGCGAGTTTCATCAAGTTTGTATTCTGTTTTTTGGGCTTCAAGTTTAGCTGCGCGAGTTTTATAAATGCGTTCGCCACCAGTAATTATTGGCACTTTAACGCCTACGCCAACAGTCCACATACCTTTCATTTTGTTTTCAAACCCATCGAAACACGAAGGGTTGGTCCATGTGTAACCGCCAGTGAGTACAACGTTTGGCAAAAATTCGCTACGGGCTATGTTTATTTTTTGTTCGTAAATCTTGTTGGCAAGTTCGAGAGAGTTTAGTTCTGGACGATTAACATTTTTACCATCAATAGTTGTAGTGTCTATGTTTTCGGCTTCTGATATATCAGCAAGAGTTATTATATCGTCGCCTTGATTAGAATCCGCAAGGCTAAAGTCGCTATCAAGCGGCATTCCGCATATTTGGCATAACAACATTTTACATAGTGCAAGCCCGTTATCTACTTGAATAAGTGTAACTTCAGCTTCGTTTAGTTTTACTTTTACGGTTAAACCATCGGCTTGAGTGGCAAAACCGTTATTTATCATTTTTTCAACATTTCCGTCCAATGTTCTTAGTAGGTTGGCGTAGCTTTGTGCGAGTTTTTTCTTACTTTCGAGCGACACTATTTGCCAATATGCTTCATCAACTTTTACTATTAGTTCTTGATTTTGTAGGTCATATTTTGATTCTTCAATTTGGCTGAGGTAATCGGTTATTTTGTTGTATGCTATAATTTTTCCACCCATATAAATTGGCTGGGTTAGCATTATGCTTGCTAAAAAAATGTTGTGTGTGTTGAGAGTCAATGCATCTGCCAACTCGTTGCCAAGTCCGTTGATGCTTCCAAGCATTGTTTCTATTTGACCAGGACTTTGAATTGTTTGTAAAATTGTTGGCATGTAGTTTTGAAAGGCTTGAGCAAGTTGTGGGTTAGCTTGTAGAAGTTGTAAAAATTCGGGGTTTTGTTGCAACTGTTCTACTTGTTGAAGAAGTGCTGTTTTGCCATCGTTTATTTGTGTAACAAGGTTGGTGCCAACACCACGTAAACGTTCTTCTTGTTCTTCGCTTATTAAATTTATGTTTTTGCTTGTGTAAGAGTATGCGCCTATGGCGTTAACGCGTGGCAGAAATTTAGAAAAGGCGGCTTTTTTGTTGTTTTCGGCAATTTCTCTATCAAGTGCCGACATCATTACGTCTTTATTGTTGTTTATTGCCATTGCTCTGCAGCTGTCAAGTGTTAAAATTGACTGTGCATGGAGTTGAAATCCAAGCATCAGCGGCAGTGCCATAATTACTATCCGTTTCATTTTTTTTATTTTTGCCGCAAAATTAATAATTCATTTTTTTATATTATGTATCAAAATCCAAAAAAATATTGACAAAATCACACAATTTTTTTGTTTTTTTTCTATTTTATGCTTGTTTTATTGTTATTTATCTATCTTTGTTTAAAGATTAATATTGTATTCAAAAAACGAATATAAAAAGAAAATCTTTTTTGTTAAGTAATAAAATCATACTTTTGTTGTATTAACCTGTATGTTGCTATGAATAAAATAAATTACGTACGTTTTGACTGGGCAATAAAGAAACTATTGAGAGATAAGGCAAATTATGGTATTCTCGAAGGATTTATTGAAGTTTTTCTCGAAAAAAAAGAATGTAAAATTCTTGAAATACTTGAAAGTGAGAGTAATAACACATTTGAAGATGATAAATTTAATAGGGTTGATATAAAAGCAAAATCCGCTGAAGAAGAAATTTTTATAGTAGAAATTCAGCTAACACGTTACGTAAATTATATGGAGCGTGTACTTTTTGGAGCATCAAAAGCCGTAACAGAACAACTAAAAGAAGGAGATGATTATGGCAAAATTCATAAAGTTTATTCAATATCTATTGTTTACTACGATTTTGGTATAGGCAAAGATTATCTTTATGTTGGCAATACAAAATTTGTTGGTGTTCACTGCAATGATGAGCTTTTAATTTCAGAAAAAGAAGAACTTACATTGTTTGAAAAAGAGCAGGATAAATTAAAAGGAAAAGAACGTAAATTTAAATACAATCGTCATAATGCTGGTGAAATAATGCCGACATATTATATGATACGAGTTAATTCTTTTGACGAAGAAATAAAAACAGCCATGGACGAATGGATGGAATTTTTGAAAAATTCGGAGATTAAATCCTCAACTCAAGTTCCGGGGCTAATTGAAGCAAAAGAAGTTATGAAGTTTGAAAGAATGACAAAGGAAGAACAAGACGCATATATTCGACATCTTGATGCCATTGCCAACGAAAAGGAAGCGATTCTTACAGCCGAAATACGTGGAAAAATTGAAGGAAGGGCAGAAGGAAGGGCAGAAGGAAGGGCAGAAGGCGAAATAATTGGTATTGAAAAACAAATAAAAAAGACTATTTTTCAATTAAAAAAGTCTGGAATGACAATAGAAACAATTGCAACTATTTTAGAGTTACCAATTCAAGATGTTGAACGGTTGTTGAAAGAATAGCACTTTATTTTTACATAAAATTGAAGTGCAAAAAATATAAAGTTATAAATATTATTTATATTCTGGTATTAGTATTTCATAACCGTATTTTTGATATACAATTTTATAATTTTTCTCTTTTATAAAATTGTCAATTATACCATAAGGATGTACTATTTCTCTTATTATCACAGGATTGGGTAAGTTTTCTTTTTGTGCACGATAGATATTTCCTACTTCTATTGAATTATAGCCGTATGGTTTTGTTTTAGTAAGAAAATATATTCCAGATAAAAATCTGTAGCACAATATATAATCGCCAGGTTTTATGTATTTCTGAGTTTCGGCAAAAAGACTATCAAGTTGAATTGCTTTTTGTTTGGATACTAAACAATTAGCAGCTCTATTATTTTTCACCATCGAAAACATCTTAAACCTATTATCGGGATAGCCAAAACTACCAAATTTTATTATTGTGTGTATTTGTATGGCTACAAAAAGTGTAAATATAGCTAAACATGTTACTTGCCAGCGTTTTTTTATTGTTGTGTCATTTATTTTTTCAGTATTAACATCTTTTATAGTATAAAAAGCTAACGGCAAGAGTATTTGTATGGAGAAACATCCCATGTTGCCAAGTCCAAAATCGCTGCCTATAGGTTGCAATACAGAAATTGCCAATGCTACAACGCATGTTAGACTGAGGTTTCTGTTTTTGTTGTTTTTAACTATACTGTAAATTATTATGGCATAGCAATAACCATAAATTATGCTTGTTGGATAACAAATTTTGTAAAATGGATATATTAATCCTATTAGCAAAGGTAAGGATATTAAAAATAGTATATAATTTTTTATAACAAATTTTTTATAAATCAAAAATGCTAAAAATGTTGTCGTTGCTACTATTGCTACTTCTTTTAGATTGTTGGCATACATAATGCCAAGGTTGTTTGGGTTATGTGATGATTTTGGATTGCTCGCAACTGCCGTCATATCACCGAATAATGCCTTTTGGAAAATTTCGAGGTGGTTTTTGCACAATGCCATAAACGCCAAAACCGCTAATATACCTGTAATAAATCCTGAAAGGCAGATAATTCCACGTTTTGTTAAAAGTTTGAAATCTTTATTGTAGGCATAATCGGTAATTATTACTGCGGCTGCCATTATTGAAACTACAGCGTTGGGTAATCGTAAAAAAGTGCCTATTCCTAAAATTAATCCTGAAAGATATATTTTTTTATTATTATTTTGTGTTAATCCTTCCATTATAACGCATGCTGCTGCTGTTGCAAAAAGTGCTGATGTAAAATTGTGATGAAATACAAATAGTCCTGCATATTCGCGATTTTGTTGTAAGACAACAGCCATAAAACCAAGAAAAACCCATAATTTGTTGGCATTAAGAATTTTAAACAAGCGTTGTACAAAATAATATGTGGTAAGAATAACAATAAGGTTTAAAATTTTAAACGACATGTAGCCGCCCCAACCAAATGCAAAATTCCAAATGCCACCGATTACGGCGTTGAAATAGTATAAAAAATAATATTGATTGCTCTCTGGTGTATCAAAAATTTGTTGAATTGCTGCTAATACAAAGCCAGAATCTCGCAAATCTATTCCTTGAATGCCAAGCAACAATTCAAAGACTGCGATAAACATAGCCGATATTAATACAAAGTGTGTTTTATAAAAACTATTGTATCGTTTAAAAGTACAATCCATTTTTTTTCTGCAAAATTATAAATTTTTAGTTAAAATATTTGTTTTTTAATTACAAAATATTTTGATTTGCAAAAATATAAAACTCCAAAAAAATGAATATTTCTTTAATGTGGTTGATTGTATCCATTGTTTGTTTGATAGTGGAACTGATTGGGGGCAATATGTTTATGATATGCCTTTCTGTAGGTGCTTTGGCAACCGCTTTATTTGCATGGTGTGGGGTAGGTATATATATAGATATTGTAATTTTTGCTATTTTGTCGGTGGTTAGTATTATTTTTGTTAGACCCCTGATGTTAAAGTATTTTTACAATAAAGAACGAAAAAGTAATGCTGATGCTCTTATAAATCGTATTGGTAAGGTGGTAGAACCTATTGAAAAGGATGGGTATGGTCGTGTGGCCATTGATGGAGATGTGTGGAAAGCCAAAACGGTGGACGGTATGCCATTAGAAAAAGATAAGTCTGTTAAAGTGGTAGAACGCGAGAGCATTATAATTACCGTTGTAGAATTAGAAAAATAAAAAATCTAACTTTAAATAACTATTAATTATGGACACAACATTATTTGTAGTGGTTGCATTATTGGTTTTTGTAATTCTTTTTGTTAAAAAAACACTTATAATCATACCACAGTCAGAAACAAAAATTATTGAACGTCTTGGACGTTATCATTCTACACTTTCGCCTGGTATTAATATTATTATTCCATTTATTGATCAGGCAAAAACTATTGTAGTTTTGCAACATGGAAATTACAGAAATTCAGACCGTATAGATCTTCGTGAGCAAGTTTATGATTTTGATAAACAAAACGTAATAACAAAAGATAATGTACAGACAGAAATTAATGCCTTACTTTATTTTCAAATAATGGATCCGTTTAAAGCCGCTTACGAAATAGACAATTTACCAAACGCTATCGAAAAGCTTACGCAAACAACTCTTCGTAATATTATTGGCGAAATGGAACTTGATGAAACCCTTACATCACGTGATACTATCAATACTAAACTTCGTGCCGTGCTTGACGATGCAACAGATAAATGGGGGGTAAAGGTCAACCGTGTTGAACTTCAAGATATTACGCCTCCTGCAAGTGTGTTAAATGCAATGGAAAAACAAATGCAAGCAGAGCGTAACAAACGTGCTACAATTCTTACTTCCGAAGGAGAAAAAGCAGCTCAAATACTTGCATCTGAAGGTGCAAAAACTGCAATGATAAACCGTGCCGAAGCTGAAAAACAGCAAGCTATTCTCAAGGCAGAAGGTGAAGCTCAAGCACGCACTCGTAAAGCTGAAGCAGAGGCATACGCTATTCAAAAAATAGCAGAGGCTGAAGCTGTTGCTGTGCAAAAAGTTTCAGAAACGGTTGGTAATTCTGCTAATCCTGCTCAATATTTGATTGCACAAAAGTACATTGATATGATGAAAAATCTTTCGGCTGGTGATAAAACAAAAACTGTATTTCTCCCTTATGAGGCTACAAATCTTTTGGGTAGCATTGGTGGAATTAAAGAAATGTTTAAAGAGGTTGGACAGTAAATAGAATTTTTTTATTTTTCATAATTTTAATGATAACCACGAATGACTAATTGTTATTCGTGGTTTACTTTTTATTTAATGTAAAATATTGTTGTTGAAGGTAAATTTTATAAAACTTTGTGTGTAAATAGAATATATCTTATTTTGGGATTATTGGTTTGCTTTTTGGTGTCATGCGCTCCTAAAATGCCTGAATGTGAGTATATTCCTGTGCCATACGATATTGGTGTGCCGTATTTTCCCGATTCTGTAAATATTCCTCAAAACAATCCTATGACAATTAGAGGTGTGGAGCTTGGTCGTTATTTATTTTATGATGAGAGATTATCGGGTGATGTTTCAAAGCCAATGAGTTGTGCAACGTGTCACAAACAAAAGTTTTCGTTTGAGTGTGGTATGGAAGAGTTTCCAGATGGTTTTCCTGTTGGTAATTCGGGTATAAAAACTAAGCATGTTATGTTGCCACTTGTAAATCTTGTATGGAACAATAATGGCTATTTTTGGAATGGATTGCTAAATAAAAATAACCGAAAACTTGGAAGTAAAACCTATCATGTCCCTGCCGACAGCATTTATAATCAAACCAATATAGAATCAGCGGTTTGGATGGCTATTGCAGCTCCTCATGAAATGGATGGTAATATAAATAAAGCCGTTAAACTCATAAAAAAAGATTCTTTTTATCGACAAAAGTTTTATCAAGCTTTTGGTACTTTTGATATAAATATCAATCTTATAAGTAAAGCTATTGCTCAATTTATTAGATCTTTGGTGTCTTTTAATTCAAAATTTGATATGTTTATGGATGGTAAAGTACAACTTACACAGCAAGAAATGCGTGGACTTGTGCTTTTTACAACAGAAGGTGCCGATTGTTTTCATTGCCATGGAAGTCCTGCCTTGCCTCTTTGGACAACTAATTTGTTTATGAATAATGCAAAAGACATTGATTTTGAGGGTCAAAGCGATAGATTTTCTGTAACAGGAAATATCATGGACAAAGGAAAATATCGTGTGCCAACTTTGCGTAATATTGAGTTTACTGCGCCTTATATGCATGATGGTAGGTTTAAAACCTTGGATGAGGTGTTGGAATTTTATAATAATGGACTAAAGCGTTCGCCGTTTATTGATCCTCTTGCAATTAATGCAAATCATGGTGGGGCACATCTGTCGCAAAGCGATTTGAATGCTTTGAAGGCTTTTTTGCTTACGCTTAGCGATACTTCTTTTATCAATAATCCAAGATTTTCTAACCCTTGGATTAAAAAGTGAAATTTTAATATATTATTTTGGTAAGTATGGTAGATGTAGAATTTGCTATACTTTTTTTTGTCAAAACATATTTACATTTTTTTATTTTTTTGTTTGTAACTTTTCTTAAAAAAAAATTTCTTTTTTTTCTTGTTAATTTTTTGTTAAATGCCTTATAGTGCCTTGTAACACGTTTTTTGAAACAAAAACGTAATAAATTATCTTTTAATGTTACCAAAACATAAACATCTGAAACTTAAAAATAACAACTTTTTTGCTATTGAGCCTACTTTTACACCATGATTTCCGAAAGAACAAAAATGTAAATTTTATTTATGGAGGAAGTCGCTTAAAGCTTATTTAATTGTTTAAATCTAATTATTACTTTATGAAAAACAAACAAGTAAAAATCTGGTTCTCTGCTTTGAGAGCATTTCTACTGACAACATTGCTGGTCTTGTCGGTAGGACTGCTTACAGCGCAGGCTCAGACGAGGCAGATTTCGGGAACTGTTATAGACGAAAATGGTGACCCGCTGCCAGGAGTAACCGTATTGGTGGAAGGTACAACCACTGGTACTATCACCGACATGGACGGAAAATACACTTTAAGTATCAACGAAGGTACTAACTTGATATTTTCCTATATCGGTTATGAAACTGTTACAAAACCTATTGCCAACAACCTTTCGGTAACCTTAGTGGAATCTACCGCCGAAATTGATGAGGTGGTAGTTGTGGGTTATGGCCAGCAGAAAAAAGCCTCTGTTGTTGGTGCTATTGCCCAAACCAACGGCGAAACGTTGCAACGTGCTGCTGGTGTGCCAGACTTGGGGCAAGCTCTTACAGGTAATCTCCCAGGACTTGTTACAATGCAAAGTACTGGTATGCCCGGTCAAGAAAATCCCGACATTGTTATTCGTGGTTCAAGTTCTTGGAACTCAAGCGCACCTTTAGTTTTGGTGGACGGTATTGAACGTCCAATGAACAGCGTTGATGTGTCGTCTGTAGCAAGTATCTCTGTTTTGAAAGATGCTTCGGCAACTGCAATCTACGGTGTTAAGGGTGCTAACGGTGTAATTATTATTACTACAAAACGTGGTACGGAAGGTCGCGCACAAATAAACGCTTCTTTCTCTTCTACAATGAAGTTTGTCAGCAAGTTGCCAGGTAAACTTGATGCTTACGATGCTCTTATGGCTCGCAATGTTGCAATTGAAAACGAACTTAACCTCAATCCCGATAGTTGGGCTCATGTTGAATCTCAAGAATTTATCAACAATTACCGTAACCAAGATCCTAACGCTCGCGACGAAAATGGTACTCTTCTTATCGAACGCTATCCTAATATTGATTGGCAAGATTATCTTTTTAAAAATCATGCCATGGCTTACAATGCAAACGTAAACATTTCTGGTGGTAGCAAATTTGTTCGTTACTATTCTTCTATCGACTGGACCAACGAAGAAGATATGTTTAAACGTTTTGAAAACAATCGTGGTTATCATTCGGGTTATGCATACAACCGTGTTAATGTGCGTTCTAACCTCGATTTTAACATCACCAAAACAACTGTTTTAAAAACTAACCTTTCTGGTAGCGTTGGTATGCAAAACACTCCATGGGCAAACAATGGCTATTCTTCTATGGGAGATTGGGCTTTGTCGCAACAATGGGCTGGTGCATACGGTATTCCTGCTAACGCATATTATCCTCAATATGAAGATGGTGCTTGGGGTAATTACGATGTATTTGGTATTAAAAATGTGTCAAACGGTGCAGAAAGCATGGCATACGGTTCGGGTACAAATCGCACCACAACCACCAACATCGCCACCGACATTATCTTAGAGCAAGATTTGAAATTTATTACCAAAGGTCTTTCTTTAACAGGTATGATTTCTTGGGACAACCGTTTTACAGAAAAGGAACGTGGTATTTCTGATATGAACAATGCTCCTTTGCGTAAAAATATCGATCCTCATACTGGTATTGCATTATACGACCCAACTGATGGATACGATAAAGTTAACCGTTATGATTTTTCCGACCCAGTGGATTGGAGTACAAATGGTGGTAACGTAAACCACTGGTCTGCACCTCCTTACAAAAATTTAAACTATCAGATTCGTCTTAATTGGGATCGTTCTTTTGGTAAGCACAACATCACTGCCATGGGATTGTTTGAGCGTCAAGAACAAACAAATGGTTCTGAAATCCCACGTTTGAGAGAAAACTGGTGTTTCCGTGTTACATACAATTGGAACAATCGCTATTTCTTTGAGTATAACGGTGCTTACAATGGTTCTGAAAAATTCTCCGACGATAATCGCTTTGCATTCTTTAATTCTGGTGCTATTGGTTGGACTATCTCTAACGAGGCTTTTATGGACAATTTGCGTGAAAGTGGCATTATCGAAAACTTAAAGTTGCGTGCATCTTATGGTGAAATTGGTGACGACTCTTACGGTGCATGGGACAACAACAAACGTTGGCTCTATGTTTCAACATGGGGAATGGGTGGTTCTGCTCTTATGAACGAAATGCACGGAGGATGGAGTGGCAACGACAATCGTAGCCCATACATTTTCTATACAGAAAAAACTGTTGGTAATCCCGATGTACATTGGGAAGTGGTTCGTAAATTTAATGTCGGTGTTGATTATTCGTTCCTTAAAGGCATGATTCGTGGTAGTTTCGACCTCTTCCGCGACCATCGTACCGATATTCTTATCGGTGGAAGCGATCGTTCTGTTCCAAGTTACTTTGGTATGAGTGCTCCAACTGCTAACCTTGGCGAAGTTAAAACTAAAGGTTATGAAATTGAAATTAAATTCAATAAGGATATCGACGCTGTTAAAGGTTTGAATGTTTGGGCTAATATGAATATGACACACGCCGAAAACAAGATTATCAATCGTGAAGATTCCGAATTGTTGCCTTCTTATCGTAAACAAGCAGGATATGCAATTGGTCAATACAGAATGCAACTTGAAAACGGATTTATGCAAACATACGACGATGTATATGCAAGTCCACAATTTCAAGTACAAGACAACTTTAAACTCCCTGGCGATTATTGCTATGTAGATTTTAATGGCGATGGCGTTATCAATTCTGATGACAATGCTCCAATAGCATATTCAAACATTCCACAAAATACCTACAACGCAACATTAGGCGTAAATTACAAAGGTTGGGGTGCATTTGTTCAATTCTATGGCGTAAGCAACGTTTCTCGTGATGTGGCTCTTACATCTTTTGGTTTTGATTTGGATAATGTTTATGAAACTGGTACATGGTGGGCTGATGACCACGAAAATGCAGAAGTAGTTACTCCTCGTTACCTTACCAAAGAAGCCAATCGCACAGCTACACAATTTTTGTATGACGGTTCATACATTCGTTTGAAAAACGCTGAAATTTCTTACACTTTCAATTCACTTAAAGTGGGACGTTACAAATTTTCTAACGTGAAAATATATGTCAATGGTAACAACCTTTGGGTACACACCAAAATGCCAGACGACCGAGAGTCTAATCTCTCTGGTGTAGGTTATCAAGGACAATATCCAACTGTTAAGAGGTTTACATTAGGTTTGAAGTTTTCACTTTAATAAATAATTAAAAGAAATTATGAAAAAAATTATCAATATAATGTCGGTTTTGGCGTTGTCAACAGCGGTGGGATTGCAAAGTTGCACCGACTACCTCGACAAAGAACCTGATTCCGATGTCTCTACAGAAGCTCCTTTTCAAAATTTTAAAAATTTTCAGGGGTTTGTGGAGGAAATTTACAACAACATTCCCCACAAAATTGGCAATTATTGGGAAACTGCTTTCAACTGGGGAGAAGACGAATACGTTAACTCCAAAGGTGGACATTTGGTAACACGTCCACTCGACAATGGAAACTTTCGCGCATGGTTTGGCGAAGGCGGTGCTTGGGGTGGTAGTTATTTATACCACGATCCAGGTAGTGAGAGCCATACCGACCAAGACCGTATGCACCATCACATTTATTCGCAAGCGTTCTATAACATTCGCAAAGCCAATCTCGGACTTGCAAACATGGATTTGCTTGTAGATGCAACTCAAGAACAAAAAGATGCTATTCGTGGACAATTACTATTTTTCCGCGCCTGGTGGCATGAAGAACTTATGATTTATCTTGGAGGTATTCCTTATATCGATACTTTGCTCAATGGTAGCGAGAAAATACCGCGTCCTACATTTCAAGAGTGTGCTAAAAAAGCAGCTCAAGATTTTGGTGAGGCAGCTAAATATTTGCCCGACAACTGGGATAACTCTCAAGTTGGTAGTTCTACTTATGGTAAAAACGGTATTCGTATAACCAAAGCCACTGCACTTGCATATCAAGGTAAAATGCTTCTTTATGCAGCAAGTCCTCTTGCTAAAAACGGCGCGCAACTTGGTGGTAGTCAAACATATAACTATGACACCGAATTAGCAAAAGAAGCTGCTGAGGCATTAGGACAATCAATTGAATTAATTGAATCTGGAAAAACGCCATACGAATGGGCTGAATACAATTATGCTTCGGAAAAAGATCTTATCGACCACAAGCAAAGTTCTTCTAACAGCTATGATGATATTTTCTACACCATTGATGCAAATTGTAAGCAACCAGGAGGCAAAGAGGCTATGATGCGTGGTACTCCTTTTAGCCAACTTAATGCTGCCGACTGGGGTTTTGCTTGCGTTTGGGGTCCTCAAGAAAATGGTCTTTGTTTCGCAGAAGCTATTTTACAACCTACTGCTAATTATGTGGATTATGCATACGGAATGAAAAACGGTCTTCCGCTCAACGACCCAGATTCAAAATGGGATGCAACACATCCTTTTAAAGATCGCGACCCTCGTTTCTATCACGACATTGTTTTCGACGGTATAAAATATATACTCGCTGATGCTGCTGGCACTGACGTAGAAAAATTTATTTATGCAGAATTATATACTGGCGGTGCAATGCGTAATGAAGTTTCTTCAAGCCGTACTGGATTTTTTGAACAAAAACTTGTTCCACATCAAGCCAATAAGATAGATAAATACACTCGTTCTTCGCGTTTGGCTTGCTATGTTCCTTATATGCGACTTTCTGATGTATATTTGATGTATGCAGAAGCAGGTTCGGCTGCCAGTGGATGTACTGGTAGCGATTATAAAGCAAGTTCATGCAGCCTTACAGCTGTTGATGCCATCAACAAAATTCGTCAAAGGGTAGGGGTAGATCCTGTTTCGGGAAAATATCTTTCTGGTACAGATTTTATGGATTGTGTTCGTCGTGAACGTGCATGCGAACTTGCCTTTGAAGGTTTCCGTTTCAACGATCTTCAACGTTGGCTATTGCTTACCGAGGCTCCTTACAACGAAAAACGTGCTGTTTCGTTTACGCGCGTAGAATCTCCAGAATGGTACACTAAAAACAATCCTTCAGAGGCAGAAGTTAAGGATTACAATCTTGACGATATAATCTTAAAACGCAACTACACTGCTAAGCATTATTGGTTCCCATTTATGGATAGCGATGTTTATCTATACAGCGATTTTGCGCAAAATCCCGGATGGTAGCATTTATTAAACTTAAGGTTGAGATACAATTAAATCAATAATTATTAGAAAAAAATGAACAAATTAAAGATATATTTAACGGCTTGTTCCTTGGCGGTGGCTCCCGTTGTTGGTTCGGCAGCGGGGTTTACGGCTCTGAACAACGAAAATGCTGTTTGTTCGCCGCTACGCATTTTGGACAATATTACCGTTACAGGAAAAGTTGCCAATCAGGACGGTAACCCAATTCCAGGTGTTTCTGTAGTCATTAAGGGAACTACTGCTGGCACAATTACCGACACAGAAGGTAACTTCTCTATAGATGCTGACGAAAACGGTGTACTTATTTTTTCTTGTGTTGGATATTCTACAAAAAGCATTTCGATAAAAGGCAATTCCAACCTTGGCTCAATTGTTCTTGTAAAAGGTGATGACGAACAAAATAAGTTAGTTCACACTGCTTTTAAAGACGAAAAAGCCAATGAAATTCTCGGTGGTGTATCGTATGTAGATATTGAAAATATAATCGACAAAAACTACTTTACCTACACATTAGATAATCTTTACACATTTGTTAGTGGCTACAATGGCAATACAATGTGGGGCTTTGATGGTTTGGAATGTATAGTTGATGGTGTTCCTCGTCCTTTAGACAATGTAAAACCAGACGAAATCGAAAGCATTTCGTTTCTTAAAGGTGCGCAAGCAGTTGCTCTTTATGGTAGCCAAGGTGCTAAGGGTGTTATTCTTGTTACCACAAAACGCGGTAAAGAACAGGATATGAAAATTTCTGTTCGTGCTAACACTGGAGTTAATGTTGACAAGGTTTATCCAGAATATCTTGGTGCTGCCGAATACATGATGTATTACAACCAAGCGCGTAAAAACGATGGACTCGATCCTCTTTATACCGACGAAGACATCTATAACACTTCAATAGGAAACAATCCTTATCGTTATCCAGATGTTGATTTCTATTCTTCCGACTATATTCGTAATTTTAGCAATCGCACCGACGTTACAGCCGAAATAAATGGTGGTAGCAAGTTTGCTCGCTATTATTCTAATGTAAGTTATTACAATACCAACAGCAATCTTAGATTTGGCGAGGGCGAAAACCTTGGTGTTGACCGTTTTAGCATTCGTGGTAATGTTGATATGGATTTCAACGACTTTATTTCTGCTGCAGTTGATGCTAACGTTACAATGTACAACAATAAAGTATATGTATCCAACAATAGTAATTATTGGGCGGCTGCTTCTACATGGCGTCCAAACCGTGTGGCTCCTTTTATACCAGTTTCGTACATCAATCAATATTCAAACGATGCACAAGAACTCATCAAGTTGGAAGATAACATCTATAATGGTCAATTCCTTGCTGGTAGCACAACCGACCAAAACAACATCTTTGCTGATCTTTTGTATGCTGGTAAAGGAAAAGAATCTATTCGACAGTTTCAATTCGACCTTAGACTCGATTTTAATTTGTCGCAATTGTTAGACGGTTTGTCGTTCCATACTCAAGCTTCTATGGACTACAATACCGCTTATTCTACCACCTATACCGATAAATATGCTGTATATACTCCCGAGTGGACAAATGTTAATGGAAAAGACGAAATCATTAGTCTTACAAAAATTAACGAAGACCAACACTCTGGTGTTCAGAATATTAGTGCAAGATATAACAATCGTACAACAGCGTTCTTTGCACATTTTGATTATAATAAATCGTTTGGTTCGCATACAATCAATTCCATGTTGCTTGCCAACGGTTATCAAATCGAAAATTCTGGAGATTATCATCATGTTGCAAATGCAAATCTCGGTTTGGATATTCATTATGATTTCGACAAACGTTACTTTGCCGCTTTCACAGCAGCCGTTCCACATTCTGCAAAGTTGGAAGAAGGTAGCCGTGCAGGTTTCTCGCCATCAGCATCGTTGGGATGGAACATTTCTAACGAAAGTTTCTTCAACAAAGGTTTTGTAAGTAATCTTATGCTTAGCCTAAGTGCAAGCGACCTTCGTCAAGACGTTGACATCACTGACTACTATATGTATCTTGGTGCATATTCCACTGGTGGTTGGGTTGCTTGGGGCAACAGTGGAAGTCAACCCGGATTCCAAAGCACAAGCGCAGCCAACCCAGACTTTGGATACGTTCATCGCAAAGAATTGTCGGCTAATTTGCGACTTGGAATGATGAACAACAGCCTTATGTTTGATTTTTCTGCATTCACTAATCTTACCACTGGTCTTATTTATCAACCAACAGGTTCTTATCCTTCGTATTTTAGTTACAATGGTTCTAACTTTATTCCAAATCTCAACTTCAACGAAGACCTTCGTCATGGTTTTGACCTTGCTATCAACTATCGCAAGACTTTTGGAGAAGTTAAGTTTGGTGTTGGTGTTAACATGACATATATAAGCGCAAAAGCTAAAAAACGCGACGATTCTCAATATCAATATGATTATCAAAAACGCGAAGGCACAGAACTCAATGCTTATTGGGGTTATGAATGTCTTGGTTTCTTCAAAGATGAAGCAGATATTGCCAACTCGCCAAATCAAAGTTCTTTTGGTGCAACAATCAAACCCGGAGATCTTAAATATAAAGACCAAAATGGCGACAATATAATAGACTCAAAAGACCAAGTTAATCTTGGAGAAGTTAATGGTTGGCAATTGGGCGCACCATACACAATGGGTATTAATCTTTCGGCTGGTTACAAAGGATTTACTCTTTATGTATTGGGTATTGCACAAACAGGATTTTCGTCAATTTACAACAGCAGTTACTATTGGCCAGCTGGCGATGATAAATATTCTTCCAATGTACGCAATGCGTGGACTCTAGAAACCGCTGCTACTGCCGAATTTCCACGTTTAACAACAGGCTCGGCTAACAATAATCGTCAACAGTCTGATTTTTGGATGAAAAAAATCTCGCGTTTCGATCTGACAAGGGTTCAACTTACATACGACCTTCCTGCTTCGTTGTTCCAAAACAACAGAATACTTTCTGGAATATCGGTATATGTTAGCGGTAGCAACCTCGCCACTATATCTAAGGAGAGCGAAAAACTCATACTTAATGTTGGCTCGGCAGCACAAACCCGTTTTTACAACTTAGGTGTTAAAGTTAACTTCTAAATTTTTTTGACAAATGAAACTTAAAATATCATACATATTGCCATTGTTTGCAATTGCAGGTTTGATGAGCGCGTGCGAAGATGTTTTTGAGCCAGCTCCCGAAAACAAAAGCGAGTTGGAGGCAATTTACGATAGTCCGCGAAGAGCGCAAGGGCTTATTGGACAGGTCTATTCTCTTGTTGACGGGCTTTATCCTTCAACTCCTCAAAGCGACTTGGCTACCGACGACGCTGTCTCGAACAAAACCAACAATTCTTATTCTGTAATGGCTACTGGCGGTTGGAAATCTGATTTTGATCCGCTTTCAAGATGGAATTTATGTTATGCAGGTATTAACTATTGCAACATTTTTCTTGATAACGCCGACAAAATTACTTGGGTAAAGTCTGATAACGAACTAAACAAGTATTATTCTGATAGATACAAAGCCGAAACATACGCATATCGTGCTATTTTCCATTATAAAGTTTTGGAAGCACATGCAGGAATGGTTGGCGGCACTCTTATGGGGGTTCCAATTCACGACAAATCCGAAACTGATGGAAATTTTATTCAAACTCGCTCTACTTTTAAAGAATGTGTTGAGTTTATAATGAATGATTTCAACAAGGCAATTAAATATCTCCCAGCAAAATTTGGCGATGCTCAGGATCAAGCAGATGTTCCCGAAAACATCAAAGAATTTATGGCAGATAACAATGGCGAAGTAAATCTTACTCAGTATAACCGTGTTTACGGTGTTCAAAATTTGGGAAAGATAGACGCAACCATAGTTAAAACCATTAAATCTCAATTTGAGTTTATGGTGGCATCTCCAGCATATCAAGCAGCAGGCACTGATATTGATTGGAAAACTGCTGCCACAGATGCAGCTAAGGTTTTGGCTGATGCTGGCAAAACTGCATCAAGCATGGATAAAGATGGCTGGTTTTGGTTCGACGATTCACGTGTCGACAATTTTAAACCATTAGACGGTACATCAAGCCATGACGAGGTTCTTTGGCACAATTACAACGAAAACTTAAACCGTAGCCTTGAAAGTCAATGTTTTCCTCCTTCTATTTATGGCGGTGGAGATATTAACCCAACTCAAAACCTTGTTGATGCCTTCCCTATGGCAAATGGTTATCCTATTACAGATGCCGACAATAGTGGATATGACCCTGCTAATCCATTTGTAGATCGCGACCCACGCCTTGCTAAATATATTCTTTTAAATGGCGATGTTTTGGGTAATGATAGTAAAACAATTTCTGTTGTAATGCCTGCTACTGGCGAAAGCAACATTGATGCAAATAACCAAGAAAACGGTAAGTCAACAAAAACTGGTTACTATCTTAAGAAACTACTTCGTTCAAAAGGTGTTAACCTAAATCCATCTTCTACTGTTGATGCAAAACACCTTATTGCTCGCATTCGCTACACCGAAATTTTCCTTAACTATGCCGAGGCTGCTAATGAAGCTGTTGGTCCATCGGCATTGGTTGATGGTGCAGATTTTTCGGCATACGATGTTATTAAGGCTATACGTCAACGTGCGGGTATTGATCCTGCCGACCCATATCTCGAATCTATCAAAGGCGACCAAGACGCTATGAGAGAACTTATTCGTAATGAACGTCGCATTGAACTTTGTTTTGAAAACCACCGTTTTTGGGATCTCCGTCGTTGGAAAGTTAGCCTTGACAATATCAACCAAACTGCTAAGGGTGTTACAATAACCGAAAATTCTGACAAATCTCTTAACTACAAATTTGGTGATGTTGAAACTCGTAATTACAAGGATTACCAATATTATGGTCCTATTCCTTATAGCGAATGTATCAAATTCTCCGAACTTGTTCAAAACACTGGATGGTAATTTACAATTGGCAATTGATAATTGAAAATTGATAATTATCAATTGCCAATTAAAATAAACTTTTTAAACATAATGAAAATGAAAAAAATCTATAAATATTTACAGTTTTCGGCGTTGGCATTGGCATTGGTACTTAACGGTTGCCAAAATCGCGATAACGAATTTGATGATTTTGAGGGCGGAATTACTGTATATTTCCCATATCAAACTCCAGTAAGAACCTTGGTGATGGGTGAGGATACCTACAATACCGACCTCGATAATGCCCACAAATGTAAAATATCTACAATTATGGGTGGTGCTTACAAAGGAAAACAAATAAAAGTTGACATTGCCGAAGATGCTTCTTTGTTGGAAAATCTTTATTTTAAAGGTGATTTCAACGGTGGAAAAAAAGTTGAGGCTATGCCTTCGTCGTACTACACTTTATCGAGCCATACAATGGATTTTGGTGGCGATATGAAAGGCTCTGTTGAAGTTACTCTCGAAAATGCTTTTTTTGAAGATGAAAAAGCCATCTCTGGCGAATATGTTATTCCATTGGTAATACAATCGCAAACAGGTGCTAAGCAAATCAATGAAGGTGAGTATGATAGCGAAGTTTACTCGTCAAAACCTCAACGTACAAATGCCGATGCTTGGAAAACTCTTCCCATGGACTACACTTTGTTTAGTATCAAATATATTAGCAAATACGAGGGATATTTTCTTCGCAACGTAACCACTCTTAACGGTGCTACTCAAAGTAGGGAAGAGGGTAAAACTCTTCTTGACGACCCAATTGTAAAGACTAATACTCTTGGTCTCAACAAAGTAAGTTACACTGTATCTAACACAGTAGATGGAAATACATATAATCACGAGGTAATACTAACATTTGATAGTAATCAAAATTGCACTATATCCGCACCCGATGGTGCATCTTATACAGTAAGTGGTACAGGTTCTTATGGCGACCACAAAGCTATTAAGGCTTGGGGCGACAAAGATCGCGATCAACTCGATATTACATATACCATCAACGATGGAGCAATCACAATTTCGGCAACAGAACAACTTATTCTCCAACGTCGTGGTATAAAACTTACAACTTTTGATACTCAAATTATCACAAGCAAATAACAGAGCTTTTTTAAACTTTTTAATCTGTAAATTATTATGAAAAAATTAAAATATTTATTTCCAGCGTTGGTATTAGGCGTTTTGTCGTCTTGTGCCGATGATTTAACCAAAAACATAACGGTTGAAAAACCGTTGTCGGTGCAGGCTATGGAAGAACTCAATAGTCTTGATCCGTTGAAATCTTACAAAACAGCTCCAAACATTTCTCCAAATTTTAAACTTGGCGGTGCGCTTACTGCTACTGATTTTGTTAGCGGTGGCAATATCGGAGCATTGGCTGTGGCCAATTTCGACGAAATTGTGGCTGGCAATGCTATGAAAGCAGCCTCTTGTGTAAACGATAAAGGTGAAATGAGTTTTTCAACTGTTGAAGATTTTGTTTCGGCAGCAAAAAAAGCAAACATTGGCATCTACGGACACACCCTCGCTTGGCATGCTCAACAGCCTAAAAAATGGCTCGAAAGTTTGCTTGAAGACAAACAACCTGTAATTAACGAAAATCCTGATGATGAATCAAGCGAAACAGAAGAATCAATTACCGTTATTGATTATACAAAATATGTTGGAGACCCTACACATACAATCAGTGAAAATGAAGCTCCTGGTAAGTTTGATGATGATGGTATTTCTACGGATCCATGTGGATATGTAAAAAATGATGATGGCGAATATGAATTAACCATTTTTCATAAGGGAGATATGGTTAACTATCCTCATTATGTAATGGGATATGTCCCAATTATGTCTTCTGATGGTTTAGAAGTTAGGGATCCTCAAAAATGGTATCAATTTTTTGCCGCTACGGGTGTTGCTCACGATCAAAAAGCAACCACAAAATATCGTGTTAAGTTTACTGTAAAATCAAACGAAGATTCTGAAGATAAAGTAAAAGTTAATCTTACATTCCGTTGGGGATGGGGTGGCGGAGAATCAACAACAGGGACTATATCAGTACCAATTTCTAAGGATGCCTCTGTTGTATCTTGCGATTTTTCTGAGATAGGAGAAAAAGCTACTTTTGATATTGTGGCAAATCCAGCTAATAGTTCTCATGTTTTTTATATTCAAAAAGTTGAGGTTGTTAAAGTTGAAACTGCTGTTGTTGCTGTTAAATCTTGGGAAGAAACTATTGTTAATGGAGATTTAACAAGCGATGATGTATCATGTTTTAATAGAAATCAAGGTTCTGGTTTTGAAAAATGCACTATTGAAGACGGTGTTTTAAAGGTTACCTCTACTGGAGATGAGGCTAACGATTGGGAATGCCAACTTTATGTAAGTTCTACAAAAAAATTCAATGCAGACGACAAAATAAAAATTACTATTGACGTAAAAGCGGATAAGCCATCTAAATCTGCATGTGCTACCCAGGCACAGTCTGCTCCAGGAGAATATAACGATTGGAATTTTGCTGGTGGTATTAATTTTACTACCGACTGGGAAACTTGGACAAAGACAATTACTGTAACAGAAAGAATGTGCGCTAAGGGAAGCGAGGCCGATGGCAATTATACTGTCGTTTACCTTGGTACTATGGCTATTAACCTTGGTAAACAAGGTCAAGAAAACACATTTTATTTTAAAAATCTTAAATGGGAAGTTGAAACTACAACACTTCCAGAAGGTTCTGGACCAACGCCTTTAACAGACCAAGAAAAGATTGACACTCTTACATGGGCTATGAATCAGTGGGTAGAGGGCATGATGAAAGCCACCGACGGATATGTAAAAGCATGGGATGTTGTTAACGAACCTATTTCTGGTGGTAACGCTGATGCAGAAGGTGTATATGCATTGCAACATGCAGCATCTGCCAACAATGATAATGATGTTTCTCCAGATTTCTTCTGGCAAGATTATATGGGCGACCTCGAATATGTTCGCGCTGCAGTTGCTGCTGCTCGTAAACATTTTAAAGGCGATGCTTCGGATCTTAAACTATTTATCAACGATTACAATCTTGAATCTGATTGGGATGATAACAAAAAACTAACATCACTTATCGAGTGGGTTAAAAGATGGGAAGCCGACGGTGTTACAAAAATCGATGGACTTGGTACTCAGATGCATATTTCGTGCTACGAGGACGAAACTATTCAAAATTCAAAGAAAGAACACATAGCCAAAATGTTTGAACTTATGGCTGCTACAGGAAAACTCGTTAGAGTATCCGAACTTGATATGGGTTTTGTTGATAAGTCTGGTCAATCGCTTCAAACAGAAGAACTTACCGAGGAACAGCATAAAATGATGGCCGACCTCTACAAATTTGTTATAAAAACATATTTGGAAAAAGTTCCTCAAGCGCAACAATACGGCATTTGTCAATGGTGTTTAACCGATTCTCCAAAAACTTCTTCTTGGAGAAAAGGTCAACCAACAGGTCTATGGACCGAAAAATATGTTCGTAAACAGACTTTTAAAGGTTTTGCTGATGGCCTGAGCGGAAACTAAAATTTACCTTTATATTAATATTTATATTTTGCGTAAGGGATTGTTAAGAGCAATCCCTTGCATTTTAAAAAAAATCAATCGGATATGAAAAAGATAATTTTAACTTCGTTTTTTGCAGCGATGTTATTTTTGGGTTGTCATAAAGATGAGGATTCTCCACAGCCTATTAGTCTTGATGATAAAAAAGAGCAAACATCCGACAGTTTAAATAATGATACAAATGGCAGCATCAGTGAGTCGTCTATGGATATATTCTTATGTTTTGGACAATCGAACATGGAAGGCAATGCCGAAATAGAACTTGTTGACAAGTCGTGTGTTCCTACTGGTGCAAGAAATATGGTTGTTGCAAAAGGCGATGCAGCGCATTATGGTGCCACACGCTATAGTTGGAGAAAAGCCGAGCCACCTCTTGCTCGTTTTACCACAGGACTTACGCCTGCTGATTATTTTTGTCGTACAATGATGCAGTATTTGCCATCTAATCAAAAGATTGGAATTGTGATGGTGGCTATTGGCGGTGCTTCAATTGAGGCTTTTGACAAGGATAAATGTGTAGAATATTGTAAAAATGTTGATGCCGATTGGCTTAAAAATTACCTTGCTGAATATGACAACAACCCATATCAAACGCTTGTAACAGCCGCAAAAACTGCCCAAAAAGCAGGTACAATTCGTGGTATTCTTCTTCATCAAGGCGAAACCAACAATGGAGATCCCCAATGGTGCGAAAACGTAAAGAAAATCTATAACGACCTTCTTTCTGATCTTGAGCTTTCTGCCGATAAATGTCCTTTGCTTGTTGGCGAAACTTTAAGGCAAGAGGAAGGAGGCGTTTGTTATTTGCATAATAGTGTTATTGCAAAAATTCATGATATTATTCCAACGGCTTATGTAATATCATCTGAAGGTTGTAAAGGAAAAGAAGATGGGTTGCATTTTTTGGCATCTGGCTATCGTGTTCTTGGCAGAAGGTATGCAGAGCAGATGTTAAAATTGATGAATATAGACATTCCAAATTCCGAGTATAAAGGTTATTATGTAGAAGGACGTTATCTTATGGATAAAGATGGTAACCAAGTAAACTTACATGGTTTTGCGCAAACTTATAGTCCATATTTTAACAAAAATACTTGGAATAATTTTGATGTTGCAGGTTGTCTTAGCTCAAATAAGGCTAAGATAAAAAAAATAATGGACGCTGGATGGTGTATGGATTTTGTTCGCCTTCACATGGATCCATATTGGACGTATAGCGACGATAAGCCAAGTGGAGTAAATGAAAGTGGCGCACATTTGTATTTCGATGAGGCAAAATTTCGTAAATACCTTGACGAAGTGTTTATACCTATGGCAGAGTATATGCAAAGTTTAGGACTTGGCGTAGTGATGCGTCCACCTGGTGTATGCCCCAAAGAAATTGGTCTTAATGATGCTTATCACAAATATCTTATGAATGTTTGGAGTATAGTTTGTTCGCACAACAAACTTCGCAATAATCCCAATATAATGTTTGAACTTGCCAATGAGCCTGTATCTTTTAAGGCATCAAATGGAACTGTAGCTTCTAATGGCGGTATTGTTGACAAAGAGTTGAGTCAATTTTTTCAACAAATTGTTGATATGATTCGCGATTTGGGGTGTGAAAATGTACTTTGGGTGCCAGGTACAAGTTGGCAACAAAACTATAAGGCATACGAAACTTATCCTATTCAGGGAAAAAACATTGGATATGCGGTGCATTGTTATCCAGGTTGGTATGGTAGCGATTGTTATCAAGAAACAGGTGAAATTGCACCAGATATGTGGAGAGGTTCGGCAGGAGGTTACGAGGGTTTCAAAAAAGGTTGGGACGAGTCGATAGCCAATGGTGTTGCCCAAACAAATCCAATAATGGTTACTGAAATGGATTGGGCAGCAGAAGCTCATAAAGGACGTACATGGGGAAATTCAATAACAGGTACTGCCGGTGGAAAAGGATTTGGTGCAAACTTCAAAAAAATTATGGACGAAACTGGTAATGTAAGTTTTCTGACGTTTGTGTGGGATTATGATCTTGCCGCTTTTGATCCAAAACATGGTGAAGATTCAAGTGATTTTCTTTATGATCCAGAATCAGGGTGTCTGCCAGTTTTTAATTGGTTTAAAGAATATAAGAAATAGTTTTATTGAATTTATAGTTTAGTATAATTTTGTGTGTTTTTTTATTCTGTGTAACAGTTTTTTTTCTGTTATGCAGAATTTTTTTGTATGTTAATTATATGATTATTACTTTTGCATTGTAACACTAAAAACAGAAATACAATGTCAAAATATCTTGATCCCAAAGCAGATTTAACTTTCAAAAAAGTTTTTGGTCAACACAAAAACTTGGTTATTAGCCTTTTAAATGCTTTGTTGCCATTACCCAAGGGTATGAAAATTGATTCGGTAGAATACCTTACTGGCGAGTCTATTCCAATAAGTCCAGAGTATAAAAATGCTATCGTTGATGTAAAATGTACCGATAATCGTAAAAGGACGTTTATTGTAGAGATGCAATCTTATTGGAATAAAGAATTTTTTCCTCGTACACTTTACAATGCAACATCAACCTATAGTCAGCAACTGGCAAAAGGTACTTCTTTTTTAGAACTAAAGGATGTTTATGCCTTATGTTTGGTAAATGATACTGTTTTTGATTACAGTAAAGAAAACGAATATATTCAAGAATTTTATTTAATTAATAAAAAGCATCCAAAAGAAGATGTTAAAACCGATTTATCGTTGATATTCATAGAATTGCCAAAATTTAAGCCGAGTAACAAAGGTGTAAAGAAAATGAAGGATTTGTGGTTGAAATTTTTAACAGAAATTGATGAAAATACTATTGATACAGATCCAGAATTGCTAAAGAATAAAGATATAAGTCAAGCATTAGAAATAGTAGAAAAGGCAGCGTATTCTCGTGCAGAACTTGAAGCATATAATTTATATTGGCTAAATGTTAGCACCGAGGTTTCTGTTAAACAACGTGCTAAAATAGATAGGGAAAATGCCATAGCAGAAGGACATGCCAAAGGTCTTGCCCAAGGTCGTGCAGAAGGTCGTGCAGAAGGTCGTGCAGAAGGTCGTGCAGAAGGTCGTGCCCAAGGTCGTGCAGAAGGGCGTGCAGAAGGGCGTGCAGAAGGTCGTGCCCAAGGTCGTGCAGAAGGGCGTGCAGAAGGAATTACTGTGGGTCGTGCAGAAGGAATTGCGGAAGGGAAAAATGATGAAAAAATATCTATTGCCCGCAAAATGAAGTTGGATGGATTGCCCATTGATGTAATTTTAAAATATACTAGTTTGAATAGTAGTGATATTGAAAGATTGTGAACTTAATTTGGATTTTTGTTAATTGGTATTATTTATTTAGTTCCTTCTTGTTTCAACTTGGATTCTTTTGGACGTATATATTTCGTTGGCAAATGCCCTAATATCAAGGTCAACTTTTTTTGATGTGAAATCTGGTACGTTGTATGAATAAAAATTATTGCTATAAAAAAGTTTAGGATTTTTTTGTGGAAGTAGAATGGGTTTGGTACAATTTCCTTCTTCGTCAATGTGAGATAAATATAAGAGGTTGTTAGTTTTGTCAAGGCGACGACTATTGAATATAAACCATCGTGAGTTTGATGAAAAATTGTGAAATGTTTCTGCTTCGTTAGAGTTAGCTTCTTTTAGTGGTCGTATTGTGTTGTTTGTTAAATCTAATAGATACAAATCTGATTCTTTGTGATGTATAGGAAAAACGCTGTAGTCTGCTTGGCAAAACATTAAAAATTTTCCGTCGTAGGAAGGACGTGGGTGTGTTATACTTTTTTCTTTTTTTTCGGCATTGATTATTGTGTCAAATTCGTTACCTATCTTTCCTTTTTCGGCATCGAATGATGTTTTAATTAGACTATAACGCATTTTTTCGAGTTTGCCCTCGTTGACATATGGTTTTGATGAACAATAGAATATTGTTTTACCGTCAGCACTAAATACTGGATAACTTTCAAAATCTTTGGTCATTAGTTTGTCGAAAAGTATAAGTTTGTTATTTTCCAAATCAAGCACGAGGGCATCGGAGGCATTGTCGTAAACTTCGATATGTTTTGTGCTGTCTTCAAAAAATGTTTGGTGGATTAGGTTGAGAGAATATGCTATGTATTTTCCAGTTGGATGCCAATATGCGTACATGCAATTGGCAATTGTTGAATCGGTGGCAGTTTGCAACAATTTACGTTTACCGTTTTGTTGAATAAGTGTTGCAGAATTTTTGCCACGTATATGTAGTTGAAATTGGTCAGGATTTGTGCGGTTGGGTACATGACAATTCATACATTCTCCTTGAATTGCCGTTCCGTCAACGATGGCTTCTTGCTCAAAGGTATGTATATTGCGTTGATATATACCTATGTGTGAAAATGTTTGGTAGCCAGGTGGTATTAAGCGGTAGGTGAGTCCATAATCGTTGAGCGAGTCTTTACTTATAAAAATGTCAAAATCATTATATTTTTTCCATTCACCGTTTTGTTTTGCTGTTACAGAAATCGTTATTTTACCACCATGGTTTTTGTTGGTAATTTTGTGCCATTCGTCGATGTCAAAATTTGCGTAGTTGTCGTTGCTGTATATTGTAAAACCATCTGCACCAGTTATTTGTGTGTAAACCTTCTCAGCGTCTTTAACATTAAAATTTAGAGGTGCAATGCCAGAAGGTATTGTAACATTTATATAATCTGGAAAAATATCTGGTAATTGGTTGATTATCTTAACGTTATTGGGTTGCTCTTTACAAGAAGGTAGCGTAAAAAGCAAAACAATTATTATTGAAAATATTTTTTTCATGTTGTTAAAATTTTTAATTGCCTATCTCCATATAATATTTCCAAAATGAATTTGAAAATTTGCCTGTGGTTAAAATTTTGCTTTTGGGGTTGATTAGGTATGCGTTGTCAAACTCTATAAAATCGTTTTTTACTTCTTGCGAAATAAAACTTGGCATATTGTCTATTGTATAATTATTTTGAAAACATGCTATTGCAAAGGCTTGTTGATATATTTTGGGTATATTTGTTGTTCCGTAACTTTTGGTGTAAAATGGGAATAATCTTATAAATTCTTCAAGATTTTTGTTAACAAGGCATGACGATAAAGCATAATCTAAAGCCATTTTGTTTTCTAGACAATGTTCATGGAGGGTTATGAGTACTTTTGGCAAATTGTTGGTTGAGAAATTTAGACCTTTGTTGTATTTAAACATTTTGATGCGTGCCCATTCGGGATTTTGCATTATTTTATTTTCATCGCTTAGGCAATTCTGCGTTTCTATTGCCCAACTGCGATAAAACAATGTTTGTTTAAGTTTGCGTAAATATCTATCGGCAACATCGTAATTGCCGTTTAGGAGATATGCCTCTGCTATGCGTTTAAAAAAACGACCACTATTTTTACTATTTAATATTGCCGATTGCATATCGAAATTGTAGCGTAATGTGGAGTTTATCATTCCAAGGTAGTAACATGCTTCAGCTGTTGGACCTGTGGAAAACGAGTTATATTCAAAGTTTGAAAGAAAACCTTCATTGCCATTTTGTTTAAATTCAAATAGTCTATCAGGCATTTGGTTGGTTTGAGATAAGGCAAGGTTTACGGCTGTGTTTGCAAAAACATTGTTAAGATTATTTTTGGTCGCATAGTTGAGTATATCGTTCCATTTTTGCCATCTTACATAATAGTCAAGTTTTATGTGAGAATAAATATTGGGATTATAATTTTTTATTACTCCTAAAATGCCTATAATCGTTATTGCTGATATTGATGTATAAAAAAATATATTTTTAGCCTTTGTTAATAGTGTTGTGATTGGTGGTGTAATAATACAAATGATTGCTATAATGTGTTGCCAAAATGGTATTTTCATTCGTTCTCTGTGGTAGTCTATGCCCATAAAAATGTCGCACATTGGATAGTTTTTGATAGGAAAATATGCTATCCAAAACATAAAAAACACTAAACCAAGCATTTGTATGCCACTGATGGCCATGGTTTTGTAGTTGTTTGATTCTTTTTTTATTAAATATATTGTTGTTGTAAAAACATAAATCCAAACACAATAGCCTATTAACCAATAAATTAGTGGAAAAAATAAAAATTGTAGCCAAATATTTGTTTTAAATTTTTTTATGTATATCAGCGACATAATAAGGCTTAATAATATGGCAGTTGGAAATGTGAAAAGCATATTTTCGTCGCCAGAATAGACAAGTATTAAGATTGGTGCTAATAGTTGTAATGAACTGGTGTTTTGGTTGTTGCAATAACAATTGCTAATTTTTTGTAAAATTATATAGATGGTTGTTATGGTAGATGCAGCCACCATTGCACCTAAATATGTATTGTAAAAAAATTGTACCAAGAACTCGCCTAAATAAATGGCTATTCCACCAGGTAATGCGAGGTGTTGTGTTAGGTAACTTGTTGAAAACAAAAATAGTTGATATTGTTCGTGAAAATTTAGCCATTCTGGTTTGATAAAAGCCCAAAAACAAAACGTTGATACGAATAGCAATGTGGTTGAAATTTTGGCTTTGCTCATAATTTTTTTCTAAAAATTTTCAAAAATTCCAAGTCCGAACAATGCAAAATCATACTTTACGGGGTCTTCAGGATCCAATTCTCTAAGGTGATTGGTTATTTCTTCTACTGTTTTCCAATCGTTTTGTTTGCGAGTTATCAATCCAAGTTTACGTCCTGTTGTTGCCGTATGTACGTCAAGAGGAAGCATTAAGTTTCGTTGTGGTATGTTCCAAAGTCCAAAATGTACTCCGCTTTTATCTTTGCGACATAGCCACATCAAAAACATGTTAAGTCGTTTTCCTGCAGCACCTTTGGCTACATCGGCAATGTGTTTTTCTGTACGTTTGGGAAAGTTGCAACTAAAAAATATTTTTCTAAATTCTGCCAATGTTTCTCTTATGTTTTGTGTTTTTTGAAAAGCGGATTCAAAAATTGTTTTTAGACCACCGTAGTTTTGATAGATGTTGTTAAGTGAAGCGAGTGTATATATAAAGTCGGGATGTTGAAATGTGCGATGTACAAAATATGGGATTTCATCGGCTTTTTCTTTGTTGAAATTCATTACAAAGTCGTATGGCGAACTACCCATTATTTCAATCATTTTTTTTGCATTTGATATTATCATTTGGCGTTTACCCCATGCAATTGTTGATGACAAGAATGCTGATATTTCAATATCCTCGCGCATAGAAAACGAATGTGGAATTTGTATCGGGTCGCTTTCTATGAAATTTGGGGTGTTGTATTGATAATATTTTTGGTCTAAAAACTCTTTTAGTTCGTCCTTTCCCATATTTTAAATAGTGTTAGAATTTTCGTGTTTAAAAATTATACCGTCTTTCATTCCAATAATTCTATCACTTAAACTTGCAAATGTTTCATCGTGCGTTACGATAATGAATGTTTGTCCAAAACTATCGCGCAGTTTGTGAATTAGGGTATGTAATTCCTCTCTATTTTTGCTATCGAGGTTTCCTGAAGGTTCATCTGCAAAGATTACTGATGGATTGTTAACCAAAGCTCTTGCTATTGCTACACGCTGTTGTTCACCACCTGATAGTTCTGACGGTTTGTGGTTGAGCCGGTGGCTAAGATTTAGAAATCCAAGTAGTTCGGTGGCGCGTTTTTCAGTTTCTTTTTTGTTCTTACCGCCAATTAAAGCAGGAATGCACACATTTTCTAATGCAGAAAACTCTGGTAATAAGTGGTGGAATTGAAACACAAATCCAATGTGTTTGTTTCTAAAATCGGCGAGTTTATGTGGTGGTAGGGTATTTACATCAGTATTGTCTATCAAAACTGTGCCTTGGTCGGGTTTTAATAGAGTTCCAGCTATTTGAAGTAGAGTAGTTTTTCCTGCTCCACTTGCTCCTACTATTGATACAATTTCGCCAACTTGTATTTCGAGGTCTATACCTTTTAGCACGTCAAGATTTCCAAAACTTTTGTGTATGTTGGTTAGTTTTATCATTTTAAACTATAAAATATTTTTCAAAGGTAGGATTTATTTTTATAAGTGCAAATAAAAATCTTTAGTTAGGTTGAAATATTGTTGCGAAAATTTATTGTCTTTGGTTCGGATTATGAGATTGTTTTGGTTTAGTGGTAATTTATAATCTTTTGAAAATGAAAGCATTGAGCGTATTGGACTTTTATCTTCAACAGAATATACGTCGGTTTTTCTAAAAAGATATAATTGATTTTTTGTACATATTTTTACAAAATCAGACACTTGGTCGAAAGGTATTATAACCGAAAAAAAACCGTTGGGTTTTAGGATGTATTTAACGCATGGGATTAAATCTTTAAATTTTAAACTATCTTCGTGGCGAGCTATGTTGCGTGCGTAATTGTTTGGTTTTAGGCTATTTGTAAAATATGGAGGATTGGATACGGCGCAGTCAAATTGTTGATAATAATTTTTGCTCCATTGTCTAAAATCAGAAAGATAAGGTGTAATTCTATTATCGAATTTTGAATTGTTGAAATTTGTAGATGCTTGATAATAAGCATTTTGTTCTATTTCAACAGCGGCTATTTCTGCATCATTGCAACGTTGAGCGCAAGCCAATGCAATAAATCCTGTTCCTGTGCCTATGTCAACTATTTTTTTGCAATTGTCAACGTATGCCCATGCGCCAATTAAAACCCCGTCGGTACCTATCTTCATTGCCGTCTGATCTTGTTCTATGGCAAATTGTTTAAAAATAAATCCCAATTTTTTATAAAAAATTATATGATTATAACTTATAAAATACCAAAAACATGGTTTTGTTGTATTTACAACTACCATGTTTTTGGTAATTCTTTACTATCAAACTATTTTTTATTTTGTAATTATCACGTTATTTTCATTCGTTGTAAAAAATTCAAATGAAATCGTCGTGTGTAATTATCAACTGTTTAAGTACCTCAGGTTTTCCATAGTTGCCAATATAGTTGCTATTTTTTTGAAATTTTTGAGTTGTGCGTTTAGCTATGCTTCCTCCATCTATGAGTGTAAGTGCTTGAGCCAAAAGTGGTTCTTCTTCATCGCCAAGTTCGTAACAATATGTATCTTCAATTTCATAATCAGGAGTCCAGCCATTTTCAAAGTCCATGTTGCCATTGCTGTCTGTACAACTTCCAACAACTAAATATACTGCCCATTCTGAATAGGGGATACCGTTGCTATCGCTGCCCTCGTCTTCATCGTCATTAATGAGATAACAACTTGTGTATTTGCCAGTTGTAGTTTCTCCAATTAATATAACGTCCATGTAAGGTTTTAGTCCCGAAATAAGTTCTTCACTTGCCGAAGCTGTTGTATTTGATGTAAGAACATAGAGCCGTTTGAGGTTGAGATTTGCATTTTGCTCTGTAAAATATGTGTAAAATGGATCTTGATCCATTTCGTTTTGATACTTTTTATAATATTGTGTTAAATATGAATTATATACGCTTTGTATAAATACTTTTCCAGCATTGCCCTCAGGTACAATCAACGATGCAAGTGTATCAAGAGTTGAAACGTAACCGCCAGAATTTAGTCTTAAATCCAAAACCAATTCGTCTATTTGCCAACTTTGTAGTTTTTCGCACGCATCAACTATTTCTGTTGCGCTCATTGTAAAAGAATCGTAGAGTAGGTAACCAATGCGTTTTCCGTTGCGAGTAATGAGTTTGTTTTGCAATATAGGGTTTATGGTCATTTGTTTTTTTGTTATCAAACTAGATGTGTAGGTATCGCTACTATACGATATTTCGCCTTCATCGTCAGTAACAATTTTTTTATATGTTAATGTGTAACTTGTTTTTGCTAATAGTTCCTGGTAATTGCTCGGTGTTAAGGTTGTTCCGTCAATGGCAGTTATTACATCGCCACGTTTTATACCAGCAGATTGAGCAGGAGAATCGTCATAAACATAGTTTACAGTTGCTATAACAGTACTTTTGTTGCTGTCGCCATAATATAATGAGTAATTTATGCCATCGGTGGAGTAGTCGTTGTCCAACTCGCTGTAAACTTCTGAATAGTTGTTCATTACAAAAGAATATCTATCGCGACTATCAATAAAAGTCTCGAACATTTCTTCTGGGTCTTCAAACTGAGAATAATAACTTGAACTTGATTGCGACGGTATGTTGCTGTTCCACAAATAATAATAGTATGATATGGAATGAACAAATTCAAATACGGTATAATCGGTTTGGTTTTGTTGACTATTACGTTGAGAGCGATTGCCATTTCCACTGCTTATGTCAGTTTCATCGTTTTTACTGCATGAACATAAATTTAATAGCAAAGCCGTTGTTAAAACGGTGTAGAATAATGATTTTAGTTTCATAATTATACTTTATTGTTTAAAAACTTATTTTTTGCAAATATATCTTTTATAGTTATTGTTAAAAAGAAAAATTTGCATTTAAGTTTAAATTATCTACAGATAAGGCTATTTAAATAATTTTAAATCAAAAGGTTGTAATTACTAATAATTGTTAATTTATTAATTTTATAGTTTTTTTTAAAAATTTTTATGGATGAGATGATGTTAAAAAAATCAATTGTTAAATATTTAGTTATCAATATTTTACAAATTAATATGATTTTTTTTGAAAAAAAAGTTGTCAAAAAATTTGCAGAAATCAAAAAAGCATCTACCTTTGCATCGCAATTGAGAAACAAAAGTTCTTAAAAATAATAAACGCGGGAATAGCTCAGTTGGTAGAGCGCAACCTTGCCAAGGTTGAGGTCGCGAGTTCGAGCCTCGTTTCCCGCTCTATTTTGAGATACATTTTTTGTTATTCATTTTTTAGGTTTTGTTATACATTTTTCTCTGAAATAAAAGGATAAGTTGATTTTCATGGTTCTGTAAAGTAAAACGGTTTTTTAGCCGTTTTTATTTTTTATAATATTTCTTTCTACTTTGGTATTTACAATTACCAACCTTTCAACATACGGATCATCTTAACCCTACAATGAAATGAAGACGTGGATAAATTATGGATTTTAAAAAAACGTTGAGAATTAACCTTGACATTTTGCAAACAATTTATTTTCAATAAACAACGATATTACTGCGGTTGGCTATGCTTTTGTAACGGATTTTCAGGAGTTTTTAACTCAAGTTTCGCAAGTGTTTTCTCTCTACGAATTAAACGGATTAAAACGAATGATTATATAAACATCGTTTCTACAACGAATGAAACAAATACATATTTAGTTCATTTGTTTTGTATTCGTTTGATTCGTAGAGAGAAAACACTTGCGAAACTTGAGAAATTTAATTTATTGGGGTTCTGAAAATTATAATAAAGTTCTAATAATGTGCTTTTTTTAGGCGTGCGAAATCAAAACTTGCACAACTCATATCACCTCGTACTTTGCCAATTCCCAACCGCTGAACACCATGATAATCCCAATCAGATTCCAGCCTTTTTGTGCGGCTTGGTCTTTGAGCCTTTTGTCGGTGATGTATTTGGGCAGTTGGAGGCGGGCTTCAGAGAGTTTTTTGTTGATGTCGGCATCGCTCGACTTGTGCGGAATGTATTTTAACTCAATGACGTATGCGTATGGAGTGCCAAGGCGCGGCTCTATGTAGATGTCGCTGTAGCCATGCCCAAGTTCCTTTTCGGTGTATGTTGTAAAAAACGTTGTATTTGTACCGATGTGCGATAGCATAAAACCTTTTACAAACGCCTCGCCGTATTTGCCGAAGTCGGCATTAGAACTGTTGTCGGTCATGCAACTTGCCACATAACGCAAAAAAGGCTCGTGCTCGCCATCGTATGCAAAATTATAGCCGAGATCGGTTAAAATGTTTTCGTCGGTTTTCCACGACAGCAAATTGTCGTAACACCGTTTCATGTATCCGAAATATTGCTGGTTGACTGTAGCGTTTGGAATTATCAACAAAGTCCTGCCAATCTCGTGTCTGCCAATTGACAACAGCCCCATATAATACATCAGGCTAACGAGGTTTTCGTAGCTTGTAAGTTCGTCGAGCGAGAATGTAGTCTTAATTTGCGCATAAATTTGTCCATCGCTTGTAACACGCTGAATTAACGATGTCTTATCCCCGAATGACTTTTCAAAACGGATTAGTTTGGTCATTTTGTTGTAATCAGTCTTGATGTTGTCATCTACCATTTCGGTGGGAAGGTGGCCGCCGTTTGCAATATAAAAATCTATGAAATACAACGCCATATCCGAATTGTACATACGGTCGTCGTTCACCGAATCGGTGCAGAAACAATTGTTGTCGTACCAAGGTTTGGTAATTTCAATGAGTTCGTCAACGGTATGATGAAATACACCCGTCGCATCTCGGTAATATTCAAGCATTTGACGGAATTCTGTTTCTGTAAAGCCCGCCAATGAGTTGAATTTTCCTCTTGTTGAGATGTTTTTGCCAATATTGAAACCGCTTGTTACATCGCTGAGTGTCAATGGTGTAACGCCCGAAATCAAAATCCTTGCAACAGCGGCAGCATTTTCGGTGGTGGCGGCTTTCAGGTTGTTGAAAAAGAAACGGAAAAAGCCGTCGCCGTGCGTCAATTCATTGTAGTTGTGTTCGCTGTCGGCAAGCATTGTGTTGGCAAAATTGTCATACTCATCGATGATTACATAAATACGGTGATCGCAAAAGTTAACTTGGCTAATCAATGCAGTAAACGCATCGTTTGAATTGTCTGCTGCTTTTATAATCTCTTTTGTTTCTTTGGGCAATAGAGCCTCGTATTTTTCTGTAAAAGAATATATTATAGTTTTTACGTATGTATCAAAAGATTTTTGTACTTTTTCCTTGTCAGGGTCTATTGTAGAGAAATTGAATTTGAGTATCATATATTTGTTGCGCTCGTCAGTTGGATTTTTGCCAATCCACAATTTAGAGAACAACGCCTCAAACTTGTCTTTGAAAGCAACATCATAATATGCCGCCACCATGTTGAGCATCAGGCTTTTGCCAAAACGCCGAGGACGCAGGAAGAATTGATATTTGTTTTCTTCAAGACTGGGCAAAAACATAGTCTTGTCCACATAGTATTTGTTTTCTTTGCGGATTGTTTCAAAGTCGCTCATGCCGTATGGCAGAAGGCGGATTTTGTTTGATGTAGCCATAATTACGATACTTAAATTATTTCCAACTGCGAAGATAAAAATAATTTTTGAAATTTTGCTCAATAAAGTGCGACAATCAAAAAAAATCTTTTGCGTATTGGGAAAAACGTTGTATTTTTGCGTATAATAAAACATCAAAACTAATACTTAAGAAACAGAAAAACTATAAACTAACATATTAAAACATTGAGCTTTACGCTCTTATTCTCAATTCTGAAAAATTCCCCAATTTAAAGTACACGAGAATAAGCGAGCGAGAGGTTTCCGCTGTATAGCGTGAGCCTCTCGCTCGCTTATTTGTGTACAAGGTATTGGGGAATACCACAGAATTGAATAAGCATAACAGAGAGAAAAGAAACGGCTTCACGCTCTTTTTTTATGCATATACATTAAGGGTGTCGGCTCGCAAAAGAGACAATTATGAACACCATTCACATAGGCCACAAAATAGAGGAAGTTTTCAATAAGACGGAACGTCCGAAAACATGGTTCGCCAAGAAACTTAACTGCGACCCATCCAACATATACCGCATCTTCAAGCGCAAGAGCATCGACACAGACCTTCTGTTCAAAATCTCAGAAATCCTTGACTATGATTTCTTTACGCTCTACAAACCCAAAAAGCATGACAATTAATCACGATTCCATTGCCAAATATTCACAAAAGCATGGACAAATCGTCACGGAAAATGCTTTGCGGAGTGGGAGAGGGGGTGTAAATTTGCAAATGAAGACAAACGGAAAATACGAGCCGCCGACTTAAAGGGTGTAGGGAACTATTAATATGCGATTTTGTTATGGCAACAACTTGTGTAGTAATGTTCAAAAATGGTAAAGAACAGTATATTGAAATTGACGATTGGTATTCAAGCTACGAATGGGAAGAAACTGATGGTTATTTCTATTTGTATGGAGTTGATAGGGGTACAGATACTTATGATCAACTTGCTAAAATTCGTCTAAAAGCAATAAATGGATATTATTTTGAATAAAAGTAATACACTTAATAAGTTTGGAAAAAATGAAGGAACTTGAAACCTTAAGATATAAAGGTATATATATTGATAACAAACTATTGTATATCATTGACAAAGTAAAGGCTATACAACAAGGCATTGATATTGCAATTATCACAATTGCAATGATAGAAGCTAATGTACCTGATGAGAATTATGATTTTTATCGTCAATTATTTATGCCTTTTAGGCAAATTGCTGTGTGTGAGGTGTTAGAAGATGAAACCATTACAGATGTTAATAGTATTGTTAAACGACTCAATAGTGAATATGTAAATGACAAAGAGTTAACTGGGTTAATTGCAGAATTGGTGTCGGTATAATAAATAAAGAGAAATGAAACGCCGAAAAACACATATAAATATAACGAAAAGAACAATTGGCTAATTTATAAATGTAAAAAATCTAAAAAATATTCTTCGAGATATCTGCGATGATGGATATGCAGAATGGGTTCTTAACTTGTGTACTCCCGATGGAGAAACTTACACAATAAATGCCATATGGGTTGATGGCGACGGTGACATTTATTTGCATTCAACTGATACAGAAGATGATTTGTACGAATATACAGCGTGGAACATACTAAAAAGGCTCAACAAGCACTATCCTAAAACATACGTGTATTTTAAACCAACAGATGAAGATGGCGAAAGTTATTGTTGGGATATTGAAAATAATTGGTACATTCATACAGAATATGATGATGACTATGATATGGAAGTAGATAGCCTATATTTAGGTGAAATGGACTAATAAAACAAAGAAATTCATATAATTTGTCTTGTCAGAGAATATATCTTTAATTATACACTTGGGGGGAAACACATTTTCTGTACAATCTTAGCACGTTTCAAGTTTCATATCGAAATCCATCGTAATTTCCATCTGTTTGTCAACTATGTAGTATTATTGTGAACCAAACAGACACTTTCAACAACCTCTACTGTAATTTCCAATTTGGCGACACCTAATTGTCGTATAAATTCCTTTTGAATATCATAATTCGTTATTTTTTTGATCTACAATGAATCCTGAGCCAGCTGCTTGCTGTTCTTGTTTCTGACCATTACCTTGATTGCCATTGCCGAAGTAGAAATCATAAATATCATTATTGCTGCTCTCAACAAAGGTTGTGCTTGTGATAGAAACTACAGATGGCATAGCATCTTCCACTACACCAGAAACATCTGTCACAGTATAATTGCCTGCATTGCTTGAAGTTTTAGTATTTCCAATATCTTGCTCTGCTGTTGTCTCTTTTTGATTGCTAAGTATTTGGTTTGAATCATCCTTCATTCTAAGTAGGAAGCATCCTCCAAGTGTACAAACACCTAATCCTATAACAACGATTGCAACAATCAAAGCAATCAAAGGTCCATTACCTTTTTTCTTTGGTGGTTTATCACTACCACCTGATGAATCGTTTCCGTTGTTCACATTTTCATATTCTGCGTCCACGAATTCATTGTTCTCATTTTCTTTATTATCAAATTCTTCGTAATACATAACATCCTCCTTGTTCCATATATATTGAATCTGTTATATTCTGTTGACTATTATATTTTGTAGTTGTGTACAAAATGTGTACAAAAATCACAAATGTGATGATAGGTCATTATTTTAGATAATGAACAAATAAGAAAATGTAGATAGAATTGCTCTTTATGGAGAGGATGATATTTGATGTGATTATAGTATTAAAAAAAGAGTGGCAAAAAGTTTTTACCAAAAAACTTTTTGGAGCGAACTAAAAGGAGTTTTCATAAAGAAAACTCCTTTTATTGAGCTCGTACGCTCTTTTTTTAATAATAGAATCACCTATCAAATACATTCTTGTAATCAAGAGCAATTCTATCTATATTATATTATTTGTCTATTATCTGAAGTATGGGCTCTTCCAGTGATCATCATAATCAAAATCATCTGAATCACTCTTGCTTACTTTTTCAACTCCCTCAATCTTTGTTGGATCAAATCCATCAGAGTTTTCAT
>CALFIU010000179.1 GCA_937877455.1 uncultured Bacteroidales bacterium
ACCCCGAAATCAATCAAGCGTTAGAAATTGTTGAGCGTTCTGCCTATTCTGATGGTGATCTTTACGCATACGAAGATTATTTGCTTGAAGTTATGACGCAAAGAAATGCTATGTCGAACGAACGTGCCGAAGGACGCGCTGAAGGACGTGCAGAAGGACGTGCCGAAGGACGAGCCGAAGGGCGTGCTGAGGGACGAGCAGAAGGACGTGCGGAAGGAGAAAGGCAAAAATCCGTTGCCATTGCTCGTAACCTCAAGTTGATGGGGCTCTCCATAGATCAAATCGCTACCGCCACCCAACTTTCTCCCGATGAAATCTCCAAAATTTAACACACAAAATTTTGCCAGTTCAAAAATAATTATCAACTTTGTATTGTAAAAGTCAATTCAAAAATGCTGATTCACAAGGTTATAGATTGCCAATTAAGTCGGATTTTGAAGCTCTTTTTACAGTAAGTTGTTCTTGAGATGACTAATAAAGGATGTATTTTCTCCAACGATTTTGCTTCTGAATTCTTTCCTGCGAAAGGAGGTATTCTTGCTACAATCAGTAACAGCAAGTATGCGGTTGATGAGTTCTGCGTCTATTGGTCAAGTACTCCTACTGATAGAGCAAACATCGCCTATTATATGATATGTTCTAAAACAAGATTACCAATGAATGGGTTTGCTGAGCATTACTATGATTGGTTGATAAGTGTCCGCCTTGTACGGGACTTGTAGAAATTACCGTGTTCTGTCTTGACAGGACAAAAACAATCTTTACCGTCAATTTCCGCGTCAATAAATTTGCGTGGAATTTGACGGTAATTAACACTAATCTTATGTATCACATCTTGTAAATAATTCATTGTAGTCTGAAATATAACAATGAATCTATTTTTTTTTCTACGTCAATTTTGCTTGGATTATAAAAAAGTTTTTGAATAATAGTTGGAAAATTTTTAACTTTGCTGCCAATTATACATTTGTTTTTTTGTAAATGGACTTATTAGAAAAATATTCCAGTTTTTGGTTGAAATTGTTTACCGATAACGGGTTTGGGGAATCTTTTGCTGCTTATGCCAAGGATTGTATGATAATGATAACCATAGGTTTACTTGCGTGGGCAAGTTACAAGATTGTAAAATATGGTATCATAAGGGGTGTGCATTGGGCTATTAGCCGAACATCCAATAAGTATGACGACGAACTTGAAAAACATAAGGTTTTTGTACCACTGAGCCACATCGTTCCTTCTGTAATAATACTTATGTCTGTTAGGTATGCTATGGAAAGCGAGGGCTTGATAAGATTTTTTGAAGCCAGTTGTGCCATTTATATTATTGTGTCGGTAGCGGTGGTTGTTATGCGTGCTCTATCTGCGGTTAACGACATTGTTACTGTTGTGTTAAAAAGATCCGAAAATTACAAGCATATAAGTCCAAAGGGTTATATTCAGGTTGTTAAGATAATTTTAGGCTGTATAGCTGCTATTTTGGTGGTTTCTATACTTATTGGTAAGAGTCCTTCGGTGATACTTGGTAGTTTGGCTGCTATGTCGGCAGTGGTTATGTTGGTGTTTAAAGATTCTATTATGGGGCTTGTGGCTTCAATACAATTATCAATGCTCAATATGCTTAAAATGAATGATTGGATAACAATCTCCAACCGTAATATTGAGGGAAATGTTATTGACATAACGCTAAACACTGTTAAAGTTAGAAATTTTGATAATAGTATCTCCACTATTCCCACCTATGCGCTTATGACAGAATCTTTTATCAATTGGAGCAATATGCAAGAGGTGGCAAAATCTCGTCGTATAAAAAAATCTATCAATATTGACATTAACACCATTCGTGTGGCGGATCAAGCTCTTATCGAAAGTATTGGAAAAATACCGATAATGGAAAAATATGTAAAAGAACGTTCAGAAGTAAAATATGATGATGTAAATTATTCTAACGGAGAACTTACAAATTTGGAACTTTTTAGAGTGTATATCGAAAAGTATATACGTGCTAATTTTCAGGTATTTAAGAAGATAAAACCTATAACGCGCACATCAGGAGATATATCGTGGCAAGAATATCATATTAGCAACGAGGAACACGATTTTTTTCAAGCCATTATTGATAAGAAAGCTGCTCAAGAGGAGAGTATGTTTGAAAAGAAAGGGATAAAAAAAGATGATAAGAAAGCCGAGAAAAAAATTAAAATGTTTAAACAAAAAGGTGATTATTGGCTTATTAATGATGTAAAAAATTTCCGTAGCGATTTTAAAGATGTTGTAACTCTTGACGAAAATAGTGTGTTTTATTATACAAAAAAACATACTATCAGAGAATACATTAAAGGCGAAGAAACTTCCAAAACAATAACAGAGAGGATTGTTGAGAAAGATGGAATGTTTGTTGAAGATGCAATTTTGTTTGTACGTCAACTTCCGCCTACAGCAACGGGCTTGCCACTCGAAATATGTGCTTACACAAAAATAGTTACGTGGGCCGATTATGAAAAGGTTCAGACAACTTTTTTTGAACACTTGTTTGCTATTATTGAGCAGTTTGGGCTTAAGGTTTTTCAATTTTCTAACGATGATATGAAACTTTCGCAATTGGCTAATCATTGATGAATTTATATAAATTTTATTGGCTTAATGTAATGTTTACTTTTGTAACATATAATAAAAATTTAAATTACAATTGTATAAAACACCTTTCTAAATGGTTGTGAGCATGATTGAAAGTAAAATTACAGATAATTTAATAAAAACTTACCTTAAAGACAAAGCAAAGGAATAATAAAAAAACTAAATTTGCAGTTTAAAAGGAAACATCGGCCTTAACCAAGATGCAGAGACAGAAACCAATAATATTGTTACTAATTTTAGCAGTTATAATGTTGCTTGCGCAGTGTCAGGGGTGTCCCTCTGAAACCGACGAGTATATATTAAAGGCCATACCTGCCGATGCTGGTGTTATAATAGAAACCCAAAAGTTACCTTACATTATTCATCATATTAGTAGCGAAAACAAGGTTTGCAAAAGTCTAAAAGATTTTAAATTGTTTTCTAAAATGCTATCTCTTGCTGCGGTTTGCGATAGCGTATTGTCGTCAAGCAATGCGTTATATATGGCAGTTTCAGGTAAGCGTTCGGCAATTTCGTTTCACAAGTTTGGAAGAGACAAGATACGAGCATTAGTGGCCATAAACGTAAATCAGCAAGATGGTTCAAAAATTCTCAAGGAAATTTATGGCACACTAAACGGAAAGTGTACTATTAGTAAACGAAATTACGAAAAATCAATAATCTTTACGCTAAAAAATGACGACAAAGATTTGTTTTATTATGCTTATTCTAAGGATCTTTTTGTCATTAGTAACAGCGAAATGCTTGTAGAAACGGCAGTAAGGCAAATACACAGCAGTCAGTATTTAGCCGACAATTCTATACTTTCAAAGTTGCTTGGCAACAAGGGAAAAAATGTTGATGCCAATATAATTGTAAATTATAAGAGTTTTTACGACTTACTCAAAAGTGAAACTGCTCCTATTGTTTCGGCAAAAGTAGAAAAAATTGCAAAATATAGCGATTGGTCGGTTTTGGATTTTTCTGTTATGAAAGACGATATTGTAGTTAATGGATTTACAAAGAATAAGGATATAACAGATAGATTTTTGAATATTTTTAAGGATCAAGAGCCAATAGATAATGATTTTGTAGATTATTTGCCAGGTAGTACAATATACTTTGCTTCAATTGGCATAAGTAATATGCAAAATTTTAAGGAATGTTATGTTTCCTATCTAAAAGATAGGGACAAATATACTAAATATAAAAGTGTATGTACGGATTTAAGAAAGAACTATGGAATTGATGCAGATGAGGTTTATGATATATTTAGCAATCGTATAACTGAGTTTACTGCTGATTATTTTTTGGCAGGACATGGTAAGGATAATTATCTTATAGCAAGTGTAATTGACAATAGACAGGCTGAACAGTTGCTTGGTAGGATAGTTTCTAAGTATCAGAAAAAAAATAATCTAAAGGAAGGTGATGTGTCGGTTAAGGTGGTAACACCGATGAAAAAAAGTTATGATGTGAAAAAAATTCCAATTAAAAATCTTATGGCAATTTTATTTGGAGATATGTTTGCTACAGCCGATTATCAATATTATACCATGTATAAGGATAACTTAATTTTTGGTCAAAATATATCTGCGATTAAAGAGTATCTTAGTGCGCTTGAAAACAATAAATGTCTATCAGGAAATAGCCTTTTTAAAGAATACTGCGACCACGCATCGCCTTCGAGCAACATATATTACTACTTCGATGTTGCCTATGCACATAATATTATCACTACCTACCTAAATAACAGCAACGCATCCGACATTAACAACAATAAGTATAAACTCAAAGGTATAAGAAATTTTTGTCTGCAATATAGCCGTTATAAGGATATGTACCTTTCTAATTTGGTGCTTAAGTATTCTGATGATGTAGATGCCGACCATCGCGCTGTGTGGATTGCACCTATTGATTCTACATTACAGACCAAACCGTTTGTAACCATAAATCATAACACTAATGATAAGGAAATTGCCCTACAAAGCACTACTAATAAGTTTTATGTTCTTGATAAAAATGGCGGAGTGGTTATTAAAAAACAGATACCAGAGCCAATTGTTGGGTCAGTCTATCAAATAGATTATTACGACAATGGAAAGTTACAATATTTCTTTGCCACAGAAAACCATTTGTATCTCATCGACCGTAATGGCAATATTATGGATGGTTTTCCAGTTAGGTTACCAGCACAGATAACGGCTCCGGTTTCGGTGTTTGATTACGAAAACAATAGAAACTACCGTATATTTGTGCCATGTGCCGATAATAAACTCTATTTATTTACCAAGGAGGGAAAAATGCTTGACGGTTGGACACCTATAGAAACCGATCAAAGTATTATTACACCAGTGCAATATTTTAAACTTAACGATGTGGAATACCTTGTTTTTGCCGACAAGTTAAAGACATACATTGTTAATCGGCGAGGAGAAACAAGAATAAACATGACTGGCAACTTTCCGAAAGCCAAGAATACGCTTTACTACCTTGAAACAATGCCGTCGGGACGTTCAAGGTTTATAACCACCAACTCTTCGGGGCAAGTGGAGTATATTTATATGGATGGCAGTCGCGAAACAAAAAATTTAAAAAATTATACAGCAAACCATTATTTCCTACTTAAAGATATAGATGGAAATGGTAGTAACGAGTATATATTTGCTGATAACAATAGGTTAGAAGCGTTTGATGCGAATGGAAAATTGCTTTTTAGCAAACAATTTGATGGACGTATAACTGAAGATATTATGATGTTTAGTTTTTCGCCTACTGATATAAAACTCGGTATAACATGTCGCGACAACCAAAAAATATATATGGTTGACAATTCAGGCAATGTGTCAAAGGGATTTCCTTTAACAGGTACAACAAAGTTTAGTATAGCAGTTATTAACAAAAAATATTGTATCCTTACTGGTGGCAACGACAATTTTATATATAATTATCAAATGCCGTAGTATGGCGTAGAATTTTAATACATAAGCAAATTAACAAAAAACTCTAAATAAAGTTATGAAATCGAAACTTGGAGCAAAAATCACAGTCGCAGCTGCAATGTTTGCGCTTGCGGCGGTTTCTTCATGTCGCGATAATTTCGACATAGAAGAGATAAAAGATTTCGACGATTCTTTGTCGATAAACGGACAGGTGGCGTTGCCGCTTATAGGTACTACAATTAGATTTTCACAGTTGAAAAAAGAAGCCATTGGCTCGGATGTTGATTTTGACACTTCTGATGCAAATTTGGTGCATATAAATTTCGACAAGACTTTCTATCCATCACATCTTGTTTTTCCTGATTATGCCGAAGGTGAAGAAAATTTACCTATTTCGGAGGGAATTCCGCTAAATGTGCAGACAAATCGTCAAGGTATGTTTTCTGACGACATGATTGGAGGTATTAAGGTTAAGGATCCTATGATAGTGTTGACCCTAAACAACAAACTTGGATTTGATGCTATTCTTGGTGTAGATAAGATTTCTTTTTATGATGATTTTGATAATGAGATTTATTCCATTCAAAATTCTTCAATTGGCACAACAGTAGAAAATGGTAAGGAAAGTTCAATAATAGTAAAGAACGAGGACGAAGGCGATGCTTTTGGTTGTAAAGGTTATGTCTATATAGACAATGTTAACTACGTTGATACTACTTTGTCGGATATATTGTTTAACAAGCCAGCGTATTATAAACTTTTTTTGACAATAACTCCTCAAAATGTATCTGATGTATCGCAAATAAATGTTGAAGATATTGATATACATTTCTTTCTTGATATGCCATTAGAAATACAGACTAATAAAGAAGGATTTACACTAAAAGATTCTACTGACTTTGAGTTTGATAAGGAGATATTCGACAATGTTGACGAACTTGAAATAAAAGGTCGTGCAAAAAACAAATTTGAAATTGATTTTTTGTTTAGTGCATGGTTTGTAAACTCAAAAACTGGTCAAAAAATAAAACCGCTTATCGAGGATTGGAGTGTTGCTGGTAATCAAAGCAACTATGAATATAAAGTTTCTACTCTAAAACGCGAAGATATAATATTGCTCGAAAAAGCCGCCGATATGATAGTTTTTGAGATAGGTTTTTCTAAGTATGATGAAACGCCAAATTCCGATAACTATGGCAAAATAAAAGTGTCAGACTTTGTAGATTTAAAAGTATCGCTACGAGCAGCCGCAAGTTATTCTATAGAAACCGATGATAACCAATAAAAATTAACACATAAAGAAAAATGAAATTAATAAAATCGATGGTAGCGGTATTGACAACAGTTTGTTTGTCAACAACACTAAACGCACAGTCGCTTGTGGGTTATTATATGGATGCCGTACCGTATATCAATAATTATAATCCAGTATTTCACCCAAATTGTAAGGTTTATGTTTATTTGGTTGATATGTATGCTAACGCAAACATTCCTTATGGAATTAATGATGTTTTTAAATATATACCAGCCGACGCTAAAGATGAAAGATACATTATCGATTTGGATAAAATATATTCTTCTACTCACAAAAACAACAATATATCAGCAGCCGTTGATGTAAAACCATTAAATTTTGGTTTTCGTGTTGGTACTGGTTTTATAAATGCAGGATTTGGTATTAGAACAGATGTTGCAGTAAATTATTCAAAAGATTTGTTAAAACTTCGCAAAGGTACATACTATGGTCAAAACCAAGATAATACAATCGACCTTAGTGGTATAGGTGTTAACGGAAATATGTACGCCGAGTATAAAATTGGTTATACTAAGCCTGTTATAAAAAATCTTGAACTCGGCGTAGCTTTAAAACGCTTACAAGGTTTGGCAAATCTAAGGAGCAAGAAAACAGACCTCGTTCTTCACACCGATAACGATATGTATGATTTAAATATCCAATCGTCAGTAAAAGTGGATGCAGCGTTTACACCAGGCGAGCTTATTGTTAAATATGATGAAGATGGTAATATTGATGATATAGATGTTGATGATAGTTTTAAAGATGATGAAATCAAAGCCATTGTAAAATCTCTTTTGAAAAATGGAGGTTGGGCAGTGGATTTGGGTGGTAAATATCAATTTTCAGAAAAACTTTCGTTTGCTGCATCAATTATAGATCTTGGTTTTATACGTTGGCACAAAAACACTTTAAGGTTTTCTAATAACGATTTCAATTGGACTTTTTCGGGCGTTGATGCCGCTTCTAATCTCAACGATATAGACAATGTAGATGATGAGGTGAGCGACAGGGTAAAAGAACTTTCTAAGTTTAGTAGCACAACCAAAACATATTTTTCTTCGCTCAATACAAAAGTTTATCTTTCGGCCAACTATATAATAGGCAAAGTTATGAATGTAGGCATACTCTACCATGGCATGCTATACAATCGTCATATACAACAAACATTTACTTCATCGGCTAATTTTACTTTTGGACGTTGTACCCAACTATCTGTAAGCCATACATTTGCTAATTGGCACGCTAATTTGATAGGAGCAGGAATTGCGCAAAATATTGGCTCGTTCCAAATTTATTTTATGCTCGACCAAATATCTCCTGCGGTGTGGGCTCTTAACGAAAGTTCGCTTAGCGATCGTTGGTTGCGTAAAACCAATTATGTATCTTTCCAAATGGGGTTAGGATTTGTTTTCGGTCGTAAACATAACTTTACTCCGGGGCTTGTAGAAGAAAAATAGTTTTTTTAAAACTATATATTTCAAAAAGTTGTTCAAAAAGTAGGGTTGCTTTTTTGCTATCTTATTTTTTGAACAACTTTTTTTTAGCAATAAAAATTATGTTTGTGCGTTAAAAAGAACGTAATAAAAACTTTGAATTATGAAAAAAATCATTTTCTTTTTAACAACATTGGTAGTTGGTTGTAGCACATACAAAGCAAACAATACAAGTAGTGAGAATGTTTTAAAATCTGGTGCAGAACAACAAGATGCTGTTTTATACGAATTGCAAGCTACCCCCGAGGTTTTTGTCGATAGGTCTAATGCTCGCATGGTTTCTAAGCGTGGGGTTGTTCCAAATAATGATATTCCAAGTCAGAACTTTAACACTGAGGAGTACGATTCTCCCGACGAAAATACCTTTATTTCGGCATTAACATCACCTATATCGGTATTTGGCGTTGATGTTGACCGTGCTTCATTTACCAATATTCGTCGCATGCTTAACAATAGCCAAAAACCACCAACAGGAGCAGTAAGGATAGAAGAAATGATTAATTATTTCAACTATAATTATGAGCAACCGTCAGGAAATACACCCGTGGCTATGTCGGCACAAGTTTCTGATTGTCCTTGGAATAGCGGTCATAAATTGATGCGCATCGGGCTACAAGCAAAAAAAATAGATACAGATAAACTTCCAGTAGCCAATCTTGTGTTTTTAATAGATGTTTCGGGAAGTATGAGCGACGAAAATAAATTACCGTTGTTGGTACGTAGTTTTAAAGTGCTTGTAGATGGTTTGCGCGACAAAGACAGAGTTTCTGTGGTTACATATTCTGGTGAGGCTAATTCTGTTATTGAGCCTACCGAGTGTAATAAAGAAGGAAAACAAAAAATAATGTCGTATCTTGAAAATTTAAGGGCATACGGTTATACCAACGGAAATCAAGGATTGCAAAAAGCATACGAAATGGCCGAAAAATATTTGGTAAAAGATGGTAACAATAGAGTTATTCTTGCCACCGATGGCGATTTCAATATAGGGCCTTCAAGCAATTCGGAAATGAAACAATTTGTAGAAATACATCGCGACAAAGGTATTTACCTCACAGTTCTTGGCTTTGGAATGGGTAACTACAAGGATTCTAAAATGCAAACATTAGCCGATTATGGAAATGGTAACTATGCTTATATTGATAATCTCTCAGAAGCAAAAAAATCGTTAGGAACAGAACTGTGGGGAACGTTGTACACCGTAGCCAAGGATGTAAAAGTACTTGCAGATTTTAATCCTGCAAAAGTAAAAGCATATAGGCTTATTGGTTATGAAAATAGGGTAATGGCAGCCGAGGATTTTCGTAATGATAAAAAAGACGCAGGAGATATGGGCAGTGGACACTCTGTTACTGCACTTTACGAAATTATTCCAGCCGATAGCGACGAAAAAATAGATAATATACAATCGGAATATATTGTGCCACAAAATATTAAGAAAAGCGAAAATTGGGCTACACTTCGTTTTCGGTACAAAAATAATGGAGATACAACTGCATTAGAAAAGGATTTTCCTGTGTTAAAAATTGCATATACAAAAACTCCTGACGAAAATTTCAACCTTGCTGCCACGGTGGCTCAATTTGGTCTTTTGTTGAAAGATAGCAAGTACAAAGGCGACGCCAATTATGAAACGCTGATAAAGCAAGCGCAATCTCTCAAACAAGATCAAAATGGGTATGTTGACGAGTTAAGAGTGTTGATACGTCGAGCATCGGAATTATAAAAAATATGATTTTTGAATTGCTATTTTTGCTATACCTAATTTTTTGTGTATAAAGCCAACCTATATGAAAATTAAATTTTTAATTATAAATTAAAAATCATAACTTTGCAGCCAAAACACAAAATTTCTATGGAAAACGATATGCGATATGGGCAACGCGGAGTATCAGCGGGTAAGGCTGATGTACACAATGCCATAAAAAATATAGACAAAGGTCTTTATAAAAACGCCTTTTGTAAAATAGTGCCAGATATACTTGCTGACGATAAAGACTATTGCGTTATAATGCATGCCGATGGAGCAGGAACTAAGTCTTCGTTGGCATACGCCTATTGGAAACAAACTGGCGACCTTTCGGTGTGGAAAGGCATAGCACAAGATTCGCTTATTATGAATATCGACGACCTTATTTGCGTTGGTGCAACCGACAATATTCTTGTTTCGTCAACCATAGGTCGTAACGCTAATCTTATTCCTGGTGAAGTTATTTCCAAGATAATAAATTCAACCGAGGAATTATTACAAAAATTGCGTGAGCTTGGTATTGGTATTCAACTTACTGGAGGAGAAACTGCTGATGTTGGCGACCTTGTAAGAACAATTATCGTCGATAGTACAGTAGTTTGCCGAATGAAACGCTCTGATGTTGTAGAGTGTAACATAAAACCAGGAGACGTGGTGGTTGGTCTTGCATCTTTTGGTAAAGCCACTTACGAAGAACAATACAATGGCGGTATGGGTAGTAATGGACTAACATCGGCAAGGCATGATGTATTTTCAAAAAAAGTTGCTCAGCTCTATCCCGAAACTTACGACCATCAGATACCAGAAAATCTTGTATATTCTGGAAATTATTTCCTAACCGATTCTGTTGAAGGACTTGATGGTATAGATGCTGGCAAACTTGTACTCTCGCCAACGCGGACGTATGCTCCTGTTGTAAAAGCTGTACTCGAAAAATATCGCGAAAAAATATCTGCAATGATACATTGTAGCGGTGGCGCACAAACAAAAGTGCTTAATTTTATCGATAATGTAAAAGTTGTGAAAGACAACTTGTTTGAAACCCCACCATTGTTTAAACTTATTCAGCAACAAAGTCAAACCCCTTGGAAAGAAATGTATAAGGTGTTTAATATGGGTCATAGATTTGAGTTTTACACAGATATGCAGACAGCAAATCAGATAGTTGAAATTTCCAAATCGTTTAATATTGAAGCAAAGATTGTTGGACATGTTGAGGCTTATAACGGTAAGGGCGTAGTAATAAAATCAGAAAACGGCGTTTTTGAATATTGATATTGTTAATATTGCATTTTATTATCGGATTAATCAAGTAAAAAGCAACGTTTATAATATTTATGTAAAATTAAGTTAATTGATTAACTATTTTTAATTTGTTTGCTTTTTAATATTTGGGTTCGTGTGATAAAATATTAATAAAAATGCAATTAAAAAATATAATTTTTTAACCAAAATGGCAGAAAATCTTATACTCACTAAACTCGAAGGAGTAAAACAAAGGTTTGACGAAGTACAAAAACTTGTCAACGACCCTGAAACAATGCAAGATATGAAACATTATGTTGCATTAAACAAAGAATTTAAAGAACTTGAACCTATTATGCAGGTTTATGCCGACTATAAACTTACATTAGACAACATAGAAAGTTCAAAACAAATATTAAAGGATGAGAAGGACGAAGAGTTGCGTGAGATGGCCAAGGAAGAAATCGAAACCCTTACATCGCAGTTGGCTGGCAAGGAAGAAGAAATAAAAATTATGCTTTTGCCCAAGGATCCAGAAGACGATAAAAACGCTATTATGGAAATACGAGGTGGTACAGGAGGCGATGAAGCAGCCATTTTTGCGGGCGACCTTTTCCGTATGTATAGCAAATATTGCGAAAAACGTCGTTGGAAAATAGAAATTACATCCTTTACCGAAGGTACGATGGGTGGTTATAAAGAAATTGTATTTACTATAAGTTCAAACACAGATGGAGTTTATGGAATATTAAAATACGAATCTGGGGTTCATCGTGTACAACGCGTGCCACAAACCGAAACCCAAGGCCGTATTCATACATCAGCGGCATCTGTTGTGGTTTTGCCCGAGGCTGGAGAATTTGACGTAGATTTAAAAGAATCAGATATACGAAAAGACACTTATTGCTCGTCTGGTCCTGGTGGTCAGAGCGTCAACACCACATATTCAGCAATACGTCTTACTCACATTCCTACAGGATTAGTAGTTACTTGTCAGGACGAAAAGTCTCAGATAAAAAACCTTGAAAAGGCAATGCGCGAACTTCGCAGTCGTCTTTATGCCATCGAATATCAAAAATACCTTGATAGTGTATCATCACAGAGAAAAACAATGGTTTCAACAGGCGATAGAAGTGCTAAGATACGTACTTACAATTATCCTCAGAGTCGTGTAACTGATCACCGTATCAACTTAACATTGTATAATTTACCCGTGGTGATGGATGGCGAAATCGATGAATTGATAGAAAAATTGCAGATCGCCGAAAATGCAGAACGACTTAAAGCGAGTGGCTTTGACGAATAATAGATTTTTTTATTGCTAATGGCGTATTTTTTGTAGTAAAAATCATAAAATTTTAAGCTAAAAAAATGAACTACCGCGATATTTACAACAAGATAGTAAAAAAAGGCTCGTTTTTATGCGTAGGCTTAGATTCCGATATACAAAAAATTCCGGAATTTCTGCTAAAGGAACAAGATCCGCTTTTTGAATTTAACAAACAAATAATAGATGCAACGGCTCAATATGCCATTGCCTATAAGCCCAATACGGCTTTTTATGAAGTTATGGGTGCGGATGGTTGGAGAAGTTTGCAAAAAACAGCCGAATATATAAAGAAAAATCATCCTGGCATGTTTCTAATTGCCGATTGCAAACGTGGGGATATTGGCAATACATCAAAAATGTATGCTCGCACGTTTTTTGAACAGATGCCATTCGATGCAGTAACGCTTTCGCCTTATATGGGACGCGATACTGTAGCACCTTTTTTAGAGTATGATGGTAAGTTTTGTATTATACTTGCTTTAACCTCAAATCCAAGTGCAAGTGATTTTCAAGTAATTCAAGAAAAAGAATCTAACGAATATTTGTTTGAAAAAACATTGAAATATGGGCAACTTTGGGGCGATGAAGACCAAATAATGTTTGTTGCAGGAGCAACGCAAGCCTACAAATTTCAACAAGTAAGAAAAATTGTTAAAGATTATTTCTTGCTTGTTCCGGGTGTTGGAGCACAGGGAGGCAGTCTCGAAGATGTTGCTTTTTATGGCATGAACGATACTTGTGGACTTATAGTAAACTCTTCGCGACAAATTATTTATGCTGGCAGTGGAACTGATTTTGCTGAAAAATCGGCAGAGCAAGCACAGATGCTTCAAGAATCAATGAAAAAAATGCTTGACGAAAACAAAAAAGCAAGACGTTAATGTTTTGTTTTTTTGTTGTTGGAAAATGATTTTATATTTTCTCCGTTTGTGATGATGCCGTCTTATTTGGTTGATAATATACCAATAAGGCGGTTTCTTTTAGGATATTAATAAAGAAAATGTCCCCAAAAACTTTTTCATTAGTTGTTCGGGGACATTCAGAAAGTTTTATTTTTTTTGCTAAAATTATACGTTGAATCTAAAGTGCATAATGTCGCCATCTTGCACAACGTAATCTTTGCCTTCTATATGTATTTTGCCAGCATCGCGACATGCAGCTTCTGAACCAAGTGCAGCATAATCTTCGTATTTAATTACTTCGGCTCGGATAAATCCTTTTTCAAAATCAGAGTGTATAACACCCGCAGCTTGCGGTGCAAGACAACCTTTTTTTATTGTCCATGCCTTTGATTCTTTTGGTCCTGAAGTAAAATAGGTTTGAAGATTGAGCAGGTCGTATGCAGCTTTAATTAATTTTACAACTCCCGATTCTTTAAGACCAAGGTCGTCAAGAAACATTTTTCTGTCTTCGTAACTTTCCATCTCTGCTATATCTTCTTCCGTTTTTGCAGCTATAACAAGAAGTTGAGCGTCTTCGCCTTTAATAGCCTCGCGAACTTTTTCAACATATTGATTGCCAGTTAGAACAGAGCCTTCGTCAACGTTGCAGACATAAAGTACGGGTTTCATTGTGAGCAAAAACAACTCTTTTGCCACTTGTTTTTCGTTATCATCAAGTTGTGCAGTGCGTGCCGATTTGCCTTGAAGTAAAACTTCGCGTATTTTTACCATAACGTTTAGCAATGCCATAGCATCTTTGTCTTTTGATGTTTTTGCAATTTTTTCGGTTTTTGCAAAACGTTGTTCTATGGTTTCAAGGTCTTTAAGTTGAAGCTCTGTATCTATTATTTCCTTATCTTCCACTGGATTTACAGGCGCACCACCTTCGCGTATTATATTTGAGTTGTCAAAACATCTCAAAACGTGTATTATTGCGTCTGTTTCTCTAATGTTGGCCAAAAACTTATTTCCGAGGCCTTCTCCTTTTGAAGCCCCCTTTACAAGACCTGCTATGTCAACTATTTCTACTGTTGCTGGTACAACTTGTGCTGGATGGTCTATTTTTTCTAAGGTTTCTAATCTTTCGTCTGGCACTGGAACTACACCAACATTGGGTTCTATGGTGCAAAACGGAAAGTTTGCTGCCTGTGCTTTGGCACTTGATAGGCAGTTGAACAATGTTGATTTACCCACGTTGGGCAAACCTACTATGCCGCATTGAAGACTCATTTTATATTTTTTCTATTTCTTGTGTTAACGTTTCTTTTGTTTTTATTCTGTTTATAATATATGCTACAAGGGCTATAATTAATAATATCGAGCTAATTGTAGATATTTGTGTACCAACTTTTACTGATGTTGGCTCAAATTTAAACTCTATGGTATGTTCGCCAGCGGGGACAACCATTGCTCTTAATATGTAGTCGGCGCAGACGTGTTGAGTTGGTTTGCCATCGATGTATGCGTTCCAACCTTTTGGGTAATAAATTTCGGAGAATACTGCCAATCGTTCTTTTTGTGGCAACAACGAGTTGTATTTTAAGTAATTGGGTTTGTATTCGGCTAACGAAATTACTCCGCTGTCTTTTAATGTTATTTGGTCTTGTGGCAATGTAGCAACAAAATCTTTGAACATATTTTTGTTGATTACAGCAGTTTCTTTAGGATTATTTTTTGTAAGGCTACCAATTTCTTGATCGGCAGATTCCACAAGTTCGTATTTATTTACAAACCAAGCATTTCCACATGTGTTCATGTTTATAATTGGAATTTGTTGTGGGTCGTAAATTATAAACTTGGTGTTGAGCATGTTGAATGCTGGATTGTTGGTTACAAAATCGTTGACATCCGAAAGTGTTTTTTGATTTTGATGATACATTTGCGTTAGCCTTTGTGCTGCATATACGTTGGTGGCGAGTATTGTGTCGATAAATTCTTGATAGCGACGGAGTTTTGCTCCATGATAGCCGCCTATAGATTTATGAAAATAAGATGTTTTGGCATCGTTAAACACATTGGCATTGAGGTTGAGTACACGAAAATTTGGGTCGCTGTCTTTTAGGATAAAATTGTCGGCGGGAGAAGCTTGAAATTCGCTTTCTGCTTGACTTTGCGTTACGTAGTCTTTGGGACCAAGATAGCGATAGTCAACAATCCACATATCCGCAACTACTAAAAGTGCAATTGCGACAAACATGATTTTGGCTTTCATTCGTCCCATTCCAAATAATGCTAATATTATTACAGTTGCTATAATAAATAGTAGTGAACGCAAGGCATCGGCACTTAGTATCGATTTGCGAGCATTTTCCATTGTTTTTGCAAGAATGTCGTATTGTGCGGCATATTGTCCTTTTTCCAATGCTTTAGCTTCTGCAATGCTTGCTGTTTCTTGGTCTGAAAGTGTTTCTGTGATTCCTGGGAATAGCCAAAACAAAAGACAAAGTCCGCCAGTTATACCTATTGCAATGTAGAAATCTTTTCTACGAGAGTTGAAATATTCAGGGTTTTCGCTATATTCTTTTAGTGCTATCATGGCCAAGAATGGTATGCAAACTTGTGCTATTACTAATGCCATTGAAACTGATCTAAATTTGTTAAATAATGGGAAATAGTCGAACAATAAGTCGGTTATTATTGCTGCATTGTTGCCCCAAGATAGTATCATAGAAATTATTGTAGCACCGAGTAGCCACCATTTTATAGAATTTTTAACGATTAGTAATCCTAATACAAATAAGAATACAATCACAGCTCCTGCATATACTGGTCCTGATGTAAAAGGTTGGTTGCCCCAATAGTGATTTTGATGTCCAGCGGCATCCGAAATTTGACGGTCGCCTGATTCTGAAATAGCTTTAAGGGCTGTTTCGTCTTGGTTGAGATAACCAGTAGCACCGCCTTTGAAGTTGGGGATAAGCAATGTCATGGTTTCTGCTTTGCCATAACTCCATGCAAATGCGTAGTCTTTGTCTAATCCAGAGCTTTGTTTACGGCTTGTAAGTTCGCTTTGGCTACGGGTTGAATATTTGCCGTATTCCCAAGTTGTCCACAAGTTGGCAATGTTGGGTAAAACTGCAAATATTATTGCTATTGCCGATATTCCGCACGCTTTAAGGAGTTGTTTGGAATCATCTTTTTTCTCGACAAATAATAGTATAAACTTATATGCCACATACGTTGCGCACAAAATGGCTAAATAATAAAGTATTTGTGGGTGGTTGCAGGCTATTTCTATTCCGAGAGAAAATGTCAAAATTAAAAAGCCTGCGATATATTTTTTATCAAAAAGGTATATTACTCCCGCCAACACTGCTGGCATATAAGCTATTGCGTAACATTTTGTTATATGCCCAGCCGCTATTATTATTATGTTATAACTGCTTAGGGCAAATGCCAACGCACCTATTACTGCTATTGATTTGCGAAACTTTAGGCTTGATAGCATAAAGTAAAATCCCAATAGGTAGATAAAAAATATTGCCATTGTGGTGTAAGGCAATGCAAAACGCAATATTTTCATCAATAGATTATGGATGTTAAATGTATGCGTACCGCTGATTTGGTATGAAGGCATACCAGAGAACATTGAGTTTGTCCATCCTGAATATTCGCCAGTTGCTTCGTGGAAATCTTTAAGTTCTTTTTGCATTCCAATGGCGGTTATGTAATCGCCTTGTCTAAGACCTTGCCCTTCAAGTACAGGGTAAAAGTAAATTGCGCTGATAATTACAAACACTCCAATTATTGCCAAGTGGAGCCAATTATCGATGATGTATTTTTTCATTTTTATAATTAAAAATCTTTTTTCTTTTAACGGCACAAATATAATTTTTTTTATAACTACAATAAAAAATAAATGCTGTTTTATTGTTAAAATGGCATTTTATTTTGTTTGTTATTAGTTGTCTATCGAAAACTCTCGTGTGCGATAGATGTGTAGCGGTACGTTTACATTACTATGGTTTAAATATGTTATTAGTTTGTCGGTTATGCTTGGTGCTATTGTTTTTTCATATACAAGTTCTGGAAAGGCTTTGCGCATATCTGAAAGACGTTTTGGCATATCGTAATCACCGTAAAATATAACAAATTGTGGTAGACTATCGGCTGGCTGTGAGAGAAAGTATTTTTCTGTAAAAATGGCTCGTTTGCCACTTTTTTTTACGTAACAGTTGTATATTGATACATCGGGTTCATCTTGTTGATTAAGTGTGTATTGTATCAAAGGTTTGCCAAAGTAGAATGGTGGTAATGGTTTGGAACTTTGGTCGCCGCGATCTTCTATAAGTATAGATTTTATATCAGATTTATAGTTGCTTAGATAAATCATTGTTTCCACTTGGGGTTTGCGTATATAACTTACGAAGGCTACACATAGTACAATGCCGTTTACAATCCAAAAACTACGTTTGGCTATGTGGTAGATGTGTGAGTGTATGCGCCAAAATTTGCTTTGTCGTCGATAGTTGTGCCAACCAAAAACGCAGAGCATTATGTAGATTGGAAGTATATTGAGCATAAAACGTTCTTCTTTTGTTGGCAACAGATAATGTACAATTATGTAGAAAGTTACGGGGAAAAAAAGTAGAAAATATTTTTTCCAACTTTTTATAAATCCATAAAAAAGAGCCATGCCCCATGGTAGTAAGAAAATTAGAATAAGTATCGATATGTACATATATATGGAGTTTCGCCCACCAATTTGGTATTTTAGTCCTGTAAGGTGTAAAATATATTCTGATAATTGTAAAAAAGGCTGTTTAAGTAGTAAAGTGCCAATAACTCCTTCAAAAAGTACTACGGATATTGCTGCACCAGTGGTAAAGAATATTGATCTTTTTATACCGTAACGTATTGCTAAACAAATTATTTCACCAATTATAAAAATTCCAGAGTTGTAAGATATGGAAAACCCCACGCCCATTAAAAAACCTGTAAAAAGATCATCGGAATAGTTTTGCTGTTTGCCTATTCCTTTGGCCATGCGGTAAATGCTTGCCAAAATGAATATTGCACTAACGTTTTCGCACATTGTCCTCACGCAACAATATGGATAAAACCAAAGCAAAGCCAACATCATTCCTACAATTTTTGCGTGTCGTATGGTTGCCACTATTTTTGATATACAAAAACCGTAGTAAACTATTAGCAGTGAGGCCAATGCGTGAACAAGTTTTATTACTAATATTTTAGACAATGGGTTGAATACACCCGATAGTTCTGTAAGTTTTATTATCAGTGCATTTATAAGTATGTAAAATATACTATATCCATTTTTTAATATCTGAGGGTGTTCTTTTGTAAAATAGTCTGATATGCTACCTTTGTAGTTGATAATATCTTGTGCTGTTTCTATAAAAATATAATGTTCGTAGCCAAAGGCTATGCCATGCGAAAGAAATGTCGCAAGTATGCGTGCAAAAAAAGCCGTCCAAATGCATGTAACGAGTGGCTTTTCGTCGATATAATATCTAAATAGTTCTTTTGGTGACACCTTTACTATTAATAATACATGTCCATTGTAAAATCAAAAAGTTTGCAAATCGCACAATTTTTTGTATGTCCCGTTAAGTTCTATGAGTTGGTTGTGTGTACCGCGTTCTATTATGCGACCTTCTGACAATACACATATTTCATCGGCATCTTTTACAGTAGATAGCCTATGAGCAATAACTATTGATGTGCGATTTTTCATTAGGTTTGTTAATGCGTCTTGTACAAGTCGTTCGCTTTCGGTGTCAAGTGCAGAAGTCGCTTCGTCGAGTATCATAATTGGAGGGTTTTTGAGTACTGCACGTGCAATACTTAGGCGTTGGCGTTGTCCTCCTGAAAGTTTACCGCCCCTATCACCGACGTTGGCTTGGTAACCTCCTTCTTTTTCTGTTATAAATTCTAATGCGTTGGCCACCTTGGCTGCTGCTTCTACTTGGCTATCGCTGGCAGATTCTACTCCGAAAGTTATGTTGTTGCGTATTGTATCGTTAAATAATATGGATTCTTGGTTGACGTTACCCATTAGGTTTCGTAAGTCGTATAGTTTATAGTTTTTTATATTGACTCCGTCAATTAGTATTTCTCCTTGTTGAACGTCCCAAAATCTTGGAAGTAAATCAACCATTGTGCTTTTTCCTGAACCCGATTGGCCTACTAAGGCTACCGTGCGACCTTTTTCTATTTTAAGGTTAATATCTTTAAGTACATATTTTTCGCCATATTTAAACGATACGTTCCTAAATTCAATACAATTCTTAAAATCGGTTATTCTAACAGGATTTTCGATTTCGGGAACGTTCATGGTTTCGTTTAATATTACGTTTACCCTATCAAGAGAGGCGAGTCCTTTTTGGATAGTGTTAACGGTTCGTGCCAATTGTTTAGCAGGGTTGAGTATTTGTGAAAATACAGTGAGATAACCGATAAATTGTGCCGAAGTAAAAGTATTTTGTCCAGTTATTACCAAGTAGCCACCGTAGATGAGTATAAAAACAAGCACAGCAACACCAAGAAATTCACTTAGCGGCGACGAAAGATTGTATTTTCTATAAACACGATTGTTTACGCGATAACTATTGGTGTTTATTCTATTAAAACGTTCTTTCATTTTTTGTTCGGCGTTAAAAGCTTTAACAATTCTAAGTCCAGAAAGTGTTTCTTCCATAACGCTTAACATTTCGCCTATAATAGCTTGTCCTTGCGAAGAAGATGATTTTAGGCTTTTACCTATTCTTCCAATTAGACCTGCAATTAATGGTAATACTACCAACACCACCAATGTTAATTTAGGTGATGTATATATTAGGTAAGCCATAAAGCAAATAATTTGTATTGGGTCTTTGAATAGCATATCTAAAGAACCAGAGATGCTATTTTTTATTTCTTGTACGTCGCTTGTAAATCTCGCCAAAATATCGCCTTTGCGTGCTTCTGTAAAATATCTTAGAGGAAGAATAAGTATTTTATTGTATATTTTTTCTTGAAAATCGCGTACTGCACCGTTGCTTATTGGTGCCATAAAATAACTGGCAAGGTAAGAAAATAGATTTTTTAGAAAGAAAAATAATACCACTGCGCCACTTATAAACAATAGTGCGTTAATCTTGCCATGTGTTATGGTTATAGTATAGACAAGGTAGTTAAAATTACCAACAAGAGAGTCAATAGTGGGTCTAAGTGGTCCCGGGTCTTCTACAATATTTGCTCCTGTGTCGAACAGCATATCGAGAAATGGGATAACCATTGTTAGCGAAAATAACGAAAAAACAGCTGCCAAGGTGTTTAGAATAATGTTAAGTGCCGCATATTTTTTATACGGTTTAAGGTAGCCTACTATTGTAAAAAATCCTTTCATAAGTTCTTGTATTATTGAACTGCAAAAATATGAAACGATTTTGTAATTACAAGTTTGCAGTGTAAAAAAAATAGTTACTTTTGTAGTTGGTAAAAACATAATAGAGTGGGGAAGTACCCCATAAAAAATAAAACGACATGAAGATATTACTCATAGGATCGGGCGGACGTGAGAGTGCGTTGGCCTGGAAGATGGCACAAAGCCCCGAATGTGAAAAACTTTTTGTATTGCCCGGTAATCCAGGTATGGAGCGTTATGCCGAAATTATAAACGAAAAACCATCGGATTTTGGTGCTGTATCGCAAGTTATTAACAGCAAAAAGATAGATTTGGTGGTTGTTGGGCCAGAACAACCGCTTGTTGACGGAATTGTTGATTATTTGGAAGCCGACAAAACACTTACAAAAAAGCCACTTGTTGTTGGACCATGTAAACAAGCCGCGCAACTTGAAGGTAGTAAGGATTTTGCAAAGCAATTTATGTTGCGCCACAATATACCTACGGCTCAATACAAAACGTTTACATCGCAGACTTACAACGAGGCTGTTGTGTTTATGAAAACGCTTACTGCGCCTTATGTCCTTAAAGCTGATGGACTTGCTGCAGGTAAAGGTGTTATTATAGAACCAGATTTTAACAAGGCAGTTGAATCACTTAAAGAAATGCTTGGTGGAAAATTTGGCGATGCTTCGCGTAGTGTGGTAATCGAAGAATTTCTTTCGGGTATAGAATTGTCGGTTTTTGTACTTTGTGATGGCTGTGGACGTTATGTGCTTTTGCCAGAAGCTAAGGATTATAAACGTATTTTTGACAACGACAAAGGTCCAAATACTGGCGGTATGGGTAGTGTATCACCAGTGCCTTTTGCTGATGCTGTTTTTATGGATAAAGTTGTAAAACGAATTGTAGAACCGACAGTTAAAGGTCTTGTTGATGATGGTATCAAATATGTTGGTTTTATTTTCTTTGGACTTATCAATGTAGGTGGCAATCCATACGTAATTGAATACAATGTTAGAATGGGAGATCCTGAAACTGAATCTGTTATGCCGAGAATAAAATCAGACCTTGTACCAGTGTTAAAGGCAGCCGCAGAAGGTAATCTTGGTGGTATGTCGGTAGAGTTTGACGAGCGGACTGTAGCCACTGTTGTAAAAGTGTCGGGTGGTTATCCTGATAGTTATAAAAAAGGCTTTGTAATTACAGGCTTTGATAGTGTGGACAATTCTATTATCTTCCATGCTGGAACATCGAGAAATTCTGATAATCAAATTGTTACGTCTGGTGGGCGTGTAGTGGCTATTACGGCATACGGTAACAATATACCTAATGCTTTAGAAATTGCCAACAGCGATGCTGCTAAAATAACTTTTGAAGGTGCATTCAACCGTAAGGATATTGGTTTGGATTTGATGCGTCTATAATTGTAACGTTTTTTTACAAACGAACATAGAACAATGCTTTTTGGAAAGAGAGTTCTTTGTTCGTTTGTTTTATTATAAGAAGTTGAAATAAAAAAAATCTTTATATCGCAATGTAATAAAAAAACACTACCTTTGCGGCTATGGAAAATACTGATAAAACAGCGCAACTTGGTACTGAAGATATTTCTAAGTTGCTAATAGGTTATTCTTTGCCAGCTATTGCCGCACAGATTGCAGCAAGTGTTTATAATGTTATTGATAGCATTTTTATAGGTCGAGGCGTTGGTTCTATGGCTCTTACAGGGCTTGGAATAACGTTGCCATTGATGAATCTTGCTGCTGCATTTGGTGCACTTGTAGGCGCAGGTGGAGCCACATTGATGAGTATCAAATTTGGACAGAAAGACCGCGACGGCGCAAACAAAGTTTTGGGCAATGTGGTTGCTCTCAACGTCTTTTTCGGACTTGGTGTTATGGTATTTGGTTTGATTTTTATCGACAAGATACTATATATTTTTGGGGCGAGTAGCCAAACACTTCCTTACGCCAAGGATTTTATGACAATTTTATTGTATGCTAATGTGTTTACTCATTTGTATATGGGGCTTAATCACGCACTTAGAAGTTGTGGCTATCCACGTAAGGCAATGTTTATAACAATGCTTACTGTTGGTGTCAACCTTGTACTTGCTCCGCTTTTTATTTTTGTTTTTAAATGGGGAATAAAAGGAGCAGCATTGGCTACGGCTTTGGCACAGGTGGTAGCTTTTGTAGTGTTGGTGGCTCATTTTTCCAATAAAAAACAACCAGTAAAGTTTGTAAAAAAATATTTTATTCCTGATTATGATATTATTAAAGGCATAGTTTCTATTGGAATGTCGCCTTTTATGATGAATATTTGTGCTTGCCTTGTGGTAATAATCATCAACAATCAACTCAAGACTTACGGTGGCGATTATGCAATTGGAGCATATAGTATTGTCAACCGTGTGTTAATGCTTTTTGCAATGCTTGTTATGGGGTTTAATCAAGGTATGCAGCCAATTGCTGGTTATAATTTTGGAGCAAAACTATACGATCGTGTTAATCAAACACTTGTTCAAACAATAAAATATGCTTCTGCCGTTATGATTACAGCCTTTGTGATATGCGAAAGTGTTCCTCAGTTGGTATGTTCGTTGTTTAACACAGAAACCCAACTTGTAGATATGTCTTCTCACGCAATGCGTATTATGGTTGCAGCATTTCCGATAGTTGGTTTTCAGATGGTAACATCAAACTTTTTTCAATGTATAGGAAAGGCGTTTATAGCAGTTATCCTATCAACAACAAGGCAGATGTTGTTTCTTGTTCCGTTGTTGTTGATGTTGCCGAGTTGGTTTAAACTCGACGGTGTATGGTGGGCATTGCCTATAAGCGATGGATTAAGCACATTTTTAGCAGCTTATTTCCTCATTAGGCAGTTTAGGATATTTAAAAATAGTTCTATAAATTAATTTTGATAGGGAGGCGTTTTATCAATGACACCAAAAATAACAATAAGCATAGGTCGTCAATTTGGCAGTGGCGGTCGCATATTAGGACAGAGTATTGCAAAAAGACTTGGATTTAAGTTTTATGATAATGAACTTATAAGTTTGGCAGCATCCGAGGTTGGTTTCGATCCGTCTTTTTTTGAAGATAAGGACGAAAAACCATCAAGATTATCTTTTTTTTCTGGTGTTCAACATTTTTTTACGCCGTCAATTGGTCAAGATATGCTTTCTGATGCCAAAATATTTGAGATACAAAGCAAAGTTATTCGCGACATTTCAGCAAAATATAATTGTGTGATAATGGGAAGATGTAGCGATTATATTTTGCGCGACAATCCCTATTGTGTTTCGGTGTTCTTTTGGGCACCTATGGCCGACCGCATAAAACGTGTTTGCAATCGCCTTAATATCTACGACGAACAAGAGGCCGAGCGTATTATTTCTAAGGCCGACAAAGAGAGAGCAGAATATTACAAATATTTTACTGGTAAGACATGGGGAAAATCTACATCGTATAATGTTTGTGTTGATGTTTCTATGCTTGGACTTGAACGTACTATTGATTTTATGATAAGGTTGCTAAAAGAAAAATTTGGCGATTTATTATTGTAATTGCCAATAATTTTTTATAATAGATATTGCAATTGATTGTCTAAAACTACGAAAAAATAGGAAATGAGTCTAAGTGTAAAAGAACTTGTTGTGGCAGTTAACGCCGTTAAAGTATATAACTACAAAGATTTATTTGTAGAACGAATAATAATAAGAGCAGCCGCTGCTGCTGCATTACCAGAAACTGCTTTTTTTTATCTGAAAAAATTCAAAGATCCAGCGTTTCCGTTGGAAAAAATGTACAGTCTTGGTATTAGAGTTTTTGTAACTGAGCAACTACCGCACGATATAACAGCATTTGAAGACGCTGTTTTTATTGTTGTAGATAATATAAAAACTGCTATAAATCAATATCTTACAGAAATTATTGAACGTTATAAAGGCGTATTTGTAGCGGCAGTATCGCAAAACGATTCTCATAATTTTAAAGATTGGATGTATAGTCTTCTAAAACCGTTGGGAAATGTTTTCTCTACAGTGAAGTACGTTGGCGAACTCGATTTGATAGAAAACATTTCGCAGATAAACAATAGTTTCGACTATGCAGTATGCGAGATACCAGAAAAATACAATTTTCCAGCACTTTCACTTATTGAAAAACGTGATGAGTTAATTTTTGATGATGAAGAGTTTTGTGTAAGCTACACAATGCATGAAAGCAACTCTAATATTACTGTTAACGATACAAAACACCAGTCTGTTTTTAACATTACCGTTCCTTTTTGCGACGAGATGCGTATTAATCAGTCTGTACGTTGTCTGTGTTATTTGTTGAAAAGAGGAATTTACAACGCCACAATACATCAATCTTTGTTTAAAACATTACCTGTTCCCGACGGTTTAATAAAAATGCGTTCTGCCGACAATGGAATTGGTGTTATATCTTGTTTTTCAACGGTTAACAATATTTACTCGATATGTAAATCGTTTGATTTTACAGCACGTCAGCACCAATTTCGTAGTAGAGCAGCCATTATATCCAATCCTGATTTTGAAACATTAAGCGAGGAAGAATTTTTCAACCAATTGTTTTTCTGTGCTGTTTCTTGTGGTATTAGTAGGCTTGTGTTTATAGGTTATTATCGCCCGGTGTCGCATCCCGAAGGTGTTAAAATAACAAAGTATGATACTGTACAAGATTTTATCGATAATTTTAATATCAACGAGTTTGCCAGCTGTGGTTTGTTGTTTAAGGGAAGGCGTTACGAAGAATTTGCGGATGTGTTTGATTTTTTCAATACAGGTAATCATGATACTGTACTCGAAGTTAGTTTAACGGCATTAAAGCACAACCTTAACTATTATCGTGCGTTGCTACGCCCCGAAACCAAAATGATTGCCATGGTAAAGGCCGATTGCTATGGAAGTGGAAGCGTTGCGGTGTGCAATATGTTACAAAACAATGCGTGCGATTATTTATGCGTTGCTTTTCCCGAAGAAGGTATTGCCCTTAGGCGTGCCAACATAAAACTTCCAATAATGGTAATGAATTATGATGGACGTAATTATAAGCAATTGGCCAACTACAATCTTGAACCGACATTGTTTTCTGTTGAACGAACCCAAAAATTTGTTGAAATTTTAAAAGACAGAGGGATAAAAAAATATCCTGTTCACATAAAACTTGATACAGGTATGCATCGTAGTGGTTTTATGGAAGATGAACTTGTTGGACTTTGTAACCTTATAAATGGCAATAAAGAAACACTCAATATAGTATCGCTTTACACACATTTTGTAGCTGCCGATGATTCATCAGAAGACGCTTTTTCGCATAAACAGATAACGCGATTTAATAGCATGGCAGACACCATAAGTTGTTTAACTGGGCTTAATCCAATGCGACATATCTGTAATTCTGTAGGTATAGAACGTTTTACCGAGCATCAATACAATATGGTAAGGCTTGGAATTGGTCTTTATGGTGTGGCTTATGAGGCTACAGACCATTTAAAAGGTATATCAACTTGGAAAACGAATATTGTACAAATAAAAAATATTCCGCCCACCGAAACTGTTGGTTACAATCGACGTGGCAAAATAACCCGCCAATCCAAGATTGCTCTTTTGCCTATTGGGTATGCTGATGGACTAAATAGAAAGTTTGGGAATGGAAATCTGCTTGTGGAGATAAATGGTAGATTTGCCCCAATAATTGGTAATATTTGTATGGATATGTGCATGGTTGATATAACAGGAATAGGTTGTAAAATAGGTGATGAGGCGATAATATTCGCCGATAATACCAAACTAATAAAAATGGCAAACACTATTGGAACAATACCTTACGAAATACTTACTGGTATTTCTCCAAGGGTAAAACGTGTGTATGTAGAGTAACTTAACTATCCTATAATCCAAAGTAATGGTAGGGCGTAGAATGTAAGCAAAAATATTAAAAAAAATAATTCACTTACCCAGCCTTTGCGCATATTACAAAACATTGCTACAAGCATAAATGTTGTTGGTATAGTGTTGAGTTTGAGGTCGGCAGTTTCAATAAATGGCACAAACAAAACACTTATTGTAGTGAATATTTGCATAAAAATAAAAATAAGAAAAGCTTTGCTACCGAGTACATTCATTTTATTGCGTTGTGCTAAAACACTAAAAAATGCTGCCACACCAAAAAATCCTGTACTGATTATGTAAATATAATCGTGGTTGTTGATTTCTATTTTTTTGTGGTATTTGAACCATTGCGCCAAGTAATCTGTAATTTCGCAGTAGGATTGCGATATAATATAATGCACTGCAAAGTAGAAAATTATTGGTGTAACAGCTCCAAGTGTTAACAATGTTGCTTCGCGTGCCTTGTAGGGCCTAAAAATTAGTAACGAAACAAGTCCTAAAACGTATATGGCTAAAATGTTAAAACTAAAAAGCAATGCTATTCCAAACAACAACCCCGCGTCAAATGCTTTGTAACCTGCATCGTCCCAACCATAGGTAGAAAAAATTTTGTAGATACCAAGCCCTATAAATATGTTGGTGAGTTGTTGTGGTAAAAACGTTGCAAATGGAGCGTAACTTAGGCTTGTTAAAAAATAAACCGTTGCAAAAAGAGAAAATTTTGTATTACAAAGTTCAAAACGTTCGTTGATTATTACAACTATTATTGCTTCCACGCCCACTAATAAGCACGAAATTATTGTGCCGCCTGCACTAAAACTCCAAGAGTTGATTGCATTAAGTAGCCATGTACTTAGTGGGGTAGGGTTGGTGGCTGTGGCTCTAACACTAGAGTTGAGCGGATAAAACATAGAAAGACAAAGCGTTATAAAAATTAACGCTGTTATTGTTTGCGCTGTAAGGCTATTTTGTTTATACGTATTTAAAAGCATAGTATGCAAAAGTAAACTTTTTACCGTTTTTTTTACCAAATTTACCGTAAAATATTATCTATATTTTTATTTATTTTATTTTTGAATAAAAAATAAAATAAAACACATGGAAAAAATACAATATATAAATACCATTGACGAGTATAATAAATGTTTTGGAGTAGAAACACTCAACCCATTAGCTACGGTTATTGATTTTTCAAAGAATTGTGGAGTTATAGAAGGTAAAATTTCGCTCAATTTCTATACAGTGTTTTTAAAAGACGTTAAGTGTGGTGATATGGTTTATGGTAGAGGAACTTATGATTATCAAGAAGGAACTCTTGTTTTTTTAGCTCCGGGGCAAGTTTACGGTATCGTTAAGCCTAAAAATAATCAACAATTATTAAAAGGCAAAGGTTATGCGCTGTGTTTTCACAAAGATTTATTACGAGGTACAGAGTTGGGGAAAAATATAGAAAAATATAATTTTTTTTCCTACAATATTAACGAAGCCCTGCATATATCACAACGCGAACGCCAAATAATTCTTGATTGTATTGGCAATATTCAAGTAGAACTTGAACATAGTATTGATAAACATTCTAAAACATTGATTGTGAGAAATATAGAACTTTTTCTTGATTATTGTATGCGGTTTTACGACCGTCAGTTTATAACACGAGAAAATCTTTGCAAGGATTCTATGTATAAGTTTGAAAAATTGCTAAATGATTATTTTAGTAGTGATAAACCATCAATAATAGGTTTGCCATCGGTGAGTTGGTGTGCGGAGCAGATGCATTTATCACCTAATTATTTTGGAGATATTGTTAAGCGAGAACTTGGTATTTCGGCAAAAGAATATATCAACAACAAAATGGTAGATGTGGCAAAATCCATGCTTTTTGATTATCGTTACAATATTAGTGAGGTGGCATACAATCTTGGTTTTAAGTATCCACAACATTTTACACGTATGTTTAAGCGTGCTACGGGCAAAACACCAGCCGAATATAGAGAAACAATTGAAAATTAATTTTGTTGTTTTTTTATAGCATCTGTTTTTGAAAATAATTTGTGGAGAATTTATAAAAAGAGTATTTGTAGAATTTGTATTTTTTTTATAAAAAAAAGCGTTGCAATTTTTTTGCAACGCTTGTTGACCTATGAGGATTCGAACCTCAAATAACAGAACCAAAATCTGCTGTGTTACCATTACACCATAGGTCAGACTCAATAAAATTTACTATGAAATACTAATCCATCTATCTGCCATTGAAATCCCTCACGATTTCGAGTACAAAAGTATGTGTTAATTTTATAAGTACCAAATTTTTTTTTAACTTTTTTTGTAAAAACTTTAAATTTTTTTATTAAAATGCAGTATTATAGATAGTTACTTGTTGATAAAAATAAATGTTTATTTTCTTCAATAATTATTTTCTCCTTTTGCAAAACTTGTCTAAAAATTCTTGCGGTTCTAAAACCTGAATTTTAGACTCAGCGAAATCTTTTTTGTTTCGTGTTATTATGACATCACACCCATCTCTCAACGCCGAAAAATACTGCATCGCATCTTCTATGTCCTTGAAAGAGGAATTCAAAGCGGATTTTGCAACATTGACATCAACAGAGGTTAACATACATACCGAAACAAAATTCAATAGTTTCATAACTATTTCATCCCGTGTAAAATGATTCTTTTCCAAATAAAAACTTGCTGTACCCAACGTCAATGTAGAACAATATAATTCAATCTTACCATCAGTTGCCAAATCAAAAATACTACTCGAAGTTCTGCACCATTCAAGCCGTGCCAACAACAAATCAATAACAATGTTGGTGTCAAAAAAAACACGTCTCATTGATACTTCTCCTTTATATATTCATAAATTTTTTTATCCCTTTCCTCGTCGGTGTCATCAACACGGCGACCTGAAAGCAACTTTACAGTAGCCTCACTGAGATAACGCCCGTCAAACAATACTTTCTTATTGTGTTTTTCGACAGACCTATTATCTACCTCTCTTTTAGGACTCTCAAAATTTGTTATCGTCAGCAAATCAAGATACATAATCAAGAGATTGAGTTGCTCATCCGACAACATAGAAACCCTATTGTCAACTTTTTTCCGTAATTCCAGCGTTGTCATTTTACTTTCCTTTTTAATCTGAAATGAATCTTGCGCAAATATAACCAATCTTTTTCAAACAAGCAAGTTTAATCTTCTTCATAAAAACTATCCAAAAACTCTTGCGGTTCTAAAACCTGAATTTTAGACTCAGCGAAATCTTTTTTGTTTCGTGTTATTATGACATCACACCCCTCACTTAACGCCGAAAAATACTGCATAGCATATTCAAAATCTTTGAACGGAGATTTCAGAGCAGATTTCGCAACATTGACATCAACAGAAATCGGGAAACACAATGAAATAAAATTACCCAATTTAGTAATTATCAAATCACGTGCTAATTTTTCCCTCAACATATAATAGTTGATTGTTGCCAAAGACAATGTCGAACAAAATGTTAAAATTTTATTCTCATTTGCCAACGACATTATTTCTGAGGTGGGTACAACCCAAGGCGACCTGTTGGTAAGCAAGTCTATGCCGATATTTGTATCCAAGAATATTTTTTTCATTTGTATTTTTCTTTGATGTATTCCCATATTTTTTCATCAACCTCTTCGTCTGTATCGTGATTTTCCGGTCCGGTCAAAAACATAGCCGCTATTTCATCCGAAATTCTGCGACCGCCATACTTCGGATTTTTCGGATGTAATTTTTCTTCATGTTTCTGTGTCTCTTGCTGCTGAGATAACACAAAAGCCTCTGCAATCGAAAATATTAAATACAATTGCTTTTCAGAAAGATAAGGTATAGTTTCGTCCAATTTCTTTTTCAATTCCAATGTTTCTGCTGTCATAATAATTTTCTCCTATATTTTTATTTCGCAAATATAACCTAACAACAAATTATTTCAAAAAAAAAGTAAGGACAAACCTATTTTTCTCTCCGATGAAAAAAATAAAAACAAAAATAGTTTTTTTGTAAAAAAATTACCTATATTTGTAAAAAAATCTGACCGCTATGGACACAAAAAAGAAAACAGGAAAAAAACGTTCAACCGCTGTTATAACAAAAATTATAGCAGATTATTTTACTACCCAGCCAATAATAAAAGCATGGCTTTTCGGTTCGTTTGCGCGGGGTGAACAAACAGCAAATAGCGATGTAGACATCCTTTTTGAACCTGATTATTCCGGCAAACCATTTACTTTGTTTACAATGGGCGGCATATATATGGATTTGAAAAATCTGTTAGGCAGAGACATTGATTTAGTGGCGGAAGGTTCTCTAAATCCAAATATAGAAAAATACGTAGAGCAAGATAAAATTCTTATATATGAGAGAGAAAAAAAGAGATAAAAAACGAATTGAAGATATTATTACATTTTCGAACAACGTTATAAAACTCGTCAATAATATTACATTTGAAGAATTTGTTAACAATATTGCTATCTATTACGGCACAATGAAAAATGTTGAAATCGTTGGAGAAGCCGCTTATATGTTATCAAAAGAATTCAAAGACATACACCCCGAAACTCCGTGGAATATGGTGCAAGGAATGAGACATGTATTAGTACATGACTATGCAACCGTAGTTCCTAAAATTTTATGGGGAACTGCAAAAAACGATATTCCTATAATTCTTAAACAAGCGCAAAAATATTTGGAAGAAACAAATTGGGATAATTGGGATTAATTCCCCCGAAAACAACAAAAAAGTCCGCAGTTTTCACTACGGACTTTTTTTATATTGTTTGTGTTTAAAAACTTTAACTAAAATTATTTAGAGAAAGTGAAAGCAGAAACATCAACTTTCTTTATTGCACCAAGACCACCTTTCATAGTGATACCTTCAATAGTAGCATCGCCAGTTGAAGTATTGGTAAAACCAACAACTTTACAAATAGCACCACTTTCGGTAATAATTACACCATTTTCTGTGATGGTTTCAGCAGCAGCACCGTCTTGAAATAAAGCTACTTTACCAGCCTTAGCAGCAATAACAGCATCTGTTGCAGCAGAAGCTTTTTTCAAACCTACTACACTTATACCGTCATCAGAAGATTCGGCTATTACCTCAGCAACTTCAGTTTTAGCACCGTCCTGATTCATTTGCTTATTGTTAATAATAGAAAGGTAAGAACCAGTAGTCGATTTTCTTGCACCAATAGTATAATTTAAGGTTTCAGTAATAGCAGAAGATGCTTTTTTATCGCCTTTTGTTTTACCTACCAAATACATTGTTTGTACATCAACAGCAGCGGTTGGGATAGAAAGTGTGAAAGTTTTTTCTTTTTCACCAGCGTCATTAATTTCTTTTGCTTTTGTTTGATCGCCACTTGCCAAAAGGTCAACAATTACTTTTTTACCATCTTCGTCTGAAGAAAGAACTAATGATTTAATTTTGGTGTTTGCTGTTACATTTCCATCAATAAGAACTTGTCCAGTTGCTTGAGCAACAACATTCAATCCATCAAAAGAAATTTGTTCATCAATTGTTGTTGTTTCTTCATCATCACAAGAAGTGAAAGAGAATGCAGCCATAGAAAGAGCCACCAAATAAGCTGCGAATTTTGTTACTTTTTTCATTTTTTAATTTGTTTTTTTAAGTTTAATACTTTGTTAATTAAATTAATTTTTGTGAAAGTCGCTTTGCAACTTTTATCACGCGGCAAACTTACGCATAAAAAACGAATCCAACGTTTAATTTATTGTTAAAATTTCTATTTTTTTTACATATTTTTTTTATTGTATTGATATTCAGGTTGTTTAATTTCTTTTTTATTTTCAAAAATTTTTGATATATGCAATGATGAGCAATAATTGTAACTTAAATATAAAATTTTGAAACATAGACATAAAATTTTATAAAACCAAAAATCTAATTTTGACAAAAATAATTGAAATACAAATATTTATAAATGAAAAGACACCTATTTTCTTTGGCGTTAACGGCGGTTGCAACTACCCTCAACGCCCAAAACCCCATCGTGCAGACGTGGTTTACATCCGACCCTGCGCCGATGGTTCACAACGACACCCTCTATGTCTATACAGGACACGACGAGGACAACGCCGACTTCTTCTGGATGCAGGAATGGCGCGTGTATTCCACCACCGATATGGTCAATTACACCGACCACGGCTCGCCACTCGCCCTCGAAACTTTCTCTTGGGCTGACGACCGTGCGTGGGCTGCCCAGACCATCTACCGCAACGGCAAATTCTATTGGTACGTGTGCGCACATTCCAAGATTTCGGGCGGAATGGCTATCGGCGTGGCGGTCTCCGACAATCCTACAAAGGGTTTCAAGGACGCACTCGGCAAGCCGCTATTTGAAAACGGCAGTTGGGACCACATCGACCCCACCGTCTTCATCGACGACGACAATCAGGCTTGGCTCATGTGGGGCAATCCGCAGTGTTATTACCTGAAACTCAACGAAGACATGATTTCGTACAGCGGCGAACTCGGTCTTTTGGACATGACAGAGGAGGCATTCGGCTCGCCCAAGATGAACGAGCGCGACAAAAACAAGAAATACAAGGATTCATACGTGGAAGGTCCGTGGCTCACCAAGCGCAACGGCAAATATCAGTTGCTCTACGCGGCTGGCGGCGTTCCCGAACACATTTCGTACTCCACGGCAGACAAGTTGCCCGGTCCTTGGACCTACGCGGGCGAGATTATGCCGCTCTGCGAAACTAACTCTTTCACAAACCATTGCGGCGTTATTGACTACAAGGGTCATTCGTATTTCTTCTACCACACCGGCAAGTTGCCCAAGGGCGGCGGATTTGGCAGGAGCGTGGCTGTTGAGGAGTTCAAGTACAATCCCGACGGCTCGTTCCCCAAGATAATGCCGACAGATGAAGGCGTGAAACCAATCGCAAACTTCAACCCTTTCCGCAAAGTTCAGGCGGAGACAATGGCATTTTCGTCGGGTGTCAAGACCTATCAAAATGACAATCAAGGTGTTTATGTTTCTGACATTCACAACGGCGACTACATCAAACTGCAAGCGGTTAATTTTGGCAAAAATTTTCCGAGAACGTTCACCGTTTCGGCGGCAAGCGGACTTCGTGGCGGCAAGATTGAGATTCACTTAGACAGCCTCCACGGCGCAAAAGTTGCCGAACTTCAAATCGACGGCACTGGCGGCTGGGAAAATTTCAAGGAGTTTTCCACCGACTTCATCGGCAAGGCAGAGGGCGTAAGGGACGTTTATTTTGCATTTGTTGGCAGGAAAGGCCCGCAACTTTTCAACCTCGATTGGTGGAAGATGCGAGGCATTGAGCAATGCAATATGCCGATATTCCAGACCAAGTTTACAGCCGACCCCTCGCCGCTCGTAATTGGCGACACGCTGTTCCTGTTCTGTTCGCACGACGCATCGCCCGAACACATCGTTGACCCCAACGAAAGAAGTTCAGCAGGATTCTTCATGTACGATTGGTTGCTATATTCCACCACCGATATGGTCAATTGGACAGAGCACGGCGCACCCGCATCGCTCAAAGATTTTGAATGGCGCAGCCGCGACAATGGCGGATGGGCTATCCAAGTGGTTGAGCGCAACGGCAAATATTATCTCTACGCACCCCTGCACGGACACGGCATCGGAGTTTTGGTTGCCGATTCGCCCTATGGCCCTTACAAAGACCCGCTCGGTAAGCCGCTCTATTGGAATCAAAGTCATTGGTACGACATCGACCCGTCTGTATATACCGACAAGGACGGTCAGGCTTATATGTATTGGGGCAATCCTCACACATTCTACGCTCGCTTGAACGACGATATGATTTCGTTGAAAGACAGCGTTGTACAACTTCCGCACATCGAGAATTATCAAGAAGGCCCGTGGTTCTATCGTCGTGGCGACAAGTATTACCTCGGCTTTGCATCAACCTGTTGCCCCGAGGCTCTCGGTTACGCAATGAGCGACAGTCCGACAGGACCATGGAAAAGCACCGGCTACATCATGCGCCCCACACCTCGCGACCGTGGCAATCACCCCGGCATAGCTGATTTCAAGGGCAAGACCTACGTTTTCGGTCAAAATTACGACCTTATGCACATTGATATTCAAGAACATCACGAACGCCGCTCGGTATCGGTAACGGAGATGGAATACAATCCCGACGGCACTATCAAGGAAGTTCCCTATTGGCATGACCAAGAACCTGTTAAACAGATTCAGTGGCTCAATCCTTTCCGCCGTGTCGAGGCAGAGACAATGGCTTGGGGCTACGGTCTCAAAACCGCCAAAATCGGCATTCCCAACACTGGCGTTGTCAAAGATATGCCCTACTCCACTGGCAAGCGCAATATGTACGTAAACGACATTGACAATGGCGAATACATCCGTCTGCGCGGCGTTGATTTTGCAAGCGGCGCGTCTTCATTCTCGATAACCGCCGCCGCCACTGGCACGGTAGAAATTTCGCTCCGTCTCGATTCGCCCGACGGCAAGGAAATCGGCAGAGTTTTGGTAAAACCCACCGGCAACGTCGAAAAATACAAGGCGTTCAGCGGAAAGGTTTACGGAGCAAGTGGTGTTCACGATTTGTACATCACATTCCAAAAGGCTAACGGCGAGGTTAGGTTGGATTGGTGGAGTTTTAAGAAATAATTGAGATTTTGTTTTTAGTTGTTTGTAGAAATATTATTAGTAAAAATATATGAAAAAACTATTGTCAACATTTATTGTTTTGTTGTTACTATTAAAAATGACAATTGCACAGAGTGTTTGCATCATAAAAAGTCCTGACGGAAACACTTCTATTGAAGTTATTCTCAACGATGGTATGCCACGTTATACTATAAAACATAGTGGAAAAGTATTTCTTAAAGAATCTCCGCTTGGTATAAAAACAAATATTGGTGATTTTTCGCAATCATTGACATTGTTTGAGGTATCGCAGCAAAGCATTAACAAAACTTATGTTTTGAAAAATATAAAGCAGAGTAACGTAAATTATATTGCCAATGCTGCCGTTGTAACATTTAAGAAAGATGGACAAAAACAACTATCCATAGAATTTCGTGTAAGCAATAGCGATGTTGCATTTCGTTACGAAGTTTTGCCTATAAAAGATACTAAAGTATGTGTAGTAGAACAAGAGGAAAGTGGATTTGTTTTTCCAAACGGTACAACCACTTTTCTTTGTCCACAAGCAAAACCTATGGGAGGATTTGCGCGTACATCGCCAAGTTACGAAACCCCTTACACCGTTGATGATGCTATGGGCAAAAACGGTTGGGGTAATGGTTACACATTACCTTGTCTTTTTCGCGAGGGAAACGACGGTTGGGTTTTGATTAGCGAAACAGGAACAGACGGAAGTTATGTAGGGTGTAGACTTTTGAACGATGGCGATGAAAATTATAAAATAGGTTTTCCGCAAAGTCAAGAAATGAATGGTTTTTCGAGTACATCGGCTATGGTTTCATTGCCATTCAAAACTCCTTGGCGTACAATTACCATTGGTAACACACTAAAAGAGATAGTGGAAACCACCGTTCCATTTGACCTTACCGAACAAAAATATAAGCCATCGCAACAATATACCTACGGCAAAGGAACTTGGAGTTGGATTATTGGTATGGATGCAAGTTGCAATTATGACGAACAAAAACGTTATATTGATTTTGCCGCCCAAATGGGTTATCAAAGTGTTTTGATTGATGCGTTTTGGGATACTGCCATTGGTTATGACAAAATTGCTGAACTTGCAAGTTATGGAAAATCAAAAAACGTTGGAATTTTCCTTTGGTATAATTCCAATGGCTCTTGGAACGATGCCCCTCAAACGCCAATTAACAAGATGAACAATCAACGAATACGTCGTCAAGAGATGAAATGGATGCGTGATAATGGAATCAGAGGAATAAAAGTTGATTTTTTTGGTGGCGACAAACAACCAATGATGCAACTATACGAGGATATTCTTGCCGATGCCAACGATTTTGGATTGTTGGTAATATTTCATGGTTGCACATTGCCACGTGGTTGGGAAAAAATGTATCCAAATTATGCGGCATCTGAAGCGGTTTTAGCATCAGAAAATCTGCATTTTGGGCAAGGTGCCTGCGACAACGAAGCCTTCAATGCGTGTTTACATCCTTTTATCCGCAATACTGTAGGATCTATGGATTTTGGTGGTAGCGCATTAAATAAGTTTTATAATGCTGACAATCAACATGGTACAATTCGTCGAACAAGCGATGTTTTTGCCTTGGCGGTAGCGGTATTATTTCAAAGTGCAGTACAACATTTTGCACTTGCGCCTAATAATTTAACCGACGCTCCAAAATGGGCTATTGATTTTATGAAAAATGTTCCAACAACATGGGATGAGATTAAATTTATTGATGGTTATCCGGGTAAATATGTTATATTAGCAAGGCGTAGCGGCGATAGATGGTTTATTGCAGGGGTTAATGCACAAAAAGAAACCTTAAAGTTGACGTTAAATTTGCCAATGTTTGCTGTTGGTAATACTATAAAGTATTATAGCGATGATAATCAGCTTAATGGCTCTGTTAATGAAATAAAAATTAATAAAAAACAACAAGTTGTAATTACAATTCCATGTAATGGGGGAGTAGTTATTGAAAATAAAAATTAACAAAAAAAATTATAAAAAAATGAAACCGACACAAAAACTTTTTTTTATGTCTTGCATTGCACTTGCATGTTCATGTGGCAACAATCAACCTATAAACAACAATACATTTGTTTTTGAAGGTAATCCATTGATTAGAAACAATTTTACAGCCGACCCAGCACCAATGGTTAGCAACGGAAGACTTTATCTTTATGTTGGGCACGACGAGTATTACGATGGTCAAGATACAGCATCAGGAGGTAAAGAATTTAACATTACAGAATGGCTTTGCTATTCAACTGCCGATATGAAAACATGGACAGACCACGGTTGTGTATTGCGTCCATCAGATTTTAAATGGGCTGACACCGTTGTTGCTAAGGTGGGAACAGCTTGGGCAGCGCAAGTTGTGGAACGTAATGGAAAATTTTATTATTATACCACCGTACAAGGGCAAAAACCATATTCTGGTTATGCTATTGGTGTGGCTGTAAGCGAGTCTCCCACAGGAAAATTTGTTGATGCTATTGGTAAACCAATTGTTTGCGACACAATGACCGACAATGGTACTCGTGGTTGGTGGAACGATATTGACCCAACGGTTTATATTGATGGTAACGATGCTTGGTTGTGTTGGGGCAATGGAACATGTTTTATTGCTAAACTAAAAGACAATATGACCGAAATTGATGGTGAAATTCGTGTTGTTGACCTTCCAAAATACACCGAAGGTCCATGGCTTACCAAGCGCGATTCTATATGTTATCTTATTTACGCATCAATGGGAAATCTTCGCGAGGCTATTGATTATGCCACTGCAACATCTTTTGACGGCGAGTGGACTCATCGCGGACAAGTAACAAGCGAGGCCGAAAATAGTTTTACAATACATCCCGGTGTGGTGGAATTTAATGGACAGTGGTATCTTTTTTATCATAATGCTACGCTTACTATTGACGGACATAATGGAGCCATCGGACGGCGTTCTGTATGCGTTGATAAAATGGAATTTAATGCCGATGGTACAATAAAATTTGTGCAACAAACCAAGTAATAATCAAAAAATGGGATTGTACAAGCCATTTGTATTATTTGGCGAAAACACTTGCAAAATTTGAATAATCAAAAATTGATGATGAAAAACAATCTTTTGACTATAATTTTTGTGTTTATGATAACGACATTGTCGGCGCAAAATTTTTATGTTAAAAAACTATCCGACAACGCTTTTCGTGTTAGATATGCTGACAAAGAAAGCGACAATCTTCCCGAATGGATGTATGTTGTTGACGGAAAAAAGACAACCGAAGGCGTCAAAATTTCGGGAAATTCAGTTGAAATTTATAACAGCGACGTAACCTTCAACGCCACAAGCCACAGCCTTTCCGACCACAAGGCGACCCTCAAATTCCCGCTTCAAGACGGTGAATTTCTCTATGGATTGGGACAGTTTCAGGACGGCTATAACAATGTAGCAGGCATGACGCGCCGTTTGACGCAGGTCAACACGCAGATTTCGTCGCCGGTGGTCATCTCAAACAAGGGCTACGCTGTTGTGTGGAACAATTACGCGCTCACGGACTTCAATCCGCTGCCCAATAGTGTGAAACTCCAAAAAGATTCCACTGGCGGCACAACCGAAACCGTCAACGTAACCTCAACCGAGGGCGGCAAGACCGAGACCCGCCGCAACAACGTCTTCACTGGACAAATCACAATCCCCGAAGACGGCGAATATAGCCTACTTCTTGACGTAGGACAGAAGATGGCGCGTCGCCATAATCTCAAAATTGACGGCAACGCTGTAATCGAAATGCAGAATGTATGGCTTCCGCCCACAACTTCGCAAATCGTTTTCCTCAAAAAAGGCACTCACACTCTTTCCGCCGAGCTCACCGACAACGACCGCCCGGTTTTGTATTTCGGAAAAGTAACCAAAGAGACTGTCTTCCAGTCGCAACCGTCCGACAAGGTTGATTACACGGTGATTTTCGGCACGCCCGACCAAATCATCAAGACACTCCGCAACATCACTGGCAATGCGCCACTCATGCCGGCATGGGCTTTGGGCTACATTCATTGCCGTGAGAGGTTTCATTCACAGAATGAAATCAAGGAGACCGCCGACCGTTTCATTTCCGAAAACATTCCGCTCGACGTCATCGTCCAAGATTGGCAGTATTGGGGACCAAACGGTTGGAACTCAATGGTTTTTGATTCCGTCAACTATCCCAATCCAAAGGCTCTCACCGATTATCTCCATTCCAAAAATATAAGGATGATGCTTTCTGTTTGGTCTAAAATTGACAAAAATTCCGCCGTCGGTCGTCAGATGAGTAAGGACGGCTATTACATTCCCAATACCGATTGGATTGACTTTTTCAATCCTGATGCCGCCGCCGCATATTGGCGCAATTTCAAGGAAAGACTTGTTCCCACTGGCATCGACGCATGGTGGCAGGACGCAACAGAGCCCGAAAACGACGACCTCGAAGGCCGCATGGTCAACAATGGCAAAATCGATGGCAACTATGTCCGCAATGTTTATCCGTTGTTGGTCAACAAGACTGTGTATGAAGGACTTAGAGCCGACAAGCCTGGTCAACGTCCGTTGATTCTTACCCGCAGCGGTTTTCCGGGCATACAGCGTTATGGCTCGGCATTGTGGAGCGGCGATGTTGGCAACGATTGGGAAACACTCCGCCGTCAAATCGCTAGCGGACTTGGACTTCAGACAACTGGTATTCCGTGGTGGACTTACGACGCAGGTGGATTTTTCCGCCCCTTTGACCAATACCAAAATCAGGACTACATCAACCGTATGTTGCGTTGGATTGAATTGTCTGTATATCTGCCACTTATGCGTGTTCACGGCTACATGAGCGACACCGAGCCTTGGAAATATGGCGACAATGCGAAGTCAATAATCAAAAAGTGCATCGAACGCCGCAAGGAACTTTTCCCATACATCTATTCAAACGCCGCCGAAGTTGCTTTCAACGGTTCAACATTGATGCGTCCGTTGGTTTTTGACTTCTACAACGACAAAAAAGCCCTCGAACAAAAATATGAGTTCATGTTTGGCAAATCGTTGTTGATAAGCCCCATTACCGAACCTGACGTTACCACATGGAAAACGTATCTCCCTGAAAACAAGGGCGGTTGGTATGATTTTTATAATTTTCATGATAGCAATAAGTATTACAGCGGCGGCAAAGTCGTAGAAACGGCAATTGACGATGCATCGATTCCTGTATTTGCCAAAGGCGGCAGCATTGTCGTTACCAAGAATGGTTCAGATATGGAAGCCCTTGACATAAAAGTTTTTGCGGGCGACGATGCAGAGTTTACTCTTTACGAAGACGACGGCGAGAGTTTCGAGTACGAAAATGGCAACTTCTCCAAGACTTTGATTGTTTGGGACAACAAGACAATGTCGCTGACGATGAAGCCTCTTGAAGGCAACTTGGTCGCAAAACACAAATTGAACATTCAGGTTGCCGTTCACATTGTAAACAAAAAGCGCAATGCTACAAATATTTTCACCGCCGTATTGTCCAAAACTGTCGATTATCAGGGCAAGGAAATGAAAATGAAATTCAAATAAATTAGCATTACAACAAAAATTTCTTGATTTTTCAGGATTTTAATTCCTGGAAAATCACGATTTTTTTGTAATTATAAAGTTGCTACTTTTAGCATAAATAATTATCTTTGCCCTCACAACCAAAACTCCCAACATTATGGAACAGAAAGTACGGCTATTGCCATCGGGCATTAATGATTTTGAGCGCATCCGCCGCGACAACCTCTATTATGTTGATAAGACGCAATTTATCAACACATTGGAGAGCGGCGATAGTTATGTATTTTTCGGACGGCCACGGCGGTTCGGCAAAAGTCTGTTTGTCAGTATGTTGGAGGCTTATTATGACATCAATAACAAAGACCGTTTCGACGAACTTTTTTCGGGGCTGTGGATTCACGAGCATCCAACGGAGCGAAGGGCGTTCTATCAGGTGTTGAAGTTGGATTTTTCGCAGGTGGACGGCAAGATTGAAAACCTTGAAGATAAGTTCAACGATTATTGCTGCGTACAGTTGGAGAAATTTGCAAAAAA
>CALFIU010000180.1 GCA_937877455.1 uncultured Bacteroidales bacterium
CTCTAATAGATTTATAACTATTTGAATTATAATTATTTTCACTGAAGTATGAACATCCCCGAATTACTTCATATATATCTGTAAACCAATCATAAGATATATTTCTTGTTTCATAATAATGCTTCAAAAAAGAAAAAATACTTTGACCTCCACATTCTGTATAACAATAAAATATATGAGTATTCTTATAATAATAAAGTTTCCATGATGCAGATTCATTATCTTCATTATGACATACAGTTGGCATTAATAAATAATCACCTCTATCTTCATAAGGAATATTTAAATTATCCAACATATGTTTAACTTTATTATCATCTAATTGTTCAATTATTTCTTGATAATCTATCATTTCAAATTATTCACTTTCTCAAGAATTTCTTGATAATTAGTATTTTCCCAATCAATTTCATATAAGAAGTGTTTTTCATAGTCACTAATAATCTCAAGTCGTGAATCGGTTAAAAATAAATCTACTTTTCTCAAACATCCTAAATCTACTATACTCCAAATTCTAACTTGACTCCATTCACCACTTCTTACTTTATATACGTCTGTAACTATTGTTGGTATAGCTTGCCCCATACTCGCAAAGAAATCAATTTCTTCTTTAGTCGGCCGTGCCATAACCATACCAATATCTGCTTTATTTATAATTGCTCGTGAACCAGCAATACTACTTTCATTTCTAATTGTTGTATTACTATCTATATTTGCATTAACTTGTGTAGAAGTAAATACACATACATTTAATTCTACAGCCAATTCTTTTAATGCAGTTGAGAATAGCAAAAGAACCTCATCATTTCTTAAATTAATTCCTTTAAATTCACCTAAAAGGCTTGGGCAAATAAAAACATAATCAAAAAATACATATTCAATTCCATGAAGTAATACTTGTTCTCTAACCAAATTCTTAACCAAATCAATTCGTGGCGCTGGCATTTGAACTATATAAAAATTATCTTTATACTGTTCCATTATCCAAACTGCTTGCCGAATAATTCGATTTTCTTTTTCTGTAAAATTACCATATCTAAATTTAGATTCATTAAATCCAGTAAGATATGCAAGAATCATTTTTTGAATCTCTGGAATTGTTTGCTCTGTAGCTATAAAGATAACTTTTCGGCCAGATCCAGTTTGTTCCCATTTATTATGAGTTGGTTCATATCTAAAAGGATAAGCAATTAAACATGCGTCTCCAACTGCTTGACGAGTTTTACCTGTACCACTACTTGCGCTTCTTACAATTAAAGTTCCAAGCCGTGCTCCGGATATAACTTCATTTATAATTTCACCTTGAATTGGAACACCAATATCTACTTTTTCTACTGCACTTGCAATTATATCTTCAATTCCAGTAAATGCACTTTCAGTTTGAGTTACTTCGTTTTGAGTAAATTTATTTTCTAATCCAAGTACTTTACGTTTTAAAACATCAAGAATTTCTTGACAATCGGCGTATCTTTCGTCGGGATTTTGTTTGGTAGATTTTTGAATTATCTCTTTAAAGTTTGGATTTTCAACAGTTTGTGCTGTTTTATCGTCCAAACTTCCAGTTGCCATTTCTAACAAAATTAATCCCAACGCATAAATATCTGCGCGTTGATCTACTTTGCTACCGTTTACCATCTGCTCTGGTGCAGCATATTTTGGAGTACCAACTTTTAAAAGATTGTCGTCAAAAGAGTCGGCTGCTGCTAATCCAAAATCAAGAATTTTTACGTTGTCGCCTCGGTAGGTTACAAGAATATTGTCGGGTTTAAGGTCGCGATGTATTATTTGCTTTTTGTGAACGTAGTTTAAAGCATCAATTATCTGAGAAAAAATGCGAGTTATAAGTTTTTCATTGCTTTTTAAATTTTCAGAAGCAATCATTTTGCTAAGTGGCCTACCATCAACGTATTCCATCGTATAATATGCGCCAAGTTCATCTTCGCCTTTGTCTAAAATACGCGTGATATTTGGGTGGTCTAAATGATAGGAATTTTCAAATTCTTTGAAAAAAAGATTTTTATAATCTTGATTATTTCTAAATTGTTCTTTTATTCTTTTTATAATAATCCATTTTCCATATTGCTTACCTTGGTAAACTGTACTCATGGCTCCTTGTGCCGAAAGTTCGCTTACATCGGTAAATTTTGCTGCAAACTCTGCACCTGAATTTGTAAAACTTGATTCGTTAGGCTGGGGTGGAGGTGGGGGAGGTGTAACTTGCGTACTACTTGTGATAAATCCCGAACCTGATTTTTTTTCATTTTCCGATTGTGCAACAGAAGAATCAGTAATAAATCCCGAACCAGAATTGTCGTTTTGCGAAGATGTTGGCGGTGTATTTTTTCCAGCACCCAATGCTTCAGCTATCATTTCGTCAAGTTTTGCCTGCGAAATACCAAAATCTGATGCTTTTTTTTGTAACAACGCCTTATCCGAATCGGTTATACTGCCATCGCTGCAAGCCGATTCTACTAACATTTTTAAAATTTCTACCGACATTTTTATATTTTTTTGGCTGTATTTCTTTTGCTAAATTTTTTCCGTATTTGATTTGCTGCAAAGTTAATGTATTTTTGTTAACAACATTATATTTTAGAATATTTTTTACCAATAATTTTTCACAAAAAAAAACTCATGGAAAAAACTAACCATGAGTAAAACAATAATTATCTCATAAATTTAATTATTAAGGGGGGTTCTAAAAATTGATTTTTCTGCGTTGTATTTCAATCTCAAAATGCTCATTTACAATAAGTAAACTGCGCTTTTTCGATTTCATACGCCTTGAAAAATCTAATTTTTAGAACTCCCCATAAATTAAAGTTAGGGGAAAAAAGATTTTATTTGCAAATTGATGGATAGTTGTTATTTTTGTAAAACAAAAAAACAAAAACATGGATTTCAGCATAATAATACCGCTATACAATCGCCCACAAGAAATTGACGAACTGTTGGAAAGCCTAACCAAACAAACCATCAAAAATTTTGACGTAATAATAGTAGAAGACGGCAGCAACATAAAATCTGACGAGATTATAAAAAAATACAAAGAAAAACTAAATTTAAAATATTATTTTAAAGAAAATTCAGGTCCTGGAACTACGCGTAACTACGGAGCAGAAAAATCAGAAAAAGATTATTTTATATTTTTTGACAGCGATTGCATTATCCCCGAAAACTATATGCAAATAGTAACCGAAAGACTTGAAAAAAAATTTAGCGACTGCTACGGAGGTCCCGACGCTGCCATGAAATCCTTCACCAACATACAAAAAGCCATAAGTTACGCCATGACATCAATAATTTCAACTGGTGGAATACGTGGTGCAAGCGAAAAAGCAGGTAAATTTCATCCGCGTAGTTTTAATATGGGTTTTTCAAAACAAGTTTTTTTAAAAACTGGCGGTTATTCTAAAATGCGTTTTGGCGAAGATATTGACATGACTCTCAGAATATTAGAAAACGGTTTTACAACCCAACTAATAAAAGAAGCCTATGTTTATCATAAACGTCGCACCGATTTTAAAAAATTTTTCCGGCAAATTTTCAATTCAGGATGCGCACGTATAAACCTCTACCTAAGACACAAAAACTCATTAAAAATTGTTCATTTTTTGCCAACATGTTTTCTTGTCGGCAACATTTTATTGTTAGCATTGGCAATAGCAATAGCATTGATATTCAAAAACTTATCGTTGTTTTTTATTTTTATTTCACCACTTTTGCTATTTTGCGCCATAGTTTTTATCGATTCGGCTCTAAAAAACGGACTAAAAGTTGGTTTTTTATCTATAGTAGCGGTTTACATACAACTTTGCAGTTACGGAGCAGGATTTTTAAAGGCAGTTTTCAACGGATTAATACTTAAAAAAGGTGATACCACTGGCTTTGTAAAAAATTTTTATAAATAAACATACAAAAAAGTTAAAAAAAAATAACACAAACAATTACTAAAACTTAACATTAGAAAAATAATTTTGTCGTCCTAAAAAGAAATACTAATTAGAAGAAATGTTAAGTATAGACTTTAAGCCGAAATTTTTCGACACACTAAAAAATTACAACAAAGAAACCTTTATGGCCGACCTCATGGCAGGCATTATCGTTGGTATAGTTGCCCTACCGTTAGCCATAGCATTTGGAATAGCCAGTGGCGTGAGTCCCGAAAAAGGAATTATAACCGCAATTGTAGCTGGCTTTTTAATATCCGTATTCGGTGGCTCAAAAGTTCAAATTGGTGGGCCAACAGGTGCATTTATCGTCATAGTTTACGGCATAATAGAGCAATACGGCATACAAGGTTTGGCTGTTGCAACATTTATGGCTGGCATTTTTTTAATTTTGCTTGGCGTTCTTAAACTCGGCACAATAATAAAATACATCCCCTACCCCATTGTAATAGGTTTTACAAGCGGTATTGGTGTAACAATTTTTACCACACAAGTAAAAGATTTGTTTGGACTTTCAATACAAAATCTACCTGCCGATTTTATTGGAAAATGGGCTGCTTATTTTCAAAATTTCAACACAATAGACCCATGGAGTGCACTCGTTGGCATTCTCAGCATAATAATAATAGTGTTGACACCAAAAATAAGCAAAAAAATACCCGGTTCGCTTGTTGCAATTATTCTAATGACAATTCTTGCACTCATACTCAAGCAAAACGGCATCAACACTGTAGAAACCATAGGCGATAGGTTTTCAATATCGAGCGAAATTCCATCAGCCGAAATACCCACAATCAACTTTGAAACTATTCGTATGTTAATTGGTCCAACGCTTACAATTGCAGTTTTGGGAGCCATAGAAAGCCTTTTGAGCGCAGCCGTTGCCGACGGTGCAATAAGCGATAGACACAATTCTAACACCGAACTCATTGCACAAGGCATCGCCAATTTAGTATCTCCTATTTTTGGAGGAATACCTGCTACTGGCGCAATTGCCCGCACCATGACCAACATCAACAACGGAGGAAAAACTCCTGTAGCTGGCATCATTCACGCAATAATGTTACTACTTATTTTTCTATTTTTAATGCCATTGGCAAAATACATTCCCATGGCTTGTTTAGCTGGGGTGTTAGTAGTTGTAAGTTACAACATGTGTGGTTGGCGTTCATTTGCAGCGCAATTTAAAAACCCAAAAAGCGACGTTGCAGTTCTTGTAATAACATTTTTACTAACTGTAATTTTCGACCTAACCATTGCCATAGAAGTAGGCATAGTTATAGCATGTCTTTTATTTATGCGTCGTATTGCCGAAGCAACTGATATTCAGGTAATAATGGACGAAATAGACCCAAATTCTGAAAGTGATATGCAACACACTATAAACGACGAACATCTTATTATTCCAGAAGGCGTAGAAGTTTATGAAATAAACGGACCTTATTTCTTTGGTGTCAGCAACAAATTTGAAGAACTTATGGGGCAACTTGGCAACAAACGACCTAAGGTAAGAATTATAAGAATGAGAAAAGTGCCATTTGTTGATTCTACTGGCATACACAACCTAACAAACTTATGTTTGATGAGCCAAAAAGAAAACATAAAAATTGTACTTTCTGGTGTAAACGAAAGAGTCCACGCAACATTAGCAAAATCAGGTTTTTACGATTTGCTTGGACAAGAAAATATTTGTAGCAATATAAACATAGCACTTGCAAAAGCCAAGGAACTTGTTGAACAAAATTAAGGGAAGATTTAAAAATTAGATTTTTCAAGGCGTATGAAATTGAAAAAGCGCAGTTTACTGATTGTAAATGAGCATTTTGAGATTGAAATACAACGCTGAAAAAGCAATTTTTTAGAACCACCATTAAAAATCTACCTCAACAAAGATTTTTTTTGTAAATACATTTAAAAAACACGGAAAAATAATAATTCCGTGTTTTTTTATTATTTTACACATAAAATTCTACATTATTTAACTACATTGTAAATCATTTTTTTTCTAAACAAAAACCATAATGCAACAATATTAAACATAAAATACAAATTTTCAACACATTGGAAACAACACATTTTTTTTAATAAACAAGCATATTGCACAAACCAACTAAAAATATTATGTTTGCAACCAATAAAAAAAATTTTTTTAAAAAAGTTTGGGGGTTAAAGTTAGCACAATTGTCTAAACAACAAACAAACTTAATTGATAAAACAATTTTCTGGAAACAGAACTAATTAATGGAGGATAAAAAAATGAAAAGTAACAGAATAATAATAAACCTTTCGGCAGTTGGGTTGCTAACGTTAGGTGCTTGTGCTTCACTCAACAACACAACATACAGCGACGATGTTTATGGCACGTCAAAACCCAAGGTTATAACCCAAAAAGACGATGCTGCAAAACAAGCCGACAACAACGAAAACATCGCAAACGGCAACCTCACCGCCGATGACAATGTTTACGTTTATGATGATAACGGCGACAATAACTACTACAACGACAACTCCGATGTTGTAGTAATAGATGATTCGTACGCAGGACGTATCTATCGTTTTCATCGACCATATCACGGAGGCGGCTACTACGATGTAAGTTTCTACGATCCATGGTATTACGATTGGTATTGGAGTTTTGGCTACAATCTCTATCGTCCGGGTTGGTCGTTTAGTTTTGGCACTCCATACTGCTACTCTTGGTGGGGAACACCATACTACGGCTATTCTTGGTGGGGATACCATCACCATTATTACGACCCATATTACTATCATCCACATTATTATCACGATTACGGACACAGATATGCAAGCGACTATTATCGCAGTCGCGTAAATCCATACGAAAACTACACTTTTGCTCATCGTAATGCAGCAACGAGAGTAGGCGCAGCTCCAAACCGTAATTATTCGCATCAAACCACAGGGTCGTCGGCATCTTCAAAAGGAACACCTGCAAAATCAAGCACTTACGGCAACCGTAGCAGCAGTTATTACAGCAATCGCAGTTCCAACAGTAGCACAGCCAAATCATCCAATGGTTCAAGCACATCAAGCAATTATGGCAACCGTAGCAGCAACTACAGCAGTGGAAGAAGTAGCAATAGTTATTCGTCGGGAAGCAATTCAACACGTAGCGGCTCAAGTTCATCAAGCAACTATGGCAATCGTAGTAGCAACTATAGCAGCGGAAGAAGTTCTTCGTCAAGCAGTTATAGCGGAGCAAAATCAGGAAGTAGTTCAGGCTCAAGCCGCAGTTCAAGCAGTTATAGTAGCGGTAGAAGTTCATCGTCAAGCAGTTACAGCAGCGGAAGAAGTTCTTCATCAAGCAGTAGCTCAAGTTCACACAGCAGCAGTTCAAGTTCACACTCAAGTAGCAGTTCAAGTAGCTCACATAGCAGCGGTGGCGGACACAGATAAGATATAAAATAAAACAAAATAAAATAACAAGGCGGAATATTGTAAGAAGAACAAATTACTTGTTCCGCCTTTATTATGCCAACAAAACAAGGCAGAAAATAACCTTTAAAAACAAAAAACCATGAAAAAAACCATATTAACATCGGCAGCAATAGTTTTAGCTTGCCAACTATACGCACAAGATGCTTACGACGCATTAACATATTCACAAACCTACCAACAAGGAACATCACGTAGCACAGCAATGGGCGGTGCTTTCGGAGCATTGGGTGGCGACTTGTCGAGTATCAACATCAATCCTGCTGGCGTGGGAATTTACAAACGTGGAGAATTTTCACTAACACCTTTAGTATCAGCATCTACTACAAACAACACACTCAACGGACGCGAAACCACCGATGATAAATATTCGTTTAAATTAGGGAATATAGGTTTTGCTTCGTCAAACATTTCGCAAGGCGAAGGTTTCAACGGTGTAGCTTGGGCTATAACATTCAACCGCCTACAAGATTTCAACTTCAACAACAGAATGATAGGCACTGGAACAAGTTCATTAACAGATATTTGGCTTGACGAAGCAAAAGGTTCCACCACCGACGAAATAAAATTTAACTATCCATACTCATCAGGCATGGGATATAGCGTTTGGCTTATCGACCCAATTCAATATCAAAACGATAACGGAGATATAGAATATACCACCGACTACACCAGCCCCTACAAAAGCACTTGGAGCGATTTGAACTCTATCGACACTTACGGCCAGTTAATCAACCGCACGGTACGTTCAAAAGGTGGCATCAATTGTTGGGATTTTGCTCTCGGAACATCGTTTTACAACAAAATATTTATCGGTGGTAGTATAGGAATACAAACTCTAAGACAAAAGACAACCAATATTTATTCCGAAGACGACAACAACAACCTTATTGAGTTGAGAAGTTTTGATATGACCGAAAAAATAAAAACAACAGGAACTGGTGTAAACTTTAAAATTGGCGCAATAGCCCAACCGATAGAATATATACGTTTGGGAGCAGCCATCCATTCGCCAACATTCTACACACTTACAAGAAAATACGAAGTTAGTATCGATTCCTATTTCGACAACGACATACCCGACGCAGGACAAAGCCATTTCTATTTCCCCGACAACGGCAATAATTACGGCGACAACAAAAACGATTACGAATTTTTAATGCGTACACCATTTAAAGCTGTATTGTCGGCGGCAGGAATTTTCAAAAAATACGGATTAATAAGCGTTGACTACGAATACGTTGACTATACAAAAATGCACTATAACCTCACCGACGATGCAATAGACACATACGACTGGACACCATACGAAAACGATGCAATAAAAAATATTTATCATGCAACTCGCAATTGGCGTTTTGGCGCAGAAGGAAGACTTGGAGCCGCAAGCATAAGAGTAGGATATGCAATTTATGAAAATCCTTATCATCCCGACCAAAACATGGGTAGCAAAATAGAACGTCAAATAATATCAGGCGGACTCGGCTACAGAACCAACGATTTTTATATCGACCTAACTGCCGCATATCATATTTGGCAAAACGATAGTTTTCTTTACAAAGGTAACAACGTAGAGCAAAAATATTCAGCTGATAACAACTACCTTTACACAATGTTTACAATAGGTTTTAAATTTTAAAACCATCTAACAACATCATACTTAACACGTAAAACCTGAAAAAATAAAAATTTCATGTTTTACGTGTTTTTTTATGAAAAAAATTACATAATTTTGAAACTATAAATTTAGGAAAATTTACGAAAAGCTAATGAATATAGAACAATCATTAAATCAGGTAGTTACAAAAGCCGTAGAAGAAATTTACGCAAAAACACCTGCACAAGGACAAGTACAAGTACAAAAAACCAAAAAAGAATTTGAAGGCGATTTTACCATTGTAGTTTTCCCATTGTTAAAAATATCTGGACAAAAACCCGAAGAAACCGCCAACAAAATTGGAGAATATATAAAAGCTAATTGGCAAGAAGCCCAAAATTTCAATGTTGTAAAGGGATTTTTAAATATAAGCGTTAAAAAAACAGCTATAACCGAAACATTAAAAAAAATAGCATCAAACGAAAATTTCGGCTACACCCCAATAACCGAAAAATCTAAAAAAATAGTATTAGAATTTTCATCACCAAACACAAATAAACCACTGCATCTTGGACATTTACGAAACAATTTTCTCGGCGACAGCATCTCACGCATACTAAAAGCTGGCGGTAACAATGTTATAAAAGTAAACCTCGTAAATGATCGTGGCATACATATTTGCAAATCTATGCTCGCATGGCAAAAGTTTTCAGGCGGAGAAACACCAGAATCTTCTGGTATAAAAGGCGACCATCTTATTGGAAAATATTATGTACTTTTTGATAAACATTACAAACAAGAAGTAGCCGATCTTATGGCTCAAGGTCAAACCGAAGACGAAGCTAAAAAAAATGCACCAATACTTCTCGAAGCTCGCAAAATGTTGCAAGATTGGGAAAAAGGTGTTCCAGAAGTAGTGGAACTATGGAAAAAAATGAACGGTTGGGTTTACGATGGTTTTGATGTAACATACAAAACAATGGGTATATCCTTCGACAAAATCTACTACGAATCAAAAACTTACCTCGAAGGCAAACAATATGTTATCGACGCATTAAAAAAAGGCATTTGTCAACAAGCCGATGATAAATCGGTGTATATTGACCTAACTGCCGACGGCCTCGACCAAAAAATATTACTTCGTAGCGATGGAACAACAGTTTATATGACGCAAGACCTTGGCACAGCAGCACTACGCCATCGTGAATTTAACTTTGACGAGCATATTTATGTTGTTGGTAACGAGCAAGATTACCATTTTAAAGTACTAAAACTCGTACTCAAAAAAATAGGTTTTGATTGGGCTGATACTATAAAACATTTTTCATACGGAATGGTGGAACTTCCTGACGGCAAAATGAAAAGTCGCGAAGGCACAGTTGTAGATGCCGACGACCTTATAGCAGAAATGACCGACACCGCACGCCAAACATCTCAAGAACTTGGCAAACTCAACGAAATGACTGCCGAAGAACAAACTAAAACGGTAGAAACCATAGCTTTGGCAGCTTTGAAATATTTTATATTAAAAGTGGATCCAAAGAAAACTATACTTTTCAATCCTAAGGAAAGTATAGATTTCAACGGCAACACAGGACCTTTCCTACTCTATACATACGCAAGAATACGCTCTATTTTTAGAAAACTTGACGAAAAAAATATTACACGTCAAACCTTGTCTGACGATTTTTGCGACATTGCTCCTGCAGAATCAGAATTGGTAAAAAAATTTCTCGATTTTCCACAAGCCGTTTCTGACGCTTGCTCAATGTGTAGCCCAGCCCAAATAGCCAATTATGTATATGAACTAAGCAAACAATACAACCAGTTTTACCACGATTTTACCATTATCGGCGAAACCGACAATCAAAAACGCGAATTTAGAATAATATTGTCGCAAACAGCTGGTAAAGTTATTAAAGATTGTCTTAACATGCTTGGTATCAATGTATTAGAAAAAATGTAAAGAAAAAATTTCTATACATTTTTTCACAACGAAAAATTAAATGTAAAAACCAAACCCGGCTTTCCCCTAAAAAGTTGGAAAAAGTCGGGTTTGGTTTAATAGTAAATAAACAAAAAAATAAAAAATCGGTTATTATTATCCAAACAAAAACTAAAACAAAAAAATATCACTAAAAAAACATTAAAAATTTCAAAAAAACATATACATTTACCGATTAAAAAAAAACTTGCAACTTTTAAATTAACAATACAGTTTTTTTAAAATGAAAAACATACATAAAACACTTATTTTCATAGCATTGGCCATAGGTGCAAGTATAATTAGCTGCACCAGCGTCAACAACAGCGGACAGCAGGGACAAACAAGCGATACCACCAAAAATGCTCCGCAACAACAAACGCTGGATCCAAATTCCGCAGCAGTAGTAAAATACAACAACCGATTGTTCAGCGTTCCATCGCCCATACAACTTGCCAGCGTAATCAAAAAAATCAACCTTCCATACAACCGCGAGTTGCTCAACAATGTCAACAAACGCCAAGAATACACCACAAGTTTTAAACAAGCTGTAAACCTTGGCATTTATGGTGCAAACCTTGGATATATCAACGTTTTTGAACAACTACAAGATGCAGCCTCATATTTCGGAGCTATACGCACATTAAGCCAAGAACTTGGTATAATGAATCAATTTAACGAGGCCACCATGAAACGCATTGAGCAAAACAATGGTAACAAAGACTCTCTACTATACATAGCATCTATAATGTACAGAGAATCTGACGCTTACCTAATGGAAGCCGAGCGAAATGAAATAGGCGCGTTGATAATTGCAGGCGGTTGGGTTGAAGGACTTTACCTACTCACACATGTAGAAAATACAGAAAAATTGCCTCAAGAAATTGTTGAACTAATTGGACAACAAAAAACTCCACTCAACAATCTCATTGAAATGCTTAGACCATATTACGGAAAACTAACCGAAGAATACGATAGTTTTTTAGAAGAACTTTCGGATTTGGCATCTGTTTTTGACACCATAACCATAAAATACACCTATCAACCGCCAGTAACCAATGAAGAAAAAAAGATAACAGAAATCAACTGTCAAACAAAAACAGAAATCAACGCTCAACAACTTAAAAGCATAACGCAGAAAATAGAAAAACTTCGCGCCAAGATAACCAACTGATATATAAACCAATAAAAAAAAACAAGATGAAAAAATATATAAAGCTTTTGATATTTTTGGCAACAATTTTAACATCGCACAACGCCATGGCACAAGCCGACACATTGCTAAATTTCTGCGCCAGCCACTTGCCATCCTCATACATCAGCGATGGACAACTATACCGCACGCCATTATCAAAAGAAGAAACCGCAGAATTTAACGTAACTTTCTATGGAGAAACAATATACCGTGTGGCAGCGTGCAGCGGAACAACCGACGGCAACCTCATTTTTACAATATACGATAAAAGCCATAACGAACTATTTGCAAGTGCCGACCACAAAAATACACCTTATTGGGATTTTAAATTCAATTCCACAGTAGATTGTATAATAGAAGCACAACTCGACAATCTTGCGCCAGAAAGCGGAATAGCAATAATTTTAATAGGTTTTAAACAATAAAAATATTTGGCAATAAAACAAAAGCCAAATAAAAAATTTTAGCAATAATTAATTGTAAGTTGATAAAAAAGTATGAGTGAAAGCATTCTTAAAGCATTAATGCAATTGTTCGCAATAATCGCCGCAGCAAAAATGCAGGACGAAAAGAACAATATTGTAGAAACTTTTCTCAGCCACGAACTCAGCCACGAACTTGTGGAAGAGTATATGAATTTTTATAACACAATTTACAACCAATTAAAAGCAAAACAAACATCCGATAGCAAACGAAAAAAAGCATTATCAGCCAATAGTACCAAAATACTCGTTATATGCGATGCAATAAACAAGGAATTGGTACAAAAACAAAAAATAATTGTACTCGTAAGGCTTTTGGAATTTATAAAAAGCGACAGCAAAGAAGTATCGCAACAAGTTTTGGAATTTGTTACTGCCATAGCCGAAAACCTCAACGTGCCACGCGATGAATTTCAAACTCTGATGCAATTTGTATTCAGTTTTGGACAAGAAATACCCGATAGCGACCATATTCTATTGATAGACAGCGATTACGGATTTCATCACGACAAAATAAAACACATATATTCCGAAAACATGACCGGTCAAATAATTGTGTTTGCCGTAAAATCTGTAAACATGCATCTATTTGTGTTTCAAGGCGAAAAAGAGCTTATGCTCAACGGTCAAGTTCTCAATCCAGAACGCATACATGTACTTTCGGTTGGCTCATCAATACGCAGTTCTAAGGTATCGCCAATCTACTACAGCGACATTGTAAGCACATTTAACTACGATAAAACCAAATCGCGAATATCGTTTGAAGTAAACCGATTAGAATACAAATTTCCCAACGGAACCATAGGTTTACATTCAATGAGTTTTTTAGAAAAAAGTGGCAAACTTATAGGCATAATGGGTGCATCGGGAGCTGGCAAAACAACGTTGCTCAACGTTCTCAACGGCAATTTGAAACCCTCTACAGGCGAGGTGCTTATAAATGGAATCAACATACACGGAGAAAATCATGAACTTGACGGATTAATAGGTTACGTATCGCAAGACGACCTACTCATTGAAGAACTAACTGTTTTTCAAAATCTTTATTACAGCGCAAAACAATGTTTCGACAACTATACCAACGTACAACTCTATCGCATAGTTTTAAAATTGCTCAAAAGCCTTGGTTTGTACGAAATAAGAAACATGCGCGTTGGCAACCCACTTAACAAACGCATCAGCGGTGGACAACGCAAAAGACTAAATATTGCACTTGAACTTATTCGCGAACCTGCAATTTTATTTCTTGATGAGCCAACATCGGGACTTTCGTCGCGTGATAGCGAAAATATTCTCGACCTACTCAAAGAACTAACAATAAAAGGTAAACTCGTTTTTGTAGTTATACACCAGCCGTCGAGCGAAATATTCAAGATGTTCGATAGCCTAATAATTCTCGACACCGGTGGATACCTTATCTACAAAGGCGATCCTGTAGAAAGCATCACATACTTCAAATCGCGCATACGACAAGCAAATTGGAACGATAGCGAATGTCCCGTATGCGGAAATGTAAATTCTGAACAAATATTCAATATAGTTGAAAGCCACATAATAGACGAATTTGGCAACGTAACACAAACACGAAAAATATCGCCAAAAGAATGGGCTGAATTTTACGAAAAAGAATCAAAAACCGAAAAAAAACGATCTATACTCGTTAGAAAACTACCAGAAATAAATTTCAAAATACCCGGATTTTTTAAGCAATTTTCAATTTTTGTAAAACGCGATGTACTTGCAAAACTTAGCAACTCGCAATATGTGCTTATCAACTTTTTAGAATCGCCACTGCTTGCATTGTTACTAACATTTATAATAAAATATCGCAACATTAGCAAAGACAACGATTTAGGCTACACATTGCTCAACAATAGCAATCTACCAGTATATCTGTTTATGTCGGTAATAGTGGCATTATTCGTTGGACTAACCGTAAGCGCACAAGAAATAATAAAAGACCGTAAAATATTAAAACGCGAAGCCTTTCTAAACCTCAATAAAACTGCCTATCTTGTTTCAAAGGTAGTTATATTGTTGGTGCTATCGGCATTTCAATCTCTATCGTTTGTACTTATTGGCAACACCGTACTCGAAATAGAAAATATGTATTTTAAATACTGGTTAATGCTTTTTGCCGTATGGGTAAACGCCAATATGCTTGGTCTAAACATAAGCGATGGTTTTAAAACCTCAATAAACATATACATTCTTATACCATTTTTAATAATACCGCAAATAATACTAAGCGGTGTGTTGGTAAGTTTCGACAAACTCAACCCAACAATATCTTCTCCCGGAAAAATACCGTTTTACGGAGAAATATTTACAGCGCGTTGGGCATACGAAGGTCTTGCAGTAGAGCAGTTTATAAAAAACGATTACGAAAAACCACTCTACCAAAACGAAAAAGATATGCAAAATGCCATTTTAAAACGCGATTTTTGGCTAAAAGTATTGGAAAACAAACTTAATTTTTACGAACGCAACAAAAATAATGCAGAAAAACAAGCCGAAATAAACTCCGACTTCTTAACCTTACGCAACGAAATATCCAACGAATTGGAAGACAACCCACAAATAACTCTTCCTATCAACATAGAAGACATCAACCCTCAGACAATAAACGACTTACAAATAAAACAGTTACGCGAATACTTCGACAAATTGAGCAAAAGTTACACCGCACAATTCCGCAAGGCAGGTAAACAAAAAGACGATTATATTTCCAAGCAACAAGACACACCAGAAAAAAAAGAAGCGTATTTGAATCTAAAACGTCGTTGCCACAACGAAAGCCTTAACGACTTTGTAACCAACAATCGCGAAACCGAAAGAATAATAGAATACGGTGGTCATCTATACCAAAAAGCAGCCCCAATCTACCTCGACCCAAGGTCTAAACTTCTTAGAGCGCATTTTTATGCACCTCACAAAAGATTATTCAACTACTACATAGAAACATATTGGGTAAATATAGGTGTAATATGGCTACAAAGCATTATCCTTTACATAATGCTCTATTTTAGAGTATTTAAACGAGTATTAACACAAAGCGAAAAAATATCAAGAAAACTTGAAAACAGACGCGAACAGCGCATAAAACAATCGGCAGCAGATAAAGAACTTCCGCTAAAAAAACGTCGCAAAAAAACATTCCAAGAACTTGGTATTTGGCGTTGAAATAAAAAAAAAATTAGAACAAATATAAATAAATGGAAAGCAATTATTTTAAAATCTATCCCGACAAAGACGGATTTTTCAAAGAATACGGTGGCGCATTTGTTCCTCCTGTGTTGATGGACGAAATGAAAAAAATTTATGAATCGTATCTAACCATCAGCAAAAGTCATAATTTCATATCCGAATTGCGCAACATACGCAAACATTATCAAGGACGCCCAACACCAGTTTACTATTGCAATAGGTTGTCGGAAAAATATGGCGGACGCATCTACCTAAAACGCGAAGACCTCAACCATAGCGGTGCTCACAAACTAAACCACTGTATGGGCGAAGCACTTTTGGCAAAATACATGGGTAAGAAAAAACTTATTGCAGAAACAGGTGCTGGACAACACGGAGTGGCTTTGGCAACAGCAGCAGCTTATTTTGGTCTTGAATGTGAAATACACATGGGAGCCGTTGACGTAGCAAAAGAACACCCAAATGTACAAAGAATGAAAATTCTCGGTGCAAAAGTTGTATCGGTTACCCATGGACTACAAACTCTCAAAGAAGCTGTTGACTCTGCATTTGAAGCATACCTCTCCGACCCTATCAACTCAATCTATTGCATCGGCTCCGTGGTTGGACCTCACCCTTTTCCACTTATGGTAAGAGATTTTCAACGCATAGTTGGCATAGAGGCACGCGAACAATTTCTTGAAATGACAGGCGAACTACCCGACAATGTTGTAGCATGCGTTGGTGGTGGTAGCAACTCAATTGGCATTTTTACAGCATTCTTAAACGATGATTGCCAAATTTACGGAGTAGAACCCGGAGGAAGAGGCGAAAACATTGGTGATCACGCAGCATCGATGCGTTATGGTGTAAAAGGTATGATTCATGGCTTTAAGTGTTACAATCTCCAAAACGAAAAAGGCGAACCATTGCCTGTTTACTCCGTAGCCAGTGGTCTTGACTACCCCGGTGTAGGGCCAGAACATTGTATGCTCCACGACATGAAACGCGTAAACTATGTAACTGCCAACGACAAAGAATGTATTGACGCATTTTTTGAACTATCAAGAATGGAAGGCATAATACCAGCTCTCGAAAGTGCACACGCCGTTGCTTACGCACTAAAACTTGCAAAAGAAAACCCACACACATCTATACTTGTAAATCTTAGCGGACGTGGCGACAAAGATGTTGACTTTGTGCTTGAAAAATATGGACTTCCAGAAGATAGATAACTTCTAAATAAAACTACATATCAAAAAACGCAAACTAATCATTATAGTTTGCGTTTTTTTGTTTACCTTTGCGCAAAATTAAACAACATGGGAAAAAATCTCTACATAGCCGAAAAACCAAGCGTAGCACAAGAGTTTGGAAAAGCACTTCACGAAAATCTTACTCGTTGGAACGGGTATCTCGAAAGCGACAAAAGCGTCGTAACATGGTGCGTAGGCCATTTAGTAACAATGAGTTATCCCGAAGTTTACAATCCAGAGCTTAAACGTTGGCGGATGGAAACACTGCCATTTATACCAAAGGAATTTATCTACGAAATAATCCCTGGCGTACAAAAACAATTTGATATAGTAAAACAACTATTAAACCGCGAAGATATAGATTGCATTTACGTCTGCACCGACTCAGGACGTGAAGGCGAATATATCTACAGACTCGTTGACCGCATGGCTGGTGTACCAGAAAACAAACAGCGTCGCCGAGTTTGGATTGACTCGCAAACCGAAGCCGAAATTTTACGCGGTATAAAACAAGCAAAACCATTGTCAGCATACAACGCTCTATCTGATGCTGCATATTTACGAGCCCAAGAAGACTATTTAATGGGCATTAATTTTTCAAGAATTTTAACGTTACAATACGGTTATACACTAAAAAACCATCTCAAAGCCGAAAAAAATGTTGTTGTTGCAGTAGGAAGGGTTATGACATGCGTACTTGGAATGGTGGTAAGACGCGAAAGAGAAATAAGAAAATTTGTTAAAACACCATTTTTTAGAATAATTGGCTATTTTACAGCAGGCGAAGCTCAACTCGATGGTGAATGGAGAACAACAGAAAAATCAAAATATTTCCAAAGTCCAAAACTTTATAAAGAAAACGGTTTTAAACTTCGCGAAGATGCCGAAGAATGTATTAACTATATGAAAACCAGCGTATTAGAAGCCGAAGTTATTAACATAGAAAAAAAGAAAGAAAAGAAAAATCCACCATTGTTGTTCAACCTTGCAGAATTACAAAACGAATGTTCCAAACTATTTAAAATATCACCAGATCAAACGTTAGCAATAGCACAAGAACTTTACGAAAAAAAACTCGTAACCTATCCAAGAACTGACGCTCGCGTTTTATCATCGTCAGTGGCAAAAGACATTACCAACAATCTCCACGGATTGGCATCGCGCACCGAATACTTGGGTTATCTAAAAGATATAAAAGCATTTGGATTATATTCAAAAATAGAAAAATCGCGTTATACAGATGATAAACAAATCACCGACCACTACGCCATAATCCCAACTGGACAAGGTTTTTCGGCATTGGATACCATGGACGCAACCACCAAAGGTGTTTACGACAAAATAGTAAGACGATTTTTAGCAATTTTTTATCCACCTGCTGAATACCGCAAGGTTGCACTCCAACTTGGCGTAAAAACAGAAAGTTTTTTCTCTAATTTTAAAGCTCTCGAAAACCCGGGGTTTTTAAAAGTTCTTGGTCAAGATAAAAAAACTGACCAAAAGAAAAGCGAAGATTCTAAACAATTAGAACAACCAGAAGGTCAAGAAGAAGAAGTTAACGAATCAACAATACAACTTGTTGGAAAACTAAAAAAAGGGTCAAAACTCAATATTAAAGAATACGAAATAAAGGAAGGAGAAACATCTCCACCAAAAAGATACAATAGTGGTTCGTTAATTTTAGCAATGGAAAATGCAGGACAATTTATAGAAGACGAAGAACTACGAGCATTAGTAAAAGGTCGTGGAATAGGAACATCTGCAACACGTGCAGAAATTTTAAGTAAATTGGTTAAAATCAACTATTTAAACTTAAACAAAAAAACTCAAATTGTTACACCTGCACGTCTTGGCGAAATGATTTACGAAGTGGTAAAAGCTTCCATAAAACCAATGCTAAATCCCGAACTTACAGCAAGTTGGGAAAAAGGCTTATCGCTTGTTGCCGAGGGCGGAATTATTAAAAACGAATACCTCGAAAAATTAGAAAACTTTATAACCCGACAAACCGAAAGCGTAAAACTTCTAAAAAACCATTTTTCTCTCGAAAATATGTTTTCGTTAGTGGATAAATGTTACAAAAACCAATAAAAAAACTATTTAACTCCAGAATAAACCAACTCAACATACAAATAACAACCAACCAACAAAAAACAATTAATTAACGTCAATTGTTTTTTCATCAAAATTGTACGTAAATTGGTCTAAATCGTAAATAAGACAAATTACCTTATAAATTTTTCCATAATAATTCTGAACAGGATTATAAACTTCTTTTATATGATAAATGTCGTTCATAATCTTAACTTCCTTAGTTACCAATTTTGTACGTCCAACACGCAATTGAATCCAAAATTCTTCAGAATGAGTATCTTCACTCTCCGAAATGGTTTCGTACAATTGTTCTCGCCTATCAATAAGTGAAGTTTTAGATTTTTTCAAAAACTCTATAACACGCGCATTAATATTGGTAACATGCGCATCGGTGTCATACTCAATTACCATTAACACCTGATTGAGAGCATCATACGTTTGTTCAAATTCGTCAGTTTTACGTGCCATATCCTCTTGCGAAGCTTTCATTGCCTCCATATTTTGACGCATTTCCTCCTCCTGCGACGCAAGTTCTTCACTTTGAACTTTTAGTTCTTCAAGAAGTTTGTTTGTTCGCATATTAATTTTTACAGTTGCAATGGTAGAGGCAATACTGCTACCAACCTCCTCAACAAACTCTTGTTTATAAGGCTCTATCTCTGTAAAAGATGCAATTTCCACAACTGCATAAATTTTATTATTAAATTTAAACGGCACAATAAGCAAACACGATGGATTTTTTTCGCCAAGTCCCGAAGTAATATTAATGTAATCTTCTGGAAGATTGTTGATATATATACTTTCGTTTTCAAGAATACAACGACCTATAAGACCAACTCCTGGCTCAACTTTTTTCTGTAAAATTTTTCTAATATTGTAAGCATAGCCAGCCATAAGTTCAAAATAAACATTGTGTTCATCATCGTCATTAACAACAAAAAGCCCGCCTTGGTTTGCTCCAATATATTTAACAAGATTGCTAATGATATTAAATGCAAAGTCGTCCATATTGTTGTTATATTGTCGTAAAATATCACCAAACTTTGCAGCACCCTCGGTACTCCAATTTTGTTTACGGTCAAGCTCTTTACGCTTGGTATCTTCTTCGGTGGCGTTTCTCAAACTATTACGCATTGCCAAAAGCGATAGCCCAAGTTCATCGTGCTTACTCAATGGTATAAACTGCGTTTCGAGGTTTCCTTTACCAATTTCTTCGGCAAATTCAACTGCCTTATTAAGCCCGGACTTTAAATTGTTAACCGAATCTGAAATCTGCATTATCTCATTGGTTTTTTCTGGTGCTTTTACATCGGGCAAGGCTGTAAAATTTCCAAGCGAAAGCTGTTGTAATGTATTACCTATATTTTGCAAAAATTGAGTTAATCCGCTTGAAATTGATACTATAATTATTGCCATAAAAACCAATCCAAGAAAAATAACAATAAGAGAAAGACTTGTTTGCGATATTTTTTGGCTATTGATAGAAGATGTTGGAATGGCAGATACCAATAACCACGGTGTCTCAAAAATGCGACTATTTATTCTTGTTCCACATATTGTTAAATTTCTTCCCGAAGAATCTGCAACAGAAAACTTTGCAAAACCTGTGGAATCGATACGCGAATTAATTTCAAATGTGGAGTCGGTAATTATTTTTCCAATATCAGATTTATCTTTTTCCAACGTAGAAATTGACGATCCTACTATTTGACCATCACTATTAATAAGTATATTGGCGAAACTTTCGTAACGCATATATTTTTTTACAAGTTCGTTGTATTTTGATATATCAATATCACCACTTACCATAGCTACAAAATTTCCTTCTTCATCGGTAACGGGGATATAAACTATGGTTTTAAACATAGAAGCTACATTAGGATTATTAGGATTATTGTTAACAATCTTTGTAATTTTTTCACGTCCTGTAACTTTTATTTTGTAATATTCGCTTGTAAAATCGTCGCCATCAAGATTAATATTTTTGATGGAAAGTTTTACGCTTCCATCTCCACGAGTAAACAGATATTCTCTACTTCCAAAGTTTTTTAACCACGAATTATCAATATTTTTTAACTCCCAAATAATCTTTAAATTGTCGAAAACTTCATTTTCATTAAGAAAACGATAAACTGTTTTTTGATATTGTTCTATTCTTAATTGCTCCGAAACAAGATTAGTACCTGATGTTGAAGCTGCTAACGAACGTAACGCCGACACCGATTCATTGATACGATTTTCTATCTGTAAAGCTGAGTTGGCAACCGATGCTCTTAAACCACGTTCAACAGCTACTGTATTAGCACGTTCGGCACGATAGTTAACATAAGCAATTGATACAATGTATGTTAACAATGCAGCCGACAATATATATATCAATAATTTTGCTTGTATCTTTAATTTCATCGCAATAAATGTAAGTTCAAACTTTGCACAATATAGAGATACTTGCCTTTTTGATTACTCTAAATAGGCACATACACTCTAAAAATACATTAAAATGCATTTTCTTTTTTACAAAAATAGAAAAAAATATGCCACAATACAAAAAAACATAAAAAAATAAACCTCAATTCCGAAATAAAAAAAAGTTAAAAACGGCAAAATATTGAAAACAAAACAGTTATAATATTTTGCCGTTACAAATATTTCACCTAAATTAGTGCTGTAAAAAAATCCAAACAAAGATGAAATACAGCACAAAGATAATACAAAAAAGCGCAA
>CALFIU010000181.1 GCA_937877455.1 uncultured Bacteroidales bacterium
ATATGTTTTTTTAAAAAAAATCGGCAATCTCCCGAATATTGGAAATTGCCGATTTTTAGAAAAAATGTTTATTTTTTTAGTCGTTCATTATTAAATCAAGATTATATTTTTTGTATTTTCTAAATTTCAAATCGCTGCTAATCAATGTTAGATTTTCAGTTATTGCTTGTGCAATAATTAGCCTGTCGCTTGGGTCGTTATGATTTTCAACTATTGGTAAATCGTTTAACTTTTTTAAATGCTCCAACGAAATATATTTAACTATAATGCTTGAATCTTCAATGAATTGAAAAAGATTAAATCCTTTTTTATATTCGCGTTTTAGAGCGATTTTGTCATTTTGTAAAAGATGCACTAATTCTTACCCGTTGGCGGAATTAATTTTTGATAAAAAATAAAGAAAAAAGTTGCACATATTACTGATTTTTAGTAATTTAAAGATGTAAAAAAAATAAATTATACAATCTTCATATGAGCAACTTGTATACAAAGTTCGTAAAAATTCTTGAAATATGCCATAAGTTTTCAGATGGTTTAGTTGATGAACGTGGAAATATCCACAGGCCCGGTCCTGTTCCGAAATTCTCTGATTTAGAGGTAATTGCATTAAGTTTAGCTGCTGAAACGGAAGAAATCGATAGTGAAAATTGGCTTTTCAATAACAAGATAAATGATTTTATTGAGCTGATTCCCAATATGATATCACGAAGACAGTTCAACGACAGACGAAAGTCGGTTAGCAGTTTGTGTGAAGAAATACGCAAGCGAATGGCTAATGAAATCGATGGTGGCGAGGATTATTTCTGCATAGACTCTAAACCCATCGAGGTGTGTCGCATCGCGAGAGGCAAACGTTGCAAAATGGGGCGTTTGGGCGACTTCGCTTTGGCGCCAGATTTCGGATATTGTGCTTCGCAGGGCAGTTACTATTACGGCTACAAACTTCACGCTCTCTGCGGGTTAAGTGGTGTGATTCACTCATACGACTTGTCGAAAGCGAGTGTCCACGACATCAATTATCTCAAGGATATCAAGCCTATCTATCACGATTGCAGCATTTTCGGTGATAAAGGCTACATCAGTGCCGAAGTGCAGTTGGACTTGTTTGAGACGGCAAACATCAAACTTGAGTGCCCCTACAGACTCAATCAGAAAAACTGGAAGCCGACATTTGTTCCTTTTGCAAAAGCGAGGAAAAGAATTGAGACACTGTTTTCGCAACTCACTGACCAATTTATGGTCATCAGAAACTACGCGAAAGACACATGCGGATTGTTTGCCAGAATTATTGCCAAAATCAGTGCTCTGACGACCTTGCAGTATTCTAACTTTGTTAACAATCAGCCCATTGGTCAAATTAAATATGCGTTACTTTAATTCCGCCAACGGGTTCAAAAAATGTTTCCAAACTTATCAAAGGCGTTTCGTATGAGCAATTCACCAGCGATATCCGCACGTATTATGCTGTTATGAAGAATGTTGAGATTGTGGGAGAAGCCGCCTATATGCTGTCGAAAGAGTTCAAGGATTCGCACAGCGAGACGCAATGGAACGTGGTTCAAGGTATGCGACACGTCTTGGTTCACGATTACGCCAACATTGTACCAGAAACGCTTTACGATACCGCCACAACGGGCATTCCCGAACTTCGCCAGCAGATTGAACGCTATCTTGCCGAAACCGACTGGCAGCAATGGGAAAACGATAATTGAGACAGACAATAACGAAAGCAAGGGAGCGCAAGTTCCCTTGTTTTTTTGTGTGTTTTTTAACCATAAAACACACGGAAATTGCGGGAAAATCTGGTGTGAACACCAGACGAAAAAGAGTGGCAGAATATGCCCTAATTCAAAAAATCATACCGAATTTTCGGATTATAATCCAAAAAATCGTACCGAAATTTTGGATTAGGATTATTGTAAAAACAGTTTTCCCCACAATTTTGTAATATTTTCTTTATAAATTTATGGCTTGATCGTAAACACTAAAACAACAAACAGGAAACAGAAAGTAATTTTTAGATAACATATTATTAATCACAGCGTTTGCTTCGATTGTTCAGCATTTCCTAAAACGTGAGAAATTTTAAGAATGTCGTAACTGAAAGTCAAGAAAATGCCTGCGCTATTGCGTGGGCTTGACTTATCTATTACGACGGGCGATTCTCACGGCCTTAGGATGTGGATAATGTTTAAGTCCACATTTTTTTTGCCGCTCTGAATTGCCCGTTTGCGCCTGAATACAGATAAGCGAGCGCACAAAGCATTAGCGCAAAAATGGAAGATGAAGAGAAAAGCATTGTTGAGGAACCGCAATTGTCGCATCCTTTCCGCAAGGAGATTAAACTAAAAGAAGGCAAAAAATTACGGGTGCTATCACTTTTTTCCGGTTGCGGAGGAATGGACTTGGGATTTGAAGGCGGCTTTATAACTCACAAAGGAAGCGTAAACGAGAAAACGTGTCCCGATTACGTTTCGGAGCATTTGGACAATGATTTTGTAAGACTGAAACCCACAATATTTCAAACAGTATTCGCAAATGACATTTTGCCCGATGCGAGAATCGCTTGGGTGCATTACTTTTCACAATTAGGTAACGAGGATAGTATCTATCGTACTGAAAGTGTGGTCGATTTAGTAAAAATGCACAGGGCTACCAAAGATATTTTTCCTGATGATATTGACGTGGTAACCGGTGGTTTCCCATGTCAGGATTTTAGTGTGGCTGGTAAAAGGCGGGGATTTGAATCACATAAAGACCATAACGGGAATTACATTCAAAGTGAAACCGCATCGGAGGAAACACGTGGCAAATTATATTTTTGGATGAAGGAAGTAATAGACATTACTCGACCCAAAATATTTGTTGCAGAGAATGTTAAAGGCCTTACAAACTTGGGCAACGTAAAAGATATTATCCAAAAGGATTTCTCGTCGGCGGCAGGAAATGATTACATTGTGTTGCCACCACAAGTGTTGCATGCCGCTGACTATGGTGTGCCACAATCTCGCGAAAGGGTTATTTTTATAGGAATCCGCAAAGATTTATTAAAACCCACAGCATTAAAAAATCTTGAAAAAGAAAGCGTGCCTGAAAAATACAATCCTTATCCAAAACCCACACACAATTATCACACTAAGGACAAAAACCTTGCTCAATTTCAGACGGTTAGAAATGTTTTTGCGTCATTGGACGAGCCTTCAATTTCAAACGATGATTCCCAAAAGTATTATTCCCAAGCCAAATATATGGGAGCGCATTGCCAAGGTCAAAACGAAGTGAATCTTGACGGCATTGGTCCGACAATTCGTTCAGAGCATCACGGAAACATTGAATACCGCAGATTGTCTGCCGAGCACGGCGGCAAATATGCTGATGAATTGGAGTCAGGAAAGCAAGAGCGTCGATTGACGCCACGCGAGTGTGCTATGATACAGACATTTCCGCCTGATTACGATTTCGTCTTTTCCAATTCATACAATGGGAAAAAATACACAATCAGTCCTTCGGGAGCCTACAAAATAATTGGGAATGCTGTTCCGCCAGTTTTGGCATACAATATTGCCCGCCGCTTACAACAAGTTTGGTCACTTTATTTTTATTGATATGGAAAACATTATCACAGTTGAGAATAGTGGCGCGGATAGGAAAGTTGAGGCTTTTTCTACTTTTATGAGTGATGTGGAAAATGAGATGAATCTTCTATCGCGAAAGGATTCGTCATTGTACAAAAAATGCAACGCATTTGATTTGGAAAGGCGTGCGGTTGAAGTGATGAAAATGGTAGCTCCAAAAACCGAGTTCAATCCTGACGATATTAATTTGGTTTCCGGACAAAGTTTTCCCGATATAGTATTATCAAAACAAGTATTTGGTGTCGAGGTAAAATCCACTCAATCAAACCATTGGACATCAACAGAAAGTAGTATCGTAGAATCGACCCGCAATGATTACGTCAAATATATCTATATGCTTTTTGGCAAATTGGGAGGTTCGACACCAGAGTTCAAATGCAAGCCGTATGAGGATTGTTTGTATGATATAGCGGTTACTCATTCACCACGATATTTAATAGATATGAATTTGAAAAAATCTGATACCATTTTTTCAAAAATGCATACAACGTATGATGAGTTTCGAAATGAAGAACACCCGATAAAAACGGTTGTCAATTACTACAAAACGCAACTTCCGCCAGGAGAACGCCTGTGGTGGATGGGCGAAGATGAACCAGAAAAAACAACGGGCAATATTATCCTACGTTTTTGGAATTATCTTGAAACGGAAGAAAAAGACCAATTAAAACTGCAAGGTTTTTGCTTGTTTCCAGAAATAGTCAGCAACCGTCCCGACAAATTTAACCGTCTGGCATTTTGGCTGACAACCGAAAAACGCGTAGTTTGTCCGAATGTGCGCGACTTGTACTCGTCGGGAGGAAGGTCTGACATTTGTATAAATGGGCAGAAAATAACAGTGTCGCGGATTCTTCTTCTTATATATGATAACTTAAACAATATAAAAGCAATGCTACAGCGAATGAAAACGGACCAACTTGCCGAAAGTTGGGGGTGCGCAGTAAACGATAAGTTTGAAACTTGGAAAGAACAACTGGCAAAACACAATGGTAGTCAAGATATTAAGTTGATATTGGACCTAATATAAGAATGTTTACAGTGAAAATCCGTGCAAATCAGCATTTTCCGTTTTCCTTGCAAACACGTTTCCTCGACCACATTATCCGCCATACCAACGAAATGAACCGCATTGCCGGCACATTGAAACAAATGCGTTGCGTTGGGAACAGGATGAATTCTATAGTTGAAAATCCCCCCCCCAAATTTCAATCCGTAACCAAATCCGCCCTTCAACAACATCATTATAACAAAACACTCCAAAATTGCTGTTGATAATTTCAATTTGTAAGTGATGTACGAGAATTACGGATAAAACATAAGGAAATAATAATTTTTGATTGCAAAATAAAAATCAGCTGTATATTTGTCGCGTTGAAAATGACAACAAAAAAGGCATTTCGATTTTAAAACAGAAAATGACGATGAACAAGAATTTGAACAACGGTAATAACTTGAATCTCAATCCGAATCGAAATGCAAATGCAACATGTAGTGTGTAAAATTAATAAGTCACAACATGGCGTATTGTTGTCAGTATATTTTGGTACAACCGATGTAGTGAGTTCGTTATACACAAGGATTACTCCTACACTGATGATTACCCATG
>CALFIU010000182.1 GCA_937877455.1 uncultured Bacteroidales bacterium
AACTGTAATTATTTGACATTAAATCCTCAATAGAAATATCTTCAGGCAAATATCCTGGATTATAAAACTCCATACGGTCCGGATATATTTTCACCACTGAATCCGCACTCGAACGATAATCCCGGTGGACAATCATATTCAGAACGATTTCCCTAATGGCATCCAACGGATAATCCCAGCGTTGAATATTCTCTGTTTGCGTAGGGACTATATCTATCGCCATATTGATATGCTTTTTCACAAAATCCATAACGCCGTCAACCTCATCGACAAGACAAGTCTTCAACCGGGCTGAATCTTTTATAATAACGCCTTCCGCATCTTGAAAAAAACCGAGTTCAATGGTGGTCATTAAATCTTCATTTGCTTTAAATAGCAGATAACCGCCAAATGTGAGACGACCATCGAGCAGATATTCCTTCTTTGTCAAAAACTCAAGTGGCGCATCTGAAATATTTATTCCTCGTCGCTGCATTTTCGAAATGCAATATTCAACCTTATCAAAATCAATGTCATTGATAGTATGTTGGTTATCGACATAGAAATCCCAACTTGAGTTTTTTGTTTGCAATATGGAATTTGATATTTCAAAAGCCGACATCAGATGATTGCTGTTCATCTGTCGTGAATAATACCTGCCCCTCATTGAGATAGGTTTCACGGGGTACTCCTGAACTGACAAAACGACAACTGTCCTTCCGTCAATCTCAATAATTTCGGCATCAGGAATTATCGACGGCTCGGTTTTTAGTTTGATGTCGTTCAGCCAATTTTGCAAAGATTCTTTACCCAAAGATACGCCACAAACTTTGCCATCATCTTTCATTCCGACATAAACCATCCCTCCTTTGGTGTTTGCAAATGCGACAAGGGATATTATCACATCGTCATTAAACGATTGCTTGAATTCTGTGTGTTTATCCTCTGACAATCTCATAATTCCGGATTAGCATTTCTCCGCACTTACCTCACTCTTATACTCCACAAAAGGCACAAACGACAAAAACGCAAACAGCGGGAAACTGAAATGGCTGCTACCGCTGAACATACTGAAGAACATGCAACAAAGATACATTATGAAGAATATGCCCATCTGCCGCCGTTTCTTCCAATAGAGCCACAGACTCATTATCAAGAAGATAATATATAAAATACCGCCAATAATTCCTGAATAAAGGAATGACGAAATGATAGGATTGTGCGGAAAATCGTAGCGTTTGGGATTACGCCAAAACTTCTCGCCATACCATTCCAAATAGCTAAAACCTTGTCCAAAGATTTTTTGCTTTGTATCGTAACGCGTCTGCCAAAGCTCTTGGGCATAGCGCCAACGGTCGGTACGAGGTTTTGTCATATAATTAACCGTATCGCCACCCGCACCCACAAAGAAGCTGTGAATAACACTATCGGGCAATTGGTCGGCATACATCGGAAGACCAGTTGTATCGTTGCAAGTTAGGCTTATGTCTTTCACTTCGATGGAGGAGCCGGCGCGCAAAGAGTTTATGAAGCAATTCGGATTCAGTCTGTCGTTAACAAATGTGTACGACACACTGCAATGATTCCATACACTATCTATTTGCGTGATTGTCGGCGACAGATTATGACGCCACCCTTGTCCTTCGTTTACCCACCAGCCAACAAAGAATGGTCGGTCTATTCCTTCTAAAACTCTGTAAGTGAACGAAAGATTGTATGTTACATTTCTATGATAGAAAATCGGACGGCCAGAATAAAGAACTTGCCAATAGCCTCTTGAGCAGCCTCTATCAACCCTGATTGCCTTAGAACCGTCATCGGCCTCAACCAAATCAAACCTGATGCAATCGTGCGGTGTCGGCAAATAATTCCAATCATCAAGGCCGTGTTTTAAATCGCCATTGCGGAATAAATTATCGCCAATCGCATAATCGGATTTTTGATAACGGGCCATTTTTTGCCGAAAATCGAACTCGTAAAATGTAGCACCATCATCTAACAATGTGTAAACTTTATAGTACTTGTATTTATCGTCAATCGACAGTTCATCGGTGTATATCTTATTGAATGACAGCAGAACAGCTAAAACACCAAAAACAGACAAAACAATTGGTGCCAAGCTGAGCGTCAGTAGTTTTTTGTTGCAATTGTATTTAAATATGGACAGCAAAACTATCCCGAAAATAACCAACGCATAAAGCGCATATCCACGCCGAGACATTACAGCCACAATATTTATAACCGATATAATATTGATTATAAATAGTTTTGCTCCGCTGATTTTCTTATCAACAAACAGCCAAACCGATATAATTATTGATAAGATGAAGAATAATGAGTAGAAATTGCAATCGTTGACCAACGTGAAACCTACTCCCTCAAAAAGTTTTTCACCTAATGGAATTCGCACTCCCAACACCATCAATCCGAACCTGACTATGGCTGTTAATCCCGCCAACATTGTAAGCCGCAAAATCCATTTCAAAAACGTTTCTGTTTTTCCGCCCGCATAATACAAATCTGCAAAAGCCACGAAATACAATATCAGCAACAGGTTAACCGATTCTTTCACGACGTTACTCAACGGCGCGAAATGGGCGGAAAACAATGCCATCACCATCAGCGGCAACAATATTCCTCTCCATTTTGGTTTTGCGATGCCATTTTTAAAGAACGAATATGCAGAAGAAACAACACATGGCACAAGCGTTGCAAAAAACAGATACTTATAGCCGATAAATACTGTGCGACAAAAAAATAATGCCAGACAAAGTGGCATTATTTTCTCAACAATCCGCATACGTTCTATGTTATTCAATTTTAGCATTTAATAAGTTCTTACTCTTGGATAGTAGGAATTTTCGCCTATTTTTCCTGTTTCTTGGTTGGTCGTTGTAGGCTAAAACATCATCTTCATTTAATAACGATACGGCTACCAAAGTTAGATTTTTTCCCCATTCAATCAATGAGTTGACAGAAAAAGGTTACAAACTCATCGCCGATTTTTAAAAATCATTTTTGGCGTATTCAAAGGGATTTTTCACCCCTCCACCACTTTCCACTCCGCTATGGTGCGCAGCTGATTGTCGAAGTTGACGCCTACTTTATAGAGCTTTTTGCCTTTGGCTGAGTATGGCACGAGGTAACCCTTGTCGTCTATTTGCCTGAGTGCCTCATCTACAGAGCCATCAAGCTTAAATTCAAAGACATACACCGCCTCATCGGTCTCTACAACCACATCGGAGCGACCAGCAGCACTGCGTTCTTCGCAACTTACGAAATATGGCGTGGCAATGCGGAAGACGAGGTATATTATAGTGCGATAGTGCAGTTCGTTTTGCTTCTCGGCATCGTAGGGAATGCTGCTCATGAAGGCGCGCATCAGCGTCAATGCCATATCAATATTATTGTCGTAGAGCGCGTCGGTGAAGTTTAGAAGGAATGTGTCGTTTTTGTCGACGCCTTGCTTGGTGTAGTATGGCATTAAGCATTTTGTGAAGCCTTGTCGCACTTCCTCGTTCGGATAACCCAAAATATAACTATTGCCACGTTCGCGATAACTCTTAATTGTCAGATAGCCAGCCTGATAGAGTATAGGAATGGGCGAAGAGGCTGTTTCGGTTGGCACGTCGAACATCTCGGTTGTGGCGGCAAAACCGTCGTCGAAGGTGCGTGGGTCGATTTTGTATTTGTATATCTGCTCTGCCAAATGCGTCGGCGTGCCTGAAGTAAACCAATAGTTGTCTAATGCGTTGTCTTGCAGGGCATTGAGCAAACTAAATGGATTGTAAATATCTTCGGAATTTTTGCTGAAATGATAGCCGTCGAATTTTTGTTTCAGACGCTCAAATAGTTCATCTACAGTGATATGCAAGTTTGCCGACATCTCCGCAAGCTCATCTTTGAAGTTCGATAAAACTTCGGTTTTGGTTATGCCACAAATACCCGAATAGGCATTGTCCATGCTGATGTTGTTGAGGTTGTTAAGCTCGCTAAAAATGCTCAGTTGGCTGAATTTTGTGATGCCCGTGAGGAAAACAAATTGCAGATAGGCGTCGCACGCTTTGAGCGGACTGTAGAAGTCGCGCATGGTGTTGCGCATCAACTGGAATGTGGCGTCGTCGACCATAGTGTCGAGGAGGGGCGCATCGTATTCGTCGATTAGCACAACTACCTTACGCCCAGTTTGTTGGCTGGCTTTCAGAATGATGGCAGTGAGGCGCGTCCCGTATGCTCGGCTCGTCTTGTCGGTCTCCAAACCATATTGCGCCTCATATTGCCCAAGCATAAAGTTGAGTGCAGCGTGCAGGTTTTGCTCTTCGTGATATTTTGCCATACTCATATCGAAATGCAAAACGGGATATTTAATCCACTCTGTTTCAAGCATTTCTATGGTAAGACCTTGGAATAATTCCTTGTCGCCCGAAAAATAACTATCGAGCGTAGATATGAGCAAACTCTTTCCGAAACGTCGCGGACGGCTAAGGAAATAGACTTTGCCCTCCGACACTAATTTGTAGATATACTGAGTTTTATCTACATAAATAGCATTGAACTCTCTGATTTTAGAGAACGTCTGTATGCCGATAGGATACCTTCGTTGTGCCATAGAATTAATACGTTTATTTCGTTGCAATAATCATTTTTACCCCTCCACCACTTTCCACTCCGCTATGGTGCGCAGCTGATTGTCGAAGTTGACGCCTACTTTATAGAGCTTTTTGC
>CALFIU010000183.1 GCA_937877455.1 uncultured Bacteroidales bacterium
CGATAAGCCGATTATCCGCGAGTGTTTCGAGTCAATTCCTAAACAATTGGCCAAAGAGAATAAGAAGTTTCAATATTCGGTTTTGCGTAAAGGGGCAACTGCGGCCAAATACGCTGGTAGTCTGCAGTGGATTGAAGACGCTGGAATTGTCCACCGCTGCTACAATCTCACTATTCCTGAACTTCCGCTCGATGGTAACGCTCTGACCGATATTTTCAAAGTTTATATGTGCGATATGGGGTTGTTCGTTTCAATGCTCGAAGACGGTACGCAATACGACATTTTGCAAGGGAATCTGTTTGGCTATAAAGGCGCTGTTTTTGAGAATCTTATGGCCGATTTCCTTTCAAAAATGGGGCGTAAGTTGTATTATTACCACAAGGATTCGGGCATGGAAATCGATTTTGTGATTCGCTATAAGGGCAAATGCACGATTGTTGAGGTCAAGGCAACTACGGGCAACGCCAAAAGCGCCAAAACAATCCTGAATCACCCTGAAAAGTACCACATTGACCAATGTCTGAAGTTTGGTGATTACAACATTGGTCGCCAAAACCAAATTCTGACGCTACCTTTTTACACTGCGTTTATGCTGCAAGGCAAATATTGAAGGGATTGCAGATTGATTTTCTTATGCTGATTTTGTTGATTTCAGAACGCAGCCTCGATAGCTATCGAGGGAACCGATTTATTTAATTGGCAACGGAACGCTGATTTTGTAGAAGTTGCGGAACCATCTAATTTCAGAGCATTGCGGCAATAAATCACCGTTTTCAAAGTTTACTGCTTCTTTGCAATCATCAATAGGGTCGTCATTTTCTTCTTGTCGCAATATTTCTCGCTGTGGATAGATAATCACACATTTCACTTCATCATCGTTGGCATCTAAACGGTTGAGAATCTTGCGGTCGCGGGCGTAACCGCTAATTTCGCGTATGTCAGCCAAAATTCCATGGTTTGAATCCTCGTAATGCGGTTTGTATTTGGCGTCCATAACAAGTTTTTCGTTTGCGCTCACTTTGATATAATCAACTTGCGACTTGCAATGTCCATCAACTTGAAATTCAATCTGCTTTGGATAGACCGTATCCAACTTGCTCCAAACCCACATTTCGTACAATCGCGACATATCAATCCAAAATGGTGGTGTGGAATGATTGTAGTCATCGACTTTTGCAATGCTGTAATCGAAACGACGCAGAAGCATTTTAGCCACGCGAATGGCATCGCGATAGTCTTTATAGAGTTTATTAGTCGGCAAGTGCTGAATCTGATACGGCTCAATGTCATCGGAAATGTGGTTGAACAGCGTCTTTAAGCGACTCAATTTGTGCGGAATGTTGGTGTCGGAAAGTTTTTGCTGCATCGAACCATTTACGAATCTGTCTGCAAACAAAAGAGCTCGCTTCAACAGTCGGTTTTCGGGCGTGTCGTTGGTGTACTCCTGAAATTGACAGAAAATGCGGTCGGCTCGCTGCATAAAAACGTTTTTCTGTAAATGCCGCCCAATCATAATCCGTCCTTTAACCTTCGATTTCAGATTTTCTTCTTGTGTAACGTAATTCTTCTTCAATCCGCGTTGTGCCATGCGATAAAGCAGACTAATGTAGTGCAAAACCAGCATAGGCGTCAATTGGCTGAGTTGCGTTGTGGTTTCTATGTGGGGCTCGTCAAGACAAATGCCATAACACTTTGAGAAGTAGTCCTTTTTGTATTTTTCTTCCAATTCTAACGCCGTCAGAAACATCTGCACAAAATCAATATTCTCCATTTTGGGCGTAACCACCACGGCTAATTCGTTTTCTATAAGCCACGAAGTGCCGATATAGTAGGAAGCGGTAAAATTTTGGTCGATACCAAGATATTTCGGGATACCCAGATATTCGGTTGGGTTCCCAACAAATTTGACGTTTTCAAATAATGTGTGATATTGTTCGGGAATTTTTGTGTGTTCACGAATTGGTGGAACCACAATCGCCCGTTTAATATGTTGTTGTGCGTATTGTAGGGGCGAAAAATTTTTCGCCCCTACGTCGGTTTTGTTCAATATCGGTTCATTCATTTTCATAAAAACAATCTGTTTCCCATTTTTCGGGATTTTGTTCAATGTAATTGGCAATCTCATCATAACCATTGCCGTTGCGAATGATATGTTCGTAATAATTGCGTTGCCATGGTGAAAAACCAAATTCTTTTGTCACACCGATTTTAAATCCGCGGGAATGGCATTCCAACATTTGTCGGCCACGATTCCGTTTTCCGATAATATCATTTTCTTGTCCTCTATACGGACAAAAATACATTCGCGACCACGTGTACAAATCGTTACATAATATAATCCAGATTGCGAATAATCGTAATCCTTCAATCGTATTGAACGGCGGGGGTGCTGCATAAATTATTCTAATTGTTCTGTTTCAGATTTGGCATCAGACTTAGCGCTCCACTTCTCCAAAAATTTCTCAACCGACATATTCGATTCCAGATGGTTGGCTCGCAGAATATCATCTTTTATGTATTCGTTCAATAGCGGCAGAATCTCGTATTGCCAGCGCAACGCCAATTCGTCATCATCTTTTGCGAAGAAATAACTATGCCCAACCATCAGATCCTCGAAATCCATTTCGGTTTTGTTCTTTTCAATAAACGATTTAACTGCATCGAATAAAACTGCGGCTTGTTCGGTTGAATGAACCACAACCAAATCACGTTTCGATTGCAGTGTTGCAAAAGCAAACCGGCGGCGTACGGCGTAATCTATATTGCCCACGCTGCGGTCGGTGGTGTTCATAGTGCCGATAATATAAAGGTTTTCAGGCACGCCGAACGATTCTTTTGAATATGGCAGCGTAACTTTTATCGGGTGCTCACCACCCAAGCGTTTGTCTTTTTCAAGCAATGTTATCAATTCACCAAAAATACGCGAGACATTGCCACGGTTGATTTCGTCGATGATAAGGACGTAGTTTTGAAGATTGATTTCTGAAACTTCTACAATTTGTTCATCCTTTTGTTCTCTGATTTTATTGCAAATTGTAAAAATGTACGAATCAGATTGTTGTCCGTTTATGCGTTTGAAGAAATGTTTCAATTCAGATACTTGTTCCAATTTCAAATCAGAATTTAGAACATCGAGAATCGTTCTTATCGATGCTTGTATTTCCTTTGTTTTAGGATTATTCTCGTTGTAGAAAGTTACGTTTCTGTCGGTATAATCAGTAATTACAAATTCTGCATTCGTTTTTGTTTTGAATGTTTCTCCTGAGTGTTTTTCAAGAAAAGAAAAAAGTTTTTCTTCGGTTGATTTTTCTTTTTGCAAAACCAATTTTGATTTCTGGCTGTCTTCCAAATTATTTTTTGCACGGTCGGCAAGTTGTTTAAAAATGCCATCTTTCACTTCATATTTTATGCTGCTGCCATCAGTTTCTGCTTTTATTCCCTCCACAAAATCCTCATAATCCATCGATTGGTGGAATGTGCAAAATCCAATGCGACCTTCTTTCTGAAGTTCATTGTAGCGTTGCATAACTTCATCGTGTGATTCAGGTACAGACTCTCCACAAATGCTCAACGCCAAAGCCGCAGTGTTATAGGTTTTACCTGTGCCAGGGGCACCCTGAAGAATTATGTTTTTCTTTAGGCAAAGAATGTCGGTGTATTGTTTAATTTCTTCGGATATTTCATTGTATTCCATTATAACATCCTCATCTACAGATTCATCTTCATAACCATCTGCCGCATTTGAAATTGCAGGAATACTAGTAAACCTGCCATTTGTAATTTCCTTTTTTATTACCTCAATTAATTTTAAATAATTGTCTCCTTGTAAATCTTTGGCATCAAATATTTTGATTCCATTGTCCGACAGATAATCACGACTGTATTGGTCAAGTGGCATATAATCATAAGGCTTTACCCAATATGCTCCCATAGTTAAATTCCATTTGATTCCATCAGTCTTTTGCAATTCATTAAAAAAATAGGAAAATTGCTTTTTGTCATCAGATCGGAAGAGCACACGTCTGAACTCCAGTCACACTTGAATCT
>CALFIU010000184.1 GCA_937877455.1 uncultured Bacteroidales bacterium
ACTTTGTTTTCACCAAAATCTCGTTGTCCTAAATTATAAAGATCCATTATGTCTTCTTCTGGTTTAGTTTTTGATACAGCGAGCAAAAGTACTTTTTCTGGTAGAGAATTTTTTATATTTAAATATGAGTTTATATCCATTTTTATTATATCTATTTAAAGTTTTACTTTAAGTAAAAAAATATAGTTTTGTATTTAATATTTTGTATATCAATTAATTGTATTTCCCCCCTCCCCTACTCTCCCCTATCGGTTTTGAAGCGTAAAATTGTTGGGTTGTAACTTATTGATAATTAGATAATTAACTTTATTAATTATCAAAAAAACTATCATCAAAACTAAGTGGTAATATATCTTTTATACTATTGACAATCAAGCATTTATTTTGTGATGCTAAAATAATTTTTATTGGTGAAGAAAAGCGTTTTTCTGTTTCAAGAATTACTTGCCTACACATTCCGCAAGGTGTGATTGGGAATTTTAAAATACTTCCGTTTGTTTTGGCTGTAATTGCTATAGATTTTATTTTTTTATTGGGATATTGAGAGTTGGCGTAGAAAATAGCAGTACGTTCTGCGCAAATCCCTGATGGAGTTGCAGCATTTTCTTGATTTGTACCGTTAATAATATTTCCATCTTCAAGTTTTATTGCTGCTGAAACTGCAAATTTTGAGTATGGCGAATACGAGTGATCTAAAAATTTTTCGGCTGATTTTACAAGTTCTAAATCTTCTAACTGGAGTTCGTCCTTGCTACATTCTGTAATTTGTGTTGTTATGTTTATAATTTTCATATTTAAATTTTTTGTTATGCAAATTTATAAAAAAACTCCGCAAAAATTGTTTTTTGCGGAGTTTTTTTAGTTATATGTGGTGTTATTTTTTAACCAGCAGCACCTTCTTCTTCAAAGTATGAGTTATCAACTTGATTTCCTGCATATTCGTCAGTTTCAGACGATTCTGTGAATGCAGTGGTTGAAGAAACAGTTGAAGCTTCGGCCAATGCTTGAGTTTTGCTCTTATCAACGCTTGTTACGTGGTGCATTACTTTTGCTCCGAAATAGAAGGCTATCATCATTTGAAATGCCGACATAAATTCCTTTATTTCTTCTTCAAATCCAATCAACCTTACATTTGCGAGTTCCAATATAACTGTGATGTAGGTTAGAGTTAGAGTTAAGATACCGCGGAATGTGCCTCGTGGCATTTGGAATGTTTCTCCTTCAAATGGGTTTGGGTTTTCTTTTGTCCAATCGCCGAATGTGTATCTTTTAAACAATATGATTACAAAAATCAATGTTAAGACCATCCAAACCATGATTGGCAGATAAACGCTCAAGTAATATTCGGTACGATGTGCCGCATAATACGAAACGATGTCCATGTATTGGTTTTCCATAATGTATTTTTTTTTATGTTTTTAAATTTTCTATTTTTAATTATCTAAATATCAATGCACCTGCTACAAAACCTGCTATTGTTCCTACGATAGTGGTAGTTGTTGCAATTTTTGTTCTGCGTTTGTATTTTTGAGCTATTGCTCCCACTTTATCAACATTGTCGCGGCAAGTGGCAAGTTCTGTTGAATAGTAGTTTCTATCGTCTTTAACGGTGCTGAGCAATTGGTCTTGTTCGTTGATTATTGACTGTAATGTATCGCATTTTTGCGTTAGTAATGCGTTTTTATCTTGTTCGAGTTTGTATTTGCGACCAGTTTCTATTACGTGTCTCATGCGTATATCGTTCATTACCCAAAGTGTGTCGTTTTCTGGTTTTACAAGCAATTCTTCGCCCGGTTTTACGCATTTTAGTGTTATTTGTGCATTAGAGTTTACAGCAAAAAAGGCGATTAGTATCAATGTAATTATTGTAATTTTTTTCATTTTACTCGTCTTTTAGGTTGCCGTAGATTTTTTCAAATTCGGCTTCTATTTCTGCCGATGTCATTGCTTTTACTTCTGCACTTACGTTTGCTTCTTCGCTTTCAAGGGCTTGAAGCTTATTGTCGAGAGTGTTAACTTGGTTTTCAAGTTCCTTTATTTTGGTTTCTTTTTCGGCTATTTTTGCATCATACTCCTTACGATGTTCAATATCGTTTATTTTGGCTTGTGCGTTATTTTCCAAAAGTTCTTGAAGTTGGCTTGCCGAATTTGAATTAAAGAACTTGTTTTTTATAAATTGATATGGACCTGCCAATGCTGCCACTATCATTGACATTGTTGACCACTTAAACTGCAAATATCCTTTGTCGTACAATACTCCAACAACGATTAGTACGAGTAAAATTATGCCTATAATAATAATCCATTTTTTCATTTAAAAAATGTGTTTAGTTTACATCAATATATTTTCCATATACCCACCCTTCTATTGAAGTTCTCACTTTGTACCAACCATTTTGTTCTTGTACAATGCTTACGCTTGTTCCTTTTGATAAAGGCTTTGCTATTAAATCTCCGTCTGATGTTGGTGTAGAACGTATGTTGAGTGTTTTTGCTACAACTCTTCCTAAATCTGGTAACTTAGCGGCTTCGTTGCTCGACCGTCCATTGCCCAAAAGTTGTTCACGGAGAGTATCAAGCGGAAATGCTGGACCTGGGTCGGTTTTGCGTCCTGGTGCTATTTCTTCATGACCAAGTATTTGATTTATTTGTGGATATGCTTCCATGAGTTGTGCGCATAGTTCACGTACTGTTTCTATTTGTTCTGCGGTGTAAACATGCCAATATTTTGGGGTTGACTGGTTGCGGTGTATGGCTTCTATTACATCGCTTGGATTATATGCAGCTCCAAACCATGACCTATATACGTTTCCGCTTTTTGTCAATGGTCCTGAGTTTACAATCTCAATACCTATTGAATACTTGTTGTATCCGCTTCTGCCACCGTAGGAGCTTTCTCCTGCGTGCCATGCTATTTCGTTAAATGGTATAAGTTGTGTTATGCTGCCGTCTCTGTCTATGAGTACGTGTGCAGAGGCTTTTACTTTTGGGTTTACCAATGTGTTTAGTGAACTTTGGTAAGGTCCTGCGGTATAATGAATTACTATTGTATCCAAATCACCTTTGGCAAACTCTCCACTTGTCTTGGTGCTTTTTACCATTTTTCGCACGTTGTCTCCGCTTATTAGATAATCCTTTATTTGTAGCATTGTTTCGGATTTTTTTTTACTTGCGTAAAATTAATAATTTTTTTTGTTTTTTTGTGATTTTTGTTTAAAAAAATTATTTTTTAAACGATTCTTTTAGGTTTGCGCCAACCAAAAATTGAGAAATTACATTTGGTGGACCTTCGTATCCGTTTATTTCTGTTTTTACTATTACTGCTATACGGTCTTCGTATGGGCTTTTTATTACGCCAGCCACAATTTTACTTAGAGTATACGAAATTTCTTTTTCTGTGTATGAATAGATTCTTTTACTGCCTAATTCTGGTGATTTTATAAATACATCGGTGGCTTTTACAACGTCGAATCCGAAGTCGCAAGTTTCCATTTTGTTATCAATGGTTATTTTAAACTTATTGCCGCCATTTGTAAATTCTGTTGGTTCTATTTTTATGTCTTTTTGTTGAATTATGCCATACTGGTTTAATTTTTCTGCGAAAACCATTGCATAGTCTTTCCACATTTGTTTTACGCTACCTTCTTCAACTTCGTCTTTAGGTTTCCAAGTCCAAACTTTTTTGTCGCTTATCATATTTTGAATTACAAATTCAAAAAAGTAAAGTCCAGCGGCTTCGTCGGCAGGCTCTACAATATATGCGAAGTGTCCGTCTTTGCTCCACCCTATTGGATAGAACTTGTCGAATAAATATTCTTCCGACTGCCTACAATATTTTAATTCTGCAGGAGCGGTATAATTTTGTTTTATTTCTTCTGCAGGTACAGGTTCGCTGTCAGGATTATTGTTTTGTTGTTCCTGTCTTTCGGCGGTTTCATTTGCTTTTTGAAAATCGTTATCATTTTTAGGGCTTGGGGTGGCTGCTGCAACAGAGTCTTTTGTAACTGCTTGACCTTTGGGCTTTTCTTCGTTGTTGCATCCTGCCATTGCAACAATGGCTATTGACAACGCTAAAAATCTAATTTTAAGATATTTGTTCATTATTTTTTTTTTGTGTGCAACCTTTTTTATCAACTGCCAACAAAGGACAGTACTTTTGTTTGTGGCAAAGGTATTATAATTTTTTTATAAATATGAGAAATTTATTGCAATTTTAATTTTGATATACAATATCATGTATAGCTATTTAACAACATCCTCCTTTCTTAGGTTTTTCTTTTTGTTCCTCATTGTTTAAAACAATATCATCACTTCTTTCTGAACTAGGTTGATATCCTTCAAGGTTAAATTTTTCTCCCATCTCATTAAATATTTTATCATTAAATAATTCTG
>CALFIU010000185.1 GCA_937877455.1 uncultured Bacteroidales bacterium
GGGGCGGGTCTATGTGCCCGCCCGCATTGATGTCGATTCAAATGAAATTGACGTGCAGTTGAAATAAATCACTGAGAAACCTTAAAAACTATACAAAAAGTTATCTTAAAAAATCACAAAACTTATTGATAAACAATTGTTTATAAAACACAAAAAAAGTTTACTATTTTCTATTTTTTGCTGCTTTTAGAGTATTTTTTAGCAACGAGCAAATAGTCATTGGACCAACTCCGCCTGGCACAGGTGTGATAAAAGAAGTTTTTTCTGCTACATTTTCAAAATCAACATCGCCTTTTAGTTTAAATCCACTTTTTGTTTTATCTGATTTAACCCTTGTTGTACCAACATCTATAACCGTAACTCCAGGTTTTACCATATCTGCGGTTACAAATCCTGGTTTTCCAATTGCAGCCACAAGAATATCTGCAGTTTGTGCTATTTCTTTAAGATTTTCAGTGCGGCTGTGGCATACTGTAACGGTAGCGTCAATTCTTTTTTGGCTCATTAATATGCTCAACGGACGACCAACAATGTTGCTCCGACCAATGATAACACAATGTTTACCTACAGTAGGAATGTTGTAACGTTTTAGCAAGTCAACTATTCCACTTGGAGTTGCACTTACAAAAGTGTCAAGCCCTGCAACAAGTTTACCAAGATTTATAGGATGAAAACCATCAACATCTTTTTGAGGTGCAACGGCTTCTATTATTTTTTGTTCGTCAATATGTTTTGGTAAAGGCAATTGCACAATAAATCCATCAACTGTTGTGTCGTTATTAAGTTTTTCCACTGCATTAAGCAATTCTTGCTCAGAAATGTTGTCTTCAAAACGAATTAAAGTAGATTTAAAACCAACTTCTTCACACGATTTAATTTTGTGAGCCACATAGGTTTCGCTACCACCATCATGTCCCACAAGTATTGCAGCCAAATGAGGAGCAGTTTTTCCTGCTGCTACCATTTCCTTTACTTCTTGGGCAATTTCTGATTTTATGTCGCCCGATATTTTTTTTCCGTCGATAAGTTGCATATTTTTATGTTTTATAAATTTCACCATTATAAAAAAACACCAAATAAGCAGTTATATGTCTTATTTAGTGTTTTTTTGTTTAAATTATTTTCTGCCACGCATAGCGTTCATCATTCCAGCCAAACGCCTTCCGCCACCACCAGATAACATTTTCATTACCTTTCTTGTTTCTTCAAATTGTTTAAGCAATCTGTTTACAATGGTAACACTTGTGCCGCTACCTGCTGCTATTCTTTTTCGACGGCTACCATTAATAATTTCTGGATGTTGGCGTTCTGCAGGTGTCATCGACATTATTATTGCCTCTATTTCTTTGAATGCGTCATCGCCAATGTCAAGATTTTTAATAGCCTTTCCAACACCAGGGATCATTGATGCCAAGTCTTTTAGACTACCCATCTTTTTAATTTGATTGATTTGCGCAAGAAAATCGTTGAAATCAAACTGATCTTTGAGCAATTTTTTCTGTATTTTGGCAGCTTCTTCGGCGTTGTATTCGTTTTGGAGTTTTTCTGCCAATGATACAATGTCGCCCATACCCAAAATTCTATCTGCCATACGTGAAGGATAGAAAATATCCAAGGCATCAATTTTTTCGCCAGAAGATACAAATTTTATAGGCTTATTAACGGTGTATCTAATACTTAATGCTGCACCACCACGCGTATCGCCATCGAGTTTTGTAAGTACTACACCATCAAAATTAAGTCTATCATTAAAAGCTTTTGCTGTGTTAACGGCATCCTGACCAGTCATCGAATCCACGACAAACAAAATTTCGGTTGGCTTGGTTTTATCTTTTATACGAGAAATTTCGTCCATCATCATGTCGTCCACTGCGGTACGACCAGCTGTGTCTATTATTACAACATCGTTTTTATTTTCAATGGCTTGTTTTATTGCGTTTTGGGCAATTTTAACAGGATCTTTGCCGCCTTCTTCTGTATATACAGGAACGTTTATTTGTCCGGCAAGAACTTTCAATTGGTCTATTGCGGCAGGACGGTAAACGTCGCCTGCAACAAGCAAGGGTTTTTTGCCTTTTTTCATTTTTAAGAAATTGGCAAACTTGCCCGAAAATGTAGTTTTTCCGCTACCTTGAAGTCCTGCAATAAGTATTATTGAGGGGTTGTCTTTTAGATTTACTTCGGTTTCTGATGTTCCCATAAGGGCTATAAGCTCGTCATGAACTATCTTAACCATCAATTGGTCTGGTTTAAGTTGACCAACAACCTGCGATCCTAATGCTTTTTCTTTTACTTTGTTTGTAAATTCTTTTACAATATTGTAGTTAACATCGGCATCGAGTAAGGCTCTACGCACTTCTTTGAGCGCATCTACAACGTTAAGTTCGGTAAGCTTAGCGTCGCCTTTCAATACCTTGAACGATTGTTCGAGTTTTTCTGATAAACTTTCAAACATTTTTATGTATGTGTTTTTTAGTTTTACTTTTGGGGCAAAGATAGTTTTTTTTATAAATATTCAATTACCCAACTGCTAAATATTTGGTTTATCCTGTTGTTTTTTGGTTATTAAATCAAATTATGTTGTTTGATAACCTATTGTTTTTTCTATCAAATATGTATTTCTATCTGCTGATGTTCTTGAAACAAGTTCGGCTGTAAATCCCGTAAGAAATAGTTGTGTACCAAAAATGATGGTGAGCAATCCAAAATAGAAAAGTGGTCTGTCGGTCATTTGCCAACCATTAAAAAACAATTTGGCGATGCTAAGATATGCAAGTATTATAAAACCCACAAAAAAACTCAACGTACCCATCAAACCAAAAAAGTGCATTGGACTTTTACCAAATTTTGAAACTATGCTTACAGTTAGCAAGTCTAAAAAACCGTTGATAAAACGTTCAATTCCGAATTTTGTTACACCATACTTTCGTTTACGGTGTTGAACCACTTTTTCGCCAATTTTTTTAAAACCTGCCTGTTTGGCCAAAACTGGAATGTAACGGTGCATTTCTCCATAAACTTCAACACTTTTTACCACCGTATTGCGATATGCCTTTAGTCCACAATTAAAATCATGGAGTTTTATGCCAGTTACCAATCGAGCTGTAAAGTTAAATAACTTGCTCGGCACGGTTTTGCTAATTGGATCGTAACGTTTTTTCTTCCAACCCGAAACAACATCATATTTCTGCTCTGTTATCATTTTATACAACTCGGGAATTTCGTCGGGGCTGTCCTGCATATCGGCATCCATGGTTATAACAACATCGCCAATTGCATTTTTAAAACCTGTATTAAGTGCTGCCGATTTTCCGTAATTGCGCCTAAATTTTACACCTTTTATATGGCTGTCTTCTTGCGCCATTTTCTCTATTACATGCCAAGAATTGTCGGTGCTACCATCGTCAACCATTATTATTTCGTAACTGAAATTGTTTTCAATCATTACCTTGGTAATCCACTCTTTGAGTTCTGGTAGCGACTCATCTTCGTTATATATTGGAACTATGACGGAAATATCCATTTGTTGTTATTAATTATTGTTGTTGTTAAATGTATTGTTATATTTTTTTGTAAGCCATGCACCTACCAACGAAAACATAAACGACAAAAATGTATAACTTATAATGTTAGAAACAATCAACGATGGAATAAATATCTTGTGCATCATTGACTTTATCTGTTCGAGTTCTATGTCGCTGTAAATATTCCATTTTTCGATATATTTTTGCGACAATTCTATTGTTTCTGCACCAAATTCTGGGTTGTTGAACTTTATGTACAAAACCATAAACAACGAAATAATTATAGATGCGCCTATCCCAGCCACCGTTCCATACCATACGTAATGCCAATATTTGTTGGTTGAAACAACTTTTTGCTCTTGTTTTTCTATCTTAATAATTTCTGCATTATATTTGCGTTGCCCTATATATACACCGAGAGAAAATACCATATAACATACCATTTGGCTTAATTGTGATGGTGCAAAATTGGTTGTCAGCAGTATTACAGAGGCAACTATACCGATGTAAAAACCTGTTGTTAGTGAACGATTAAAAAATAAGTGCATCATAAAATTTGCCAACGGCTATTTTTCAAACAATTGTGCCACCATGGCATATTCATTTTCATCGTCAATATCTTCGAGAACCTCCTGCCCATTTTCTTGCGATAGTTTCATAAAAACTACTTTGTTTTCTTCGCCAAAATGTTTTTTTACTTCATCAATGTCGTTGTAATATGGCAAGAGTGCAAGATATTCTGTTCCTTTGTATTTTATTTGATTAGTAATCATATAATCTTGCGAAGTGCCGTCTTCTCGCTCTAATGATAACACTTCTACACCAATTTTTTCGTCGTCTTCTGTCATTGCTTTATATTTATTTTTGGCAAAAATAAATATTTTTATTTAACGAGCAATGATAATTAAAAATTAAAAATTAAAAATTAAAAATTAAAAATTAAAAATTGAAAATTGAAAATTAAACTATTTTTTTTCAAAAATCCCAAAATATATCTTTTCTCGAAAAAAGTTTGGCATTTTTTTGCAACGATTTTCGTCCTGTAATTTCGGTAATCAAAAGTTGTGAAATTGAAGTTATATAGTTTTCGTCGCCGTTTTTTTCTGTAATTTTTCTGGTTTCGGTGCCAATACAATTTTGCAAATACCAAATTCCGTCAACAAATTTATAATTAACTATATAAGACAGTTTTACAAAATTTATTGCAATAGTATCGCCACTTTTGTTTTTGGCTTGACGAACAATGCTGTCTGGAATTTCAGAAAATTCGAGTTTTGCTAATGCTTTGGTTTTACAGTCAATAAACATTTTGCCGTTATATTTTGGCAATGCGTATTTTTCTTTTTTAGAAAATTCAACAACGTTACATTGTCTTGAATCAACGGTGTCAATTCCAGCATAATAATAGTCGTAATATTTTGTACCATTTGGACCTGCAAATTCTTTGCTTCTATTTACAAAATCCATATCCATGTAGCTGTATGGTCCGCCACGAAGTTTTAAAAACATATCTGGCATTTGTTTAGAAACCATTTTTTTTCCTTTGGTAATAGAAATTTTTGTTTTAGAAAAATCTGTTCCTGCTGGCTTTAATATTTCGGTTTCGGCTTCTGCACGTGCAATAAATGCCGAATTGGTGTAATAACTTTCGCGATAGAGTGCTTTATACACATTGCAATGTCTATCGTAGTTTGATTTTGCCTTGGCTGCTACATCGTTTATCATTTGTGTAACGTCTTTTGGCGAAACCACCACTTGTGGCAAACAATAGGTTTTGGGTTCAAGAACAACCTTGTTTTTACCATTTTCTACAAGCTGTTTTACAGAAATAGTTTGGTTGTAATATCCAAGATAAGAAATAGTTAAACTATCATCAAGATTTTTCCTAATCAACGATAATTTAAAGTTTCCATTTTCGTCGCTTATAGTGCCGATAAAAGAGTTGTTGAGGCTAATAGTAGCAAACGGCAACGGCTCTTTTTTTTGCGAATCATAAATATTGCCAGATATTGTTATTTTTGAATTTTCGTTGTTGACATTTTGTCTTTCATAAATAACGATGTTATTGCCTGCTATAGTATAAGCGAGATTTTGTGGCAAAACATCATCGAGAACGTCAGAAATTTCGCAATCACTACAACGATATGTTTCTGTTGGCACAGAGTATTTTAAGTTTGACAATCCATTGGTTATGTTACTATTGCGTAAAAGGTCGGAATTATAAGTAAAATTAACGCCCGATTTTGTGCTAATTCTATCCAACAATGCACAAATATCGTTGTCGCGAGTATAAACCGAAACCTTTTTACTTGTTAGGCTCATCTGTGCGAAAGTTGTATTTACACACAACGACAAGACAATTAACATAATTTTTTTTAACATAACATTCTATTTTATTTGCCACCAATTACCCAAACTCCGCTAACAGGACTTTTTTCTACTTTAATGTTAAACGCTGCCGAAATACCAAGCATTATATCTTCAAAATTTGAATTTTGATAACGCGATGTTAATTTCAAATTGGCTATTTCTTTGCTATCAAACACAATCTCTTGGCCATAAACATAACATAGTTTTTCTGCTACTTTTTCGAGTTTACAATCTTTAAATTCGAGCAATTGAGCCTGCCATTGAAGTGGAGCATCTGAGATTTTTGTTTTTTGAAACTTTTTACCATTTTGCGCCGTTGCTTGCTCGTTTTTGCCAACAGTAACACTGCTGTTGTTGTTGTCTATTCTAACACAACCATCTGTAACCGAAACTATTACATTTTTATCTAACGATGTATTAAGATTAAACTCTGTACCAAGCACAGTAACCTTGGCTTGAGATGTCTCTATTACAAATTTGCTTTTTTCGTCATGTTTAACATCAAAAAAACCTTCTCCATTAAATTTTACAATTCTATTTTTATTGAAGTTTTGTGGATATTCAATTGTAGCACCATTGTTGAGACAAACAACACTTCCATCAGGCAAATTTACAACTTCGCAAACCGAGGATGCTGTATATTTAAGCATTTTAGGATTGTTAGAAGGCATTTTAACAAAAACAAACATCACTGCTGCAGCCGCTGCCACTGCCCAAACTATACTTTTAAGTATCTTAAATCGTGCTTTTGGTTTTAATTTTTCATTTACTTTTTTCCATGCTTCATCGTCTGTTTGCGAAGGTTGCAAACTATTTTCTATTTGACACAAAAGCATTATATCGTTAAATGCGTCCTCGTTTTCCAAATGCGACTTTTCAAAATCCTGTTTTTCTTCGTTTGACATTTTGCCAAACAAATATTTGAGGGCTTTTTCTATGTTTTCATCATTTTCCATAACCTTTAGTTTTGTTTTATGACAACACTAAAGCCAAAATCCCCCAAAATTAGTTAAAAAAAAGTAAGCATTCTATCAAAAAAGAGGAAATCGTCCGACTTCCTCTTTTTTGATATTTCTAATTAAAATTTTCGTGTATTCAGTTCTTTACGTATTAAAAAAAATTACTTGTTCATTTGCTCAAGTTCAAAATCGCTGTTATATTTGAGAATAAACGTAGAGTTATTTTCAAAACCACCGTTTTCGCTCACACGTTTAAAATCGAAACGAGTAGAAAGACCCTCGTATTTGCCTCCTACACAAAACTCAAAATATTTTCCATGACGAGCAACTTCGCCTATAAAATACTTAGCAACATCGTAGCCTGTAAAACCATAAACCGAAGGCTCTACATTAAACCTATTTCTAAACTCGTTAACAAAATTCTTAACAGTTTCGTTGCTATAGTTAACATAGTTGGTTGTATTATAATGGAAATTCATACTTTGAAGAAATTCCACATCAAGATTGCTATAACGTTCCCAATTTTGTGAACCATAAAGCACAATATCGTATTTGTTATTTTTCTGCAAAACAGTAAGTTCGTTGATTACTTTAGTTATAAATTCTTCTTTTGTAGAAGGCATAAGAATTATGTTGGTTTTGTTAGGAGCCATGGCTTCTTGCACTCTTGAAATGCCACCGTTTCGATAATTAACCTCTTTAAAAGGCAATTCAGAAACATTACGCTCGGCAAAATAAGAGTTGGCAAGGTTTTGACGATAACTTTTAATTACTGTTTCTTCCTCTGACGTTCCATTGTGAATAACCACAAGCGACGCATTGGGCATGTTGGCAAAATAATCGGCAACACTAACTATTGCCGTAGCATTTTGTGGATTAACTTGAAAAACATAAGGATTATTAAGCAAAATGTCACGTTTTTGTGCAAATGGAGATACCAATGCTATTTGGTTGTCGTTGGCAAAATTAGCAGCTCTAACAACATTGTCGGTATAAAGTGGTCCAATAATTAAATCTACCGTTTTAAGCGTACTTTGCGAAAGAATTTCGCCTGTTTTTGCATAACTATTTTCTGTGTCATAAACATATAGTTCAATTGTTTTGCCTTGTTGTTGTAAATCCCTAACTGCCATCATTACACCTTCATAAAACTCGTAAATTTTTTCCGAATTTTTGTAAAGCTGTCCTTTTGATGGTGATTGGCGCAAATCCTCACTAAGTTGATAATTATCATTAATAAAAAGTGGCAACATCAACGCAACTTTTATCGGAGTGCCACGTCGATAATAATAACTTTCGCATGGCGTGTAATCAGATTTGAGTCGTGCTCTTGTGCGAGCTGCTTCTTCTGTATTTTCAACAACATTCTGATTTTCATCATTATCGTTGTTTTCTGTTTTATAGTTATTTTTTGGTATTTTAACAATAATTCCTGGTCTAAGACCATTTCGTAATGATGGATTATAACGCATAATATCCTCTATCTCAACACCATAATGGTTGCTCATAGAAAATAATGTTTCGTTTTGTTTAGCAGTATGATAATAAAATTCTGTATCTTGTTTATCTGGCTGAATAGCATTGCCAACGGGTATTTTAAGAACCATGCCTGCTTGTAAACCGTTTTTAGCAGCAGGATTATGTTGATAAATATTTTCTTCCGTGGTGGAATATTGTTTACAAATAGAATAAAGTGATTCTTTTTTTGCAACTGTATGATAAACAAATTGTTGTGTATAACCCGGAGTTGAGTTGGATGCCATTACAGGAATTTTTAGTAACACTCCTGATTCTATTTTGCCCACTTTATCCTTGTTTTGCCTTTCAATTTCAGAAACCGTAACACCATAAGCATTGGCGATGGCCGATAGAGTTTCGCCATCTTTTACTGTATGAAGGTAATATTTTGTACCAAAAAGTTGTACAAAAGTAGTAGATTTTTGAATTTCTTGTGCCAAAATTCTATAAGGCAACAAAAAACAGAACAATGCTAATAATATGTAATTTTTCACTTTTGATATAATTTTTTCTAACATTACCATAAAGGCGGAAAACCGCATCGCAAAATTAAAAAACTTTTTTTCATTTGCATTTTTTTAATACCTTTGTTTAAATAAATTTTTCAAAACATGAGAATTAAGATTTTTATTTTTGCTATACTATCAATAATTATCGGCTCTGCCAATGCACAAATAACATGCAAAGGACATTTTAATATAAACAACTACAACCACATTGCCGACAAAACTATTTATATTAAACCACCATCAGCCACAAAAAACACAGACCAGTCTAACGGAAGATTTTATTTCGGTAAAATAATAGATACCGAAACCGATTTTTTTGAAAATGCCATTTTAACAGATATTGACACCGTAAATATTTATAAATTAAACATCTGCGCCAAAAATGCGTATTCACTGGGAATACTTTTTAACGATATTGAACTAAAAAATGGTGTAGAACTATACATCGAAGGGAAAAATATTACACTCGGTGCTTTAACCAACATTAATAACACTCCTGAAAAACAATTGCTTACATCACAAATTGAGGGCGACAGCATAACAATAATACTATATGCTCCAAAAAATTCTGGACAACAAACTTTTAAAATAAAAAGTATATGTTACGACTACGCCAATCTTTTTAAACAAATAGATAATCTATCAAAATCTTCATCTTCGATTTGCGAAACAGAAAAAGATGTATCGTGTTTTGAAAATACTGATTATCAAGAAATTAAACAAGCAATTTGTCGTTACACCATAACCGACAAAAACCAAGTTTATCTCTGCACAGGGGCATTAGTGAACAATACCAAAAACGATAGCACACCATATTTTTTAACGGCTGCACATTGTCTTTGTAGCCAAAGCGAAGCTAAAAACACTGTTTTTTATTTTAACTACGAAAAAACAACTTGCGGTGGACTAAATGTAGCCCAAACAAACCAAACAATTAGCGGAGCAACCCTTGTTGCTACATCGCCACGTACAAAATACGGCACAACAGAATATCCCGACTATGATTTCACATTGCTACAACTAAGTTCCAAACCACCACATAGTTATCAAGCCAATTACCTTGGTTGGACAACAGTTGAATCAGAAAACTACGATTCGGTTGTATGCATACACCACCCACAAGGAAATTACAAAAAAATATCCATTAGCTACCCAGCAGTAGAAATTTCATCATATCCCAACGAGTATGACGACGAAACGCAATACAAAGAAAATTCACATTGGCACATAAAAAAATGGGACGTTGGAACAACAGAAGGCGGCTCGTCTGGTTCTCCGTTAATAAACAAAAACAAACAAATAATAGGAATACTCAGCGGAGGATTTGCCGATTGTAGTTCTGCGAAAGATGATTATTTTCAAATGATAAGCAAGGCTTGGCAAGCCAGTAGCGACACCACTCAGCAACTTAAACATTATTTAAGTCCAGACACAGACCAACAACAACACAGCAACTTAGAAATAACTAACTATCCTTCACCATTTGTTTCTGGCATTTGGAACAACGATAGTACAATAGCAAAACTTTGGTGGAAAACTGCAGATTTTGAATGTGGATTTGAAAACACTGCAACAACACAAGACCTTTTATCGGTATTTTTGGCTGACGTGGATATTGATGGCTACGACACAAAAAACGTTGATGGTATAAACGATGGCGGTGCTTACGCTTGGAAAGTGATTTCGTCAGATGGAGATTTTGCTGCTTATAACGGTCAAAATTGTATAGCAAGTTTTACGCCCAACGTACAACAAGCCAACGATTATCTCACATTACCCAAAATAACCATTAGCAAAAACTCTGCAATATATTTTTATGCTAAGTCGGTGGGTGGCATTTCTAAACTAAAAATTTCGCAAAATACCAAGGCTACCAACTACTCAACAATTGAAGATTTTGACATAACAGAAGAATGGAAACTCTATAAACTTTCTCTTACAGAATATGTTGGACAAACTATTTACATAAACATCAACAATATAACACCAAGCGGAGCTTCTACTGCTTTGTTGATTGACGATTTTTCAATAATGTTGGATACTTCCATAATTCAAAACAACATGCCAATTGGATACAATGTTTTTTGCAATGGAGAACTTGTAAAAACAATTATGGACAAAGATTCAACCGAATATGCACACACTGTTGACGGACGTGGAATTTTTAGTTTCTATGTCCAGAATATATTTGAAAATGAGGAAGTTTCTGATTATGCCAATACTATTGTATTAAACAATATTCAACAAAATAAAACTGCCGTAGAACCAATTGAACCAGAAACTATAAAAAATTATCTGTTTCCCAATCCTGCCAACAATACAATAAATTTTGTTGCAGGACAAAGTTATAATAATGCGGTGATTTATATAAGTACCGTTGAAGGAAAAATAATTTGGCAAAAAAGACAAATAATATTATTGTCTAACCAAAAAGTGGAAATTGATGTAAGTATCTTAAAACAAGGAATTTATATTTTTACAATAATAACACAAGACAAAAAAAACTCATATAAATTTATAAAGAATTAAAACATTCGGTAAAATATACAAAAAAAATCTATTTTTGTAAAATTTTTTGCAACAATGGACGATTTTGAACTTTTAGAAAAAATAAAACACGGCGACAAACAAGCATTTGAACAATTATTTAAAACTTACTATCGCCAACTTATGCTTTTTGCCGCCAAATACTTGCGAAATATAGAGGAAGCAGAAGAAATTGTCCAAAATATATTTGTAAGTTTTTGGGAAAAAGCCGATGCAGCCGACATCAACATTTCTCTTAAGTCGTATCTTTATCGTTGGACTGCCAACGCATGTCTAAACAAAATAAAACACGAAAAAATTAAAGATAAATACGCCCGTTTTGCAGCAGACCAATTGGCAAACAACCTCAATTCTGGCTATGAAACCTCAGAACCAGACATAGCAGAAAACATTAGAAAAGCTGTTGACAAACTTCCCGAAAGATGCAAAATGATTTTTATAAAGAGCCGTTTTGAAGGTAAAAGGAATGCTCAAATTGCTATTGAAATGGACATATCTGAAAAAACAGTAGAAAATCAAATGACAATAGCCATAAAAAAAATAAAAGACGAACTAAAAGAATATATCCACAATTAACCCAGCAATTTTGAAATTTGCTGCATTGTAAATTGCGGAAACTTATCTTTTAAATGGTTGGCCATTATTTCAAACGATTTTGAAGGAGAATTATTGGAAATGCAATTCTCTTTTCCATAAAGTTTTTCGGGAGTATTAACAACAGCACTACCCCATCCATAATCTCTTCCATGACGATCTTTTTTATAGACAAAATCTTCGGTAACAAGTAGGCAACGTTGTTGAAGTTTTGAAATATACGAATCAAAAGTGTGTCGCATTTTTTCACCACCAAAACCACATTGTTTTCTTATGTCGGCAACAAGCATGGCACCATTAAATTGTACAATCTCCAAAATGGTTTGCTCTACCGCATCGTTAGACAAATTTACATTTTTGCTTCGTCTATAATTACAAAACTCTGGCCAAAAATTTAGACTAATAAACCCTGCTTTCTTGTTAAAAAACTTTCCATACACAATATTTCCACTACGAATAATATCTCCTTTCCATTTCCAAAGCGGCCAATCCCAACCTCCATCTTCAAATTGTGTGTAACGACAATCGGGCGAAACAATCAATTCTGCACAAAAACCGTTTATCCCACTATTCAAAAGTGGCAAAAAACCAATTTCTAAAATATAGTCAATAAGCTGCGAACTCGAATAAATTTCTTTATCCATAATAAAAATTTTATCGTTTCAATATTAACAAATATTTTTTACAAAGGCAAATTTTATAAATTTGTGTTAACAAACCAAATAATTATTTACATTTGCCAAAACTTTAACTAATACATAAAACTACCATGAACAGATTTTTAATAGGTTTGACTATTGGCATGATATTGGCAGCCAGTGTTTGCGTCTATTTGTCGAAAATGAACAAGTTTGTAAAGGCTGATACGCATATCAACGAGGAAGTTTTGAAAGAAAAACTCTTGACTTGCAGCGAATTGACTTCCGCCAAGTATCAGTTGGAAGGGCAGATAACTCGCACAGAAAGTTACAAAACGGGAAACAGTTGGTTCGACAAACTCGGCACCAAGAGTTTCACCGTAAAGTATTCTGCCACAATTGCTTTTGCGGTGGATTTGGCTAAGGCGAAAATCAGCGTCGATTCCAACACCAACATCGTGAGGATTAACCTCCCAAGCGCAACGATGCAGTCGCTGACAATACCTTCCGACAGCCTCAACATCGTCAGCGAGACCAAGTCGCTCATCAACTGGGAAAACAAAAACGACATGAAAGAGGCTCTGCGCGATGCAGAGGTTCACGCTTTGAAGACCTGCGATACTACCAAGATGATTCGCATGGCGAATACCGAGGCTGTGAAAACTCTCGGCACATTGCTCTGTCCGCTCACCGAAAGCGAAGACGGCGAAAAGGCTTATCAGGTGATAATCAGCATCAACGGCGAAACCGAAAAGGCAGAACCGATTGCCATTCCCCAAGAAACAGGCGCGGCGGCTAAGTAACTAAGTGAAAATTTTTAACACGGAAAGCACAGAAAACACAAAAGACAAAAAAATTATATAAAAACATGATAAAAGTAGGAATCATCGGCGCAGCGGGATACACCGGCGGCGAACTTCTTAGAATTTTGACTTATCACCCTGACGTTGAGATAGTTTGGGCGGTGAGCCGTAGCAATTTTGGCAAACCGGTTTACGATGTCCACGCCGATCTTTTTGGCGACACCGAACTCAAATTTGCCGAACAGCCAACCGAAAAGGCTGACGTTGTATTTTTCTGCACCGCCCACGGCGAGACGGGAAAACTCTTGGCGGAATACAATTTTCCCGACGACGTAAAAATCATCGACATGACCAACGAGTTCCGCGTTGGCGACACTGGTTTTGTCTATGGACTTCCCGAAATCAACCGCGACAAAATCAAGAGTTGCAGCAAGTTGGCAAATCCTGGATGTTTTGCAACAGCCATTCAGTTGGCACTCGTTCCGTCGCTCAAAGCGGGAATCATTCAGAGCGACATCCAAGTTTCGGCGGTTACGGGCAGCACCGGCGCAGGTCAGAAACTTTCGGCAACAAGTCATTTCTCGTGGCGAAACAACAATTTTTCGGTTTATAAAGCCTTCACGCACCAGCATTTGGCTGAAATCAACCAGACCAAAGACCTCCTGATGCAGTCGCTCCAAAAGCCGATTCACTTCATTCCCTACCGTGGCGACTTTACACGCGGAATCATTGCAAGTGTTTGGTTCACAACTGACAAAACCGAAGACGAGGTTAAAGAGATTTACCGCAATTGTTACAAGGACGAGCCTTTCACGCATTTTTACGAAGGCAATCTCTACCTCAAACAAGTAGTCAACACCAACAAGTGCATCGTTTCCGTAAAGAAAGAAGGCGACCAATTGCTCGTTCAGTCTGTCATAGACAACCTTGTAAAAGGCGCAGTAGGACAGGCAACCGAGAACATGAACATCATGTTTGGTCTCGACGAAAAGGCTGGATTGAGATTGAAACCGTCGGCGTTCTAAGAAAAGTGAAAAAAGCACGGCAGATAGTTTTTTCCGTGCTTTTTTTATATTTGAGATACCAATTACCATCAATATATAAAAAAATAGTCAATAAGAATGACAACAAAAACAATATAACAATTATTGAAGAAAAAATACATATTGTCCAAAAAAATGTTGTTCTAAATGGTGCTTGTTATATCTTCTCAAAAAGATATTAATAATAGAAAATACGCCTTTTATCCAGGTACATTTATGTATATAGAAGAACAAATAATCACTCTACAATGTCAAAAAGAAGACTACAAAATTTTATATCACCCTGAAGTAAAAATAAAATATTTATGTGGAATAAGTTCAAAAAAAGTACGCGGAAATAAGAAATTAATATTTATGTGGAAACAACATCTAAAATCTTTGAATGTATAATGAAAAAAATGTACAAGATATAAAACTTCAACTAAATAATGTTTAATTGACTAAAAATATCATGCGAAACTATGTCATCATTGAACCATACGCAGGTTTAGCCAACAGGATGAGAGCAATTGCTGGAGCGGTAGAATTAGCTAATAAGATAAACGCTAAATTACTAATAATTTGGGTTAGAAATGCAGACTTATACGCCAAATTTTCTGACTTGTTCTTGCCAATTTCTGCTAAAATTATCGAATTTGATGGATATGGATACATGTATAAATTATACAGACACATCATAAAAAAAATCAACCATATTTACATTGATGATAATAAAATTCAAAATGAAATATGGCAAGATATAGGAAACGCAATAGAACAATTAAAGGACAAAAATGTTTTGATATATTCTTGTATGAATATTATACGCAGTTTGGATTATAAATATTTTAAACCCAGTAAAAAAATTTCTGAAATACTAAATCCAAATATAAACAAAGATGTTTATGGCATTCATATAAGAAGAACAGACAATTGGGTTAGTACAAAGTATTCGCCGACAAAATTATTTATAAGTAAAATAAAAGAAGATTTAGCAATAAATCCTAACCAAATGTTTTATTTGGCAACTGATGACTTAAATGAAGAAAAAAATATAATAAAACAATTTCCAAAAAATATTATAATTCATAAAAAAAATTCATTAGACAGAGCTAATAAAACAGCAATTATTGATTCGATGGTTGATTTATGCCATCTCTCGATGTGTGGGAAAATATATGGAAGCTATTACTCATCATTTTCTAACGTTGCAGCAAGATGGCATGGAATAAACAAATATATATTACAAGAAGGAAAAGAAGAAATATGTTTTGATTAATATTAATTGAAATGTCAGTAAAAAAATCTATAACTATTAATACTATGAAAACAATATATGATTTCAATCCAACCGATGAAGAACTCAAAAGATTTGGTGATAGAAAATCAATCGAATGAGCAAGAGAAAATGGTATAGAGCTTTCTATCCTTAACTTTTTCAACCCTTAAAACTCAATTACTGCAAAACAGACATAGAATTTGATTTTTTTAACAACGAATTAAACGAATATAAATATAGTGGAAGTTTATTTGTTAAATTCGTAAAATTTAAAATTAACTTGTTGATTTTAAATTATTTGTTTAATTAATTTGTTCGTTTTATTCGTTTAATTCGTTGTTCAAATGAAATTAACGTGTCCCTCAAAAAAACTAAAATTTGAGAAAAGCAAATTTATTTTTAGGAAATCGAATAATCAATAAAGGAACTTATGAATGTAATAGGTGTAGGGATGTCCCAAAAATCCAACGTAAACACCATCTATAATAAAGTATTGTTGCCTAACTTTAAGTGGAAGTTTTTTTATAGCTGGAATTTTGGAAACTGGCAATGTTACGCAACCTCCGTCAGAAAGATAGATTATCATTTTGCCACGAATTGTGGTAAAATCTGCTTTTGTTATAGTCAATCTATCTTTTTTTAAATCATCACCAAATACTATTTTACTTCCATATTTTTTGCGCTCTGCTTGGGTAAGTATATCAGCATATTCCGCCAACAACCGAGCCTCGGCATCTTCAATAAACTCATTATAACTCATGCCTATTTTTTCCATAATCAATTTTGCCAACGCTCTTTTTTGTAAAACAATTTCCTTATGTTCCTCTTTTGTAGTCTTTGCCATAATTAAAAATGTTTTGATTGTTCTATTGAAATTTTTATTTTTATTCAATTACACCTTTGTACAATTGTTATATTGGAAAAATCATATCCCAACCTTTAACATTCCACAAAACTTTTTTTCACCTCACATCCACATACCTCGCCTCCTTATTTCCA